>JBBWZH010000541.1:0-6709 GCA_039648995.1 Mycobacteriales bacterium
ATCGCGTGGGCCAGCACGGTCGCCGTGGTGGTGCCGTCGCCGGCCACGTCGTTGGTCTTGGTCGCCACGCTCTTGACCAGCTGGGCGCCCAGGTTCTCGAACGGGTCGACCAGGTCGATCTCGCGGGCGATGGTGACGCCGTCGTTGGTGATCGTCGGCGCGCCGAACTTCTTGTCGATGACGACGTTGCGGCCGCGCGGGCCGAGCGTCACCCGCACGGTCTCGGCGAGACTCTCGACGCCGCGCTCAAGCGCCTGCCGGGTCTCGTCCGAAAAGTTGAGGATCTTGGCCATGTGTCCTTCCTTCGGTGCCTACCACGCCGCCGCCCCGGTCACCCGATGCCGGGCGTCCGGGGCGGCTGGCTGTGACAGATCAGCGCTCGATGACGGCGAGCAGGTCGCGGGCGGAGAGGATGAGGTACTCCTCACCGGCGTACTTGACCTCGGTGCCGCCGTACTTCGAGTACAGCACGGTGTCGCCGACCTTCACGTCGAGCGGGATCCGCTTGTCGCCGCCCTCGTCCCAGCGGCCGGCGCCAACGGCGATGACGGTGCCCTCCTGGGGCTTCTCCTTCGCCGTGTCCGGGATCACGATGCCTGAAGCCGTGGTCGTCTCGGCCTCGTTCGCCTGGACGACGACGCGGTCTTCGAGCGGCTTGATGTTGACCTTGGTAGCGGTCGTCACGGTCTGTCCTCCCCCTCCTGACGGGGTCGCAGAAATGCGTAGTGGTCAGAGCCGGCACTGGTCTGCCGTCGCGGGGACCAACCCGGTACCGCGCTCGTCGGTTTAGCACTCTAGCCCCCTGAGTGCCAGCGCCTCAACACTGCCCCCGGCGGGTTCACGGGACGGCCTGCGGCAGAGTGGATGAATGGACCTGGAGTCGTTCCGCGCGCTGCGGACGGCCGAGGGGGAGCGGGTGCTCGCCGCGGTCGCCGGCCGTGGGGTTGACGAGCGCACGCTGCTGGCGACGCTGACCGAGCTGCGGGCGCGGTACGACCCGGCGCTGGTGTCCGCGGCGCTCACCCAGGCCCGGCTGCGGGACCGGGCCCGGGCCAAGTTCGGCGCCGAGGCCGAGCTGATGTTCTTCACCCCGGACGGCGTCGAGCAGGCCACCCGGGCAGTGGTCGCGGCGCACCGGGCCGCCCGGTACGCGGCCGCCGCGCCGGGCCGCGTGCTGGATCTGTGCTGCGGGATCGGCGCCGACCTGACCGCGCTGGCCCGGGCCGGGCTGGCCGCGCACGGGGTGGACCGCGACCCGCTGACCGTGGCGGTGGCCGGCGCGAACATCGAAGCCCTGGGGCTGGCCGCCCGCGCGACCGTGAGCTGCGCGGATGCCACCGGGGTGGTGCTGGCCGGCTGGCCGGCCGCGTTCGTCGACCCGGCCCGTCGCCACGCCGGGCGGGGCGGCAGCCGCCGGGTGTTCGACCCGCGGGCGTACTCGCCGCCGTTCGCGTTCCTGCCCGAGGTCGCCGCCGCGGTGCCGCTGACCGGGGCCAAGGTCGCACCCGGTATCCCGCATGAGCTGGTGCCGGCCGGGGCGGAGGCGGAGTGGGTGTCGGTGGCCGGCGAGGTGAAGGAGGCCGCGCTCTGGTTCGGCCCGCTGGCCACCGCGCCGCGCCGGGCCACCGTGCTGCCGGCCGCCGGCACCCCGGAGGCCACGCTGGTCGACTCCGGCGCCGGGCGGCCACCGGTCGGGCCGCCCGGGGCATGGCTGTACGAGCCGGACGGCGCGGTGATCCGGGCCGGCCTGGTCGGCGAGGTGGTCCGCGCGCTGCCCGGCGGCCGGCTGGTCGACCCGATGATCGCGTACGTGGCCGCGGACGCGCCCGTCACGACCCCGTTCGCCCGCGGCTACCGGGTCACCGACGTGCTGCCGTTCTCCCTCAAGCGGCTGCGCGAGCTGCTGCGCCGCCGCGGCGTCGGCCAGGTCACGGTGAAGAAGCGCGGCTCCGCGGTCGACCCGCAGCTGCTGCGCCGGGAGCTGCGGCTGGCCGGCGACGGGCACGCGATCGTGGTGCTCACCCGGGTGGCCGGCGCGCCGACCGTCCTGCTCTGCGCGGCCTGACGCTCGCCCGGCCCGGCGGCTCGCCCGGCCCGGCGGCTCGCCCGGCCCCCGCCCGGCCCGGCGGCTCGCCCGGGCCGGCCCCTGCCCGGGCCGGTCAACAGGCCGGCGGTCAGCCGGTGGGCAGGATCTGGAAGGCCTCGGCCAGGCGGCCCTCCGGCAGCCCGCCGATGGCGGCGTTGCGGGACAGCCAGCCGCGCAGGATCGGCTCCAGGTCCAGGTGCGCGGTCTGGCTGGTGTGCGCCCGCAGCGCGGCCACCTTCCGGTCGAACGTGTCGGTCACGTCCACCCAGCGGTCCGACTGCGGGCCGCCGAGCATCCACACCTCGCTCACCGTCCAGGCGTCCAGGCCCTCGTCGGCGAGCAGTTCGGGGTGCGCGAACGGGTTGCGCGCGTCCGGGTAGACCGCGCACAGGGTGGCCTCGCCGACCGCGAGGTGATCCGGGTGGGACGGGCCGATGCGGTGCCAGTTGCGCTGCGGCGACGGGCAGACCACCCGCTGCGGGCGGACCCGGCGGATCTCCCGGGTGATGTCCCGGCGCAGCTCGTGGGTGACGTAGACGCGGCCGTCCGGATAGCCGAGGAACGTGAGGTCGGAGACGCCGAGCACCTTCGCGGCGGCGCGCTGCTCGGCCTCCCGCAGCACCGGCATCTCCTCGCGCGGCGTCTCGTCGAAGCCGCCCGCGTCGCCGAAGGTGGCCAGGCAGTAGGCCACCTCGATGCCGGCGTCGGTCCAGCCGGCGATCGTGCCGGCGGCGCCGAAGTCCACGTCGTCCGGGTGGGCCGCCACCACCAGCACCCGCGTCACGTCGACCGGTTGCGCCGGCCCGCCGAACCCGGTGTTCTGTACCGCTCCAGTCACGGCTCCCGATCGTACGGGCGGCCGGTGGCGGGGCCGCGGCGTACCGGTCGGGACGTTTCCGGTCGCGAAATGTGCGAACAGCCGGTATTCGGTCGCCCGGTCCGGTATCCAGGCCCCAGGAGGTCATCGTTGCGTCGGTCGTCGAGGATCGCCGCGGTTGTTGCCGTGGCGCTGGTTGCCGCCACCGTGGGCTGGCTGGCTGCCCGGCTGCCAGGCCGGGCGGTCGCGGCCGACATGGTCGGCCTGTTCGGCGCCGCCTTCGCCGCCCTCGCCAGCCGGGCCGCGGCCCGCCGGGAATCCGGTGTGCCGCGCCGTTTCTGGACCTTGTTCGCGATCAACTTCGCGCTGATCGCGGCCGGCCGGGCGGCCTGGGACATCGAGCAGATCGGGCTCGGGCACCAGGAGCCGAATACGCCGCTGATCGGGCTGCTGTTCCTGGGCGGTATCGGGGTGGGCCTGGTCGCGCTGTTCCTGCTGCCGTCCGCGCCGACCACCGCCGGGCAACGGCTGCGGCTGGCGCTGGACGGGCTGCTGGTCGGCGGCGCGCTGCTGCTGGTCGGCTGGATCCGGGTGTTCCGGCTGGCGCTGCAGGGCGAGCCGACGATGCGGGCGTTCGGCCTGGTCTTCCCGTTCCTGGACATCATGACGTTCACCGTGGTCGTGCTCATCGCGGCCAACGCGCGCACCGAGCGCGGGCTGTTCGCGCTGGTGGGCGCGGGGCTGGCGGTCCGGGCGATGGGCGACACCGCGTACGTCGCGCTCGCGCTGCGCGGCGACTACCACCCGGGCGACCTGATCGACGCGTTCTCCCCGCTCTACTGCGTGCTGTGCGGGCTGGCCGCGCTGCGGGTCGGCGGGTCGCGGCGGGATCCGGGCGGCCGCACGCCGGACTCCCGGCCGCGCGCGCTGCTGCCGCTGGCCGTGGTGCTGCTCGCCGGTGCCGCGGCCGGGCCGCCGCCGGCCGACCCGCCGCCGCTGCTGATCGCGTCGTTCGCCGGGCTGGTGGTGCTGGTGCTGGTCCGGCAGGCGCTGGCGGTGCTGGACAACTCGGCGCTGACCGCGCGGCTGGCCCGCCTCGCCTACCACGACCCGCTCACCGGGCTGCCGAACCGCGCACTGTTCGCGGAGCGGCTGGAGGCGGCGCTGACCGCGGCCCGGCAACCCGGCCACGTCACCGTTCTGATGATCGACATGGACGGCTTCAAGCAGGTCAACGACTCGCTCGGGCACGCGGCCGGGGACCGCCTGCTGGCCGCCGTGGCCGCCCGGCTGCGCACCGAGCTGGGCCCGGCCGGGCTACTGGCCCGGGTCGGGGGCGACGAGTTCGCGGCACTGCTGCCGGACTCCACCGGGTCGGCGGACGGGGTGCTGGTGGCCGAGCGGCTGCTGGCCGCGCTCGGCGAGCCGGTGGAGTTCGCCGGCCGGGCGATCCGGGTCGGCGCCAGCCTCGGGGTCGCCGCCTGGATCGGCCCGGAACGGGACGCCGACAACCTGATCCGGGACGCCGACGTGGCCATGTACGCGGCGAAGGTGGCCGGCCGGGGCCGCTACCGGCTGTTCGAGCCGAGCATGCGGCTGGCCGCGATGGCCCGGGCCGAGCTGGAGGCGGACCTGCGGGTGGCGCTGGACCGGGCCGAGTTCGAGCTGCGCTACCAGCCGATCGTGGACCTGGCCGGCGGTGGCCTGCTCGGCCTGGAGGCGCTCGTCCGCTGGCGGCACCCGCGGCGGGGGCTGCTGCTGCCGCGCGAGTTCGTCACGGTCGCCGAGGAGATCGGCGTGGTCGGCGAGCTCGACCGGTGGGTGCTCACCGAGGCGTGCACCGCGGCGGTCCGCTGGCAGCGGCTGCAGCCGGGCGTCGGGGTGAGCGTGAACTTCTCCGCCGGCCAGTTCGTCCGGACCGACCTGATGGCCACGGTGACCCGGGCGCTGGTCACCGCCGGCCTGCCGCCGGCCAGCCTCACCCTGGAGCTGACCGAGACATCGCTGCTGGACGACGCCGAGACCACGGTCAGCCGGCTGGCCGCGCTGGCCGCGCTCGGCGTGCGGGTGGCGATCGACGACTTCGGCACCGGCTACTCCTCGCTGGCCTACCTGCGCCGGCTGCCGGTGACCGCGATCAAGGTGGACAAGATGTTCGTCGACGAGGTGGCCAGCGACCCGGACGCGGTCGCGCTCGTCCGCGCGATCCTGGCACTGGCCAGCACGTTCGGCCTGCATACGATCGCCGAGGGGGTGGAGACCGAGCGGCAGCGGGAGGTGCTGGCCGGGCTGGGTTGCCGGGCGGCGCAGGGCTACCTGTTCGCCGAGCCGCTACCGGCCGGCGCGGTGGACGCGCTGCTCGGAGCCGGCGCGGCCGCCCGGATGGCCGCCGTCCCCGCCACCCCGTCGACCGCCGGCTGACCGCCGGTGGCGGCCGGCGGGGTCAGCGCGGGCCGCGGCAGAGGCGGAGAATGGCGGTGGCCAGCGTGGGCCCCTCGTCGCCCAGCGCCGACCGGTAGCTCTCCAGGATGCGGCGCTCCCGGCCCAGCTCGATGCGGACGCCGCCGGCGGCGATCCGGGCGGTCTGGACCCGGGCCGACAGCCGCGCCCGCTCCGCGATGAGCCGGGCGATGCCGGCGTCGATCGCGTCGATCTGGGTGCGCAGCAGCGGGATCAGGTCGGCGTCGCCGGCCGCGGGGCTGAGCGCCGGGCCGGTGACCGGGCCGCCCGCGCGGCTCATGGTCAGGCCGGCGGCTGCGTCGGTGCCGGTCAGCGAGGGCGCCGGGCTGATCGTGGTGGACATCGGGGCTCCTGTTCGAGGTCACACCCCTGGCCCACGCCCCCGGACACGACAAACGCCCCGGGTGTGGAACCCGGGGCGTCGGTGTGGTCTGAGCTCAGACGACGACGACGGATACCGGACTCCGGTACCCGTAGAAAAACTCGTATGTCGTCACGCGCTGCACGCAGGCAATGCTACCAGCGGCCGACCGGGTGCGTACACCCGGCGGTTCGGCCGCGTCGGCGGCACGGAACGTCAGTGCCCCGTTCTATGGTTGCCGGTGAGATGAGTAGTCCAGTTGAGAAACCCGTTGCGGCCGCAGTGATCCCGATGGCCGAGCTGATCCCGGCCGCCGAGTTGGCACCGGCGGCTGAACCGGCGCCGGAGCGCAAGCGCCGGCCGGTGCGGCTCGCCGTCGACGCCGACACCCTGCTCGACACGCTGAACCCGGCGCAGCGGGAGGCGGTCACCCATGCCGGGGCGCCGCTGCTGATCGTGGCCGGCGCCGGCTCCGGCAAGACCAGGGTGCTGACCTACCGCGTCGCCTACCTGCTGGCCCACCGCGGCGCGCAGCCCGGCGAGGTCCTGGCGATCACGTTCACCAACAAGGCCGCCGGCGAGATGAAGGAGCGGGTGGCCGCGCTGGTCGGCCCGCGCGCCAAGGCGATGTGGGTCTCCACGTTCCACTCGATGTGCGTGCGCATCCTGCGGGCCGAGGCGAAGACGCTCGGGCTGAAGACCACGTTCTCGATCTACGACCAGGGCGACTCGCAGCGGCTGATGGCGATGGTCTGCCGCGACCTCGACCTGGACCCCAAGCGGTTCCCGGCGCGGGCGATGAGCGTCCAGGTGAGCAACCTCAAGAACGAGCTGGTCGACGCCGAGACCTGGGCCGGCAAGGCCGGCACCGGGCTGGAGAAGATGCTGGCCGAGGCGTACACGCTCTACCAGCGCCGGTTGCGTGAGGCGCACGCGCTGGACTTCGACGATCTGATCATGACGACCGTGCACCTGCTGCAGGCGT
>JBBWZH010000587.1:0-23680 GCA_039648995.1 Mycobacteriales bacterium
GAGTCGGTGGTCTGCGAGGATTCGGCGTGATGTCGGCGCAGCCCGCGGTCAGGATCCGAGTGCTCGGGATGGACGACGCCGAGCTCTGGGATCGGACGGTGCGCCGGTTCCGGGATGTGGTGACCGATCCGGCGCCGTTCCTGGCCGACCCCTCGACGGTGCCGATGGTGGCCACCGACCCCGCCGACGGGCTGGCCGGCTGGGCCTGGGGGCTGCGCCAGCGGCACGCCGCCGGGCACACGCAGATCCAGCTGTACGAGATCGAGGTGGCGGCGACCTGGCGTCGGCACGGCGTCGGGCGGGCGCTGCTGACCGAGTTCCTGGCCCTGGCTCGGCGCGAGGGGCACCGGCGGCTGTGGCTGTTCACCGACGAGGACAACCACGCCGCGATCGGCCTGTACGAGTCGCTCGGCGGCCTGCCGTCACCGCACCGCGACGCGGGTTACTGGTGGCAGCTCGACCCCGCCACCTGACCTGCGGCCGGCCGCGAGGCGGCCCACTGCCGCACGACCCCGGCCCCGGCCCGGGCCCCGCGGGGCATTGGGGCCCGGCGGTGCGCCCGTCAAGGCCCTGACCCCGTCCGCCGCCGGCGGGCGATCGAGCCGGAGCAGGAACGAATTCCGCCGCGCGGCGCCGGCCGGGGACGGCGGGACGGCCGGTCAGTCGAAGACGTTCACCTCGCTGGTCGGCACCGGCCAACCAGCCCGGGTCGCGGGTGGCCGCGGGCCGCCGGCCCGCGGTGGCCGCACCGCGGCGGCAGGCCCGCGGGTCGGTCGTCGGAACAGGCCGGACCGCGCTTCGTGTATCCATCCTGCGACTCGGCCCCTCTGACCTACGAACACGACGAGCAATGCCAAGGCAGGGGGGCCATGGGCGCTGCGCTCGATCCGGACAGCAATCCACAAACAACTTGCTCCTCGCCGCCGGAGGCATCGGAGAGGGAGGCCCGGCTGCGCCGTTGGGTCGTTCTGGCTCAGCTGGGCACGGTCGTCCTCGCGGCCGGTGGCGCGGTCTGGCTCTACCTGGGCCGGCCATCCGGCCTGCCGTCGCTGACCCGGTTCGAGTTCGACCCGAGCCCGGCCGCCGCCGCGGGGCAGATCGGCGAGCACGCCACCGGTGTCTGGTGGTACGCCGGCTGCTGGGTGCTCGGCGCGCTCGCGCTGGGGGTCCTCTGCTATCTCGGCGGCCGGATCCTGGTCACGCCGCTCTGGATCGGGCTGGCCCGCAGGCTGGTGACCGGGACGATCGCGGCCGCCGCCCTGATGCTGGCCGAAGGCCTGCTGCTGGCCGGTTACCCGCGCAGCTGGTGGCCGGGGTCGGTCTGGGTGGTGCGGGCGGTGCAGGCGATGGCGTTCACCCGGAACAGCCTGCTGGCGATCGCTCTGCCGCTGTGCCTGGGCGTGCTGGTCACCACGGCCATCAGGCTGGGCCGCAGCCTGCCCCGGGCCGACCCGCACCGCTGGGCGCCCGGTGAGGTCGTTCCCGGCCGCCGGGGCGGGCCGCCGCCGGGCCGCACGTTCGGCGGCAAGGGCATCTGCGTGTCCGGCGGCGGCATCCGGTCCGCCTGCGTCGCGCTCGGTGCCCTGCAGGTGCTGCAGCGCGAGGGCGAGCTGTCCGACGCCGACTACCTGGTCTCGGTGTCCGGCGGCGGGTACACCGCCGGCGCCTACCAGATGGCCTTGACCGATCAGCTCCCGACCGAGGGTGATGCCGGGGCCACGACGGCCGGGCCGCGGCCGGAACTGACCAGGACGGCGGCGACCGCGGCCGACGTCCTGGCGCCGGGGTCACCGGAGGAGGGCCACCTCCGCCGGCACAGCAGCTATGTCGCCGACAGCGCGATGGAGTGGGCGGCGGCGCTGGGTACGTTGCTGCGGGGTGTCAGCGCCAACCTCGGGCTGCTGGCCGCGACCGTGGCCGCCGGGGGCGGGCTGGTCTACCTGTTCTACCGGTTCACGCACATCGTCACGACGACCGATCTCGCGCCGATCTACGCGGTGGGCGACGGTTCGCGGCCGGCGCCGCACGTGCCGGTCACGCAGCAGGGCGTGGCGACGGCGTTGGTCGCCGCCGCCGTCCTCACCGTGCTCGCGTTCTCCGTGGGCCTGGCGTTCTTCGCCAAGGGTGGTGCCGCGGAGCGGGTGGTCCGGGTCGGGCGGGTGCTGGCCTCGCTCACCGTCGTGCTGGCCTTCTTCGGCCTGGTGCTTCCGTTGCTGCTCTGGGCGACCGGCCGGGTGACCTGGAGCCTGGGTCTGCAGGACCGCGCCGGGCTGCGGTCCGCCGGGCTCGGGACGATCCTGCTGACCTACCTCAGCGCGATCGTGGGCATCCTCTGGCGCAGCCGCAAGGCCGTCGGCGGCATCCGGTCGCGGCTGGGCGGCTCCGCGGCTCCCGGTGGGCGCGGCGTCGCCGGCGGGCTGGTGCAGCGGATCGTCGTGGGCCTCGCGCTGCTCATGCTGGCCGCGGTGTTCCTCCTGCAGCTCGGCTGGACGGCCACCACCGCGCCACGGTGGAGCCCGTGGGCGTGGGTTTCTCTCGTGGTCGTCCTGGCCTTCTTCGCGATCGTGCTCGACCAGACCTGGCTGAGCCTGCACCCGTTCTACCGGCGCCGGTTGGCTTCCGCGTTCGCGGTCCGCCGGGTTCGGGACGGCGACACGGTGACCGACAAGCCGTACAGCTACGAGCAGGAGGTGACCCGGCTGAGCCGGTACGGCGGCAAGCGCGACCGGTTCCCGCAGGTCATCTTCGCCGGGACGGCGAACCTCAGCGGTAGCGCGTCCACCCCGCCGGGCCGCCGGGCCGTCTCGTACACGATGTCGCATGACTGGATCGGCGGCCCGCAGGTCGGCTGGCTGAGGACGTCCACTGTGGACGGTACGAGGTTCGGCCACGTGAGCCGGGACATCACGGTGCAGGCCGCGGTCGCGGTCTCCGGAGCGGCGTTCGCCTCCGCGATGGGTAGTCAAGCCCGCGCCTACCAGACGTTTTTCGCGCTGTCGAACGCCCGACTCGGGACCTGGCTGCCGAACCCCGGGCACGTCGCCGCCCACCTCACCAGCGCCAGCCTCAAGGACTGGACGATGCCCCGGCTGCCGACGATGCGCCGGCTGCAGTACCTGCTGCGGGAGATCGTCGGCGCCTACCCGGAGGACAACCCGCTGCTGTTCATCACCGACGGCGGCCACTACGAGAACCTCGGTCTCGTCGAGCTGCTCCGACACCGCTGCCGGGTCGTCTACTGCATCGACGCCAGCGGCGACTCACCGCCGCTCGCGGCGGCCCTGGCCCAGGCCATCATGCTGGCCGACGAGGAGCTCGGCGCGACGATCACGCTGCACGACCCGTTCCACCTGGTCGCCGGCGGCGGTGAGCCGCTGTCGCCGGCCGGCCCACTGTCCACATTGAGCGGACGGCTGGCCGCGAAGCCCGTGATCACCGGAGACATCGCCTACCCGGCGCGCGACGGTCACCCGGCGTCGACCGGCACGCTGGTGGTGGCGAAGGCCTGCCTGACCGGTGACATGCCGTACGAGCTGCTGTCCTACGCGCAGAGCAACCCGGTGTTCCCGCGCGACGCCACCGCCGACCAGTGGTTCAACGTGGGCCAGTTCGACGCCTACCAGGCCGTCGGCCGGCACATCGGGGCCGTCGCCGTCGACACGATGCGCGAGCGGCTGCACGGCGAGCCGCCCACCGTGCCGCCAGCCCGGTCGCCCGGCGGTGCGGCCGATCCGCCGCGGAACGGCGGGCTGCCCGCGCTCGGCGTGATCGCGAGGGTCCTGTCGGTGCGCCTCGCCGGCGCCGTGACCAACCGGTTCGTCAGGCTCGCCGGGCCGGGCCACGACAAGGGGATGTGACGCGATGCTGCTCAGACCTGGACCGGCACGGAAGACGCTGGCCGCCATCCGGCTGTTCAACGGCGCGGCCGGGCTGCTCGCCCCCCAGTTCCTGCTCAGGCGGCTGGGGGCGGACGCCGAGACCGGCCGCCCGGGTGTCTACCCGTTCCGGATGTTCGGCGTCCGGACGATCCTGCTCGGCCTGGACCTGCTGGTGCTGGAGGGCGAGCAGCGCCGGCGGGCCACCCGGCTCGCGGTCCTGATCCACGCGACCGACACGGTGTCGGCCGCGGCGGCCGGGTTGCGGGGTGACCTCAGCCGCAAGGCGGCGGTCACCACGACGCTCATCTCCGCCGGCAACACCGTGCTGGCGATCGCGTCCACTCGCGACTGACGCGCCGAGCGTCCGGACCGGAAGGGGGTTCCCGTGCCACACCAGGTCGCTGTCACGATCCGGGCCACGGTGGCGCCCGGGCAGGTCCCGGCGCTGCGGGCATGGCTGGCCGACGCCGCGCGCGACGGCCTGGCCGAGCCGCCGTTCGACTTCGCCCGGCTGCGCGGGCTGCACTTCGCCAAGTTCTTCATCCTCGACGACGCGGCCGACCTCGACGGCGCGCCGATCCCCGCCAGCCTGGTGCTCACGACCGAGGTGGACGCTCCGGTGCGCCGGCACCTGGCCGAACTGGTGGGCATCGCCGGGGCCGGGATCGACGCGGCGTTCGGCCACTGCACCGGTTACCCGCCGGCCGGCGGATGGAGCCGGCGCCGGGTCCGCTGGCTGCGCCGGCGGATGGTCCGGTCCGGTGCGGCGTACGTCAACACGGTCGGTCGTGGGCTGGAGCAGATCCGCCAGGAGGCCCGGCTGCGCGAGGCCCTGCAGGACTATCTCGACCAGCCGGGCCACGACTGGCCGGCGGACCGGCCGGTGCAGGTCCGGGCCGATATCAGGACCTACGTGGCGGGCCGTCCGGACCTGGGCTGGGCGCTGCGGCCACCGCCCCGGCCGCGCCTGCTGTGGCGGGCGGCCGAGCTGGCCCACCTGATCGGCGTCCCGCTGCTGATCCTGGCGCTGTCGCCGGCGCTGCTGGCCGGGCTGCCGGTCTGGGCGGTGCTGCTGCGGATCGCCGAGCGCCGCGACGGCCGGGCCACCGAACGGCCGACGCCTGAGCACCTGCGCGAGCTGGCGTCCACAGAGGACTTCGGCGCGCACAACCCGTTCGCGGTCGCCGGCCTGATCAAGCGCGGGTGGGTGCGGCGGCTGACGTTCCGGGCCGTGCTGTTCCTGACCGACTACGCGGTCCGGCACGTCTACACCCGCGCCAATCTGGCCGGCGTGAAGACGATCCACTTCGCCCGCTGGGTCCCGCTGGACGGCTGGCGCCGGATGCTGTTCGCCAGCAACTACGACGGCAGCGTGGAGAGCTACAACGACGACTTCATCGACAAGGTGTGGTGGGGCCTGAACGCGGCCTTCGGCAACGGGCTGGGCTACCCGCCCACCCGCTGGCTGTTCTTCGGCGGAGCCCGGTACGAGCAGGAGTTCAAGTACAGCCTGCGCGTCCACCAGGTACAGGTGCCGGCCTGGTACACCGCGTACCCGGAGCTCACCGCGCAGAACATCGAGAACAACGCGCGGATCCGGGACGGCCTCCGCGGGGACATGAGCCCGGCGCAGGCGCAACGCTGGCTTGGCCTGCTGTGAGGACGCGATGGCCGTGACGCTCGACCTCGACGACATCCAGGGCCTGGTGGCCCGCGGCTACGGCCAGTTGCCGGCCGCCCGGTTCACCGCGTTCACCGCCCCGCATCCGGCCGCCGCCCGCGCGCTGCTGTCCCGGCTGCTGCCCGGGATCACCGCGGCCGGCCCGTTCTCGGCCGATTCCGCCTGCCAGGTGGCCTACACCGCGGCCGGCCTACGCCGCCTGGGCCTACCGCAGTCCACTGTGGACACGTTCGCGGCGGAGTTCGTCGCCGGCATGGCCGAGCCGAACCGCAGCCGGATCCTGGGCGACGTCGGCGGGTCCGATCCGGGCGGCTGGGCCTGGGGCGGCCCGCAGTCGCCGCCGATCGACGGCATCGTCCTGGGCTACGCGGCCGATGGCTCGACGCTGCTGCGGCGGCAGGTCGAGTTGCGCGAGCACCTGGCCGCGACCGGTTCCCGCGTGGTAGCCGACCTGGACACCCTCGAACTGGCCGACGCCGAGCCGTTCGGCTTCCGGGACGGCATCTCCCAGCCGATCGTCGACGGCCTGTCGAAGTCCGCCGGCGCGGGGCGGGTGGTGGCCGCCGGCGAGTTCGTCCTCGGCTACCCCAACGCGTACGGGCAACCGACCGACCGACCGCTGCTGCCGGCGCCGGCCGATCCGCACCGCACGCTGCCGCGCGGCCCCGACGGCCGGCCGGACCTGGGACGCAACGGCAGCTACCTGGTGCTGCGGCAACTCGCGCAGGACGTCGGGGCGTTCCGGCGGTACACCGAGGACGCCACCCGCCGCCCCGACGGGTCCGCCGACCCGGCCGCACGGGTCGCGCTCGCCGCCAAGATGGTCGGCCGCTGGCCCAGCGGCGCCCCGCTGGTACTGGCCCCGGACCGGGACGATCCGCGGTTGGCCGGCGAGAACGACTTCGGCTACCACCACCCGGACCCGCTCGGGCTGGCCTGCCCGCTCGGCGCGCACGTGCGCAGGATGAACCCGCGCGACTCGTTGGACCCGCGGCCGGGCACCGACGCCTCACTGGACGTCAACGACCGGCACCGGCTGCTGCGCCGCGGCCGCAGCTACCGCACCGGCACCGGCGAGACCGGGCTGCACTTCCTCTGCCTGGCCGGCAACCTGGCCCGGCAGTTCGAGTTCGTCCAGCACACCTGGTTGAACAACCCGGCGTTCCACGGCCGCTACGACGAGACGGACCCGCTCGTCGGCGGCCACCACCCGGCCGGCGGCACGTTCACCGCGCCGGCGCACCCGGTGCGCCGCCGCTACCGGGACCTGCCGCGGTTCGTCCAGACCCGCGGCGGCGGCTACTTCTTCCTGCCCGGAATCTCGGCTCTGCGCTACCTGGCCGCGCTGCCAGGCGGCGACGACCGTCCATCTTCGACAGTCACGAGGTGACCGCATGGATAGCGACCGACCGCATGGCTACCACCAGACCAGGTTCTGGACGGCGTACGACCGGCTCGCCGAACTCGCCGACCGCAAGGTCGGCTGGCACCGGCTGCCCACCCCGTTCGGGCTGCTGACGTTGATCGGGCTGCGGGACGTGCTGCGCAAGCACAACCTGTACGACACCACCGCGCTGCCGGCCGTGGACCTGCCGCCGATCGACCCACCGAGCCCGCACGCCAGCACGGCGCGCACGCTGGACGGCAGCTACAACGACCTGGACAGCCCGCGGATGGGGATGGCCGGTTCCCGGTTCGGCCGGAACGTGCCGATCAAGGAGACCCGCCCGGACCCGCACATGCTCGAACCGAGCCCGCGGGAGATCAGCCGCGCCCTGCTCACCCGCACCGAGCTGATCCCGGCCACCTCGGTGAACGCGCTGGTCGCCGCCTGGCTGCAGTTCATGATCCGGGACTGGTTCAGCCACGGGAAGGGCCCGCAGGAGAACCCGTGGGTGATCCCGCTGACCGGGGACGATCCCTGGCCGGCGTCCGCCCGCCCCATGCGCGTGATGCGGACCAGGCCGGACCCCACCGCGCCACCGGGTGGCCCCGACCGGCCGCCGACCTACGCGAACACCGAGACGCACTGGTGGGACGCGTCGCAGATCTACGGGACGACGCCGGAGTACCAGCGGTGGATCCGTACCGGCCCGGACGGCACGCTCGACCCGGACGGCAAACTCAGGGTCGACGCCGACGGCCTGCCGCCGCTGCCGGACGATCCGGACCAGGACCCGCGGCGCACCCCGGGGTTCTGGGTCGGGCTGCTGATGCTGCAGACCCTGTTCACCCTGGAACACAACGCGATCTGCGAGCGGCTTCGCGTGGAGTACCCGGGCTGGTCGGGCGACGAGATCTTCGACCGGGCGAGGCTGGTCAACGCCGCGCTGATCGCCAAGATCCACACCGTGGAGTGGACGCCCGCTGTCATCAGCCACCCCACCACCAAGGTCGCCATGCGGGCGAACTGGTGGGGGCTGGCCGGCGAGCGGCTGTACCGGATGTTCGGGCGGCTGTCCGGGAGCGAGGTGATCAGTGGCATCCCGGGGTCCGCCACCCAGCACTACGGCGTGCCGTACGCGCTGACCGAGGAGTTCGTCGCGGTCTACCGGATGCACCCGCTCGTCCCGGACGACTACGACCTGCGCGCCGCCGCCGACGACCGGCCACTGCTCGCCACCACGCTGCGCGACCTGGCCGGGCCGGGTGGGGTGGACGTGGCCCGCACCCTCGGCATCGCCGACCTGATGTACTCCTTCGGCACGCAGCACCCGGGGCTGGTCACCCTGAACAACTTCCCGCGGTTCCTGCAGGAGTTCCAGCGCCCCGACGGCAACCTGCAGGATCTCGCGGCCACCGACATCCTGCGGTCGCGCGAGCTCGGCGTGCCCCGGTACAACGAGTTCCGCCGGCTGCTGCACCTGCCTCCAGCGGCCGATTTCGAGGACCTCACCGGCGACCGGCAGACCGCCCAGTTGATCAAGAAGGTCTACAACGGTGAGATCGAGCAGGTCGACCTCACCGTCGGCATGTACGCCGAACGCCGGCCGGCGGGCTTCGCGTTCAGCGACACCGCCTTCCGCATCTTCGTCCTGATGGCTTCCCGCCGGCTGAACAGCGACCGGTTCTTCACCACCGCCTTCACCCCCGCGATCTACACCCAGGCGGGGATGGACTGGATCAACGACAACACCATGGCCACCGTGCTGCTGCGGCACTACCCGCAGCTGCGGCACGCCCTCGGGCCCGTCCCCAACGCCTTCCTGCCCTGGGTCCGACCGGCCCGGCCCACCGCATGAGATCAGGAGCAGACATGCCCACCACGACATCGTCCACGCTCGCCCGCACGACCAGGCGGGAACTCGGCGCCCTGTTCCGGTCCGGGACGGCCGGCGACATTCCCGACGGCCGCGGCCGGGGGAGCGTCCTGCTCGGCACCGGCGGCCGGCTGGGCCAGCTGGTCGCCGCGCTGTGCTACCTGCTTGTCTGGCGCGGCAAGGTCGTGGACGCGAAGGCCGGCCGGCTGAAGAACATCCTCACGCCGGCGGCCGTCAAGGCCATCGAGGCAGCGGTGTACGAGGCGCCCAGCTGGTACGACGGGGAGCCCTGCATCGTGCTCGACTACTCCCGGACGTCGTTCGTGGCCCGGAAGATCCGCGACGAGATCCGGGAGGTCCGCCCGGGCCTGTTCGTCGGCCTGGTCTTCTGGCGCCGCTGGCACGTGCTGGACTTCGCCCTGGACTTCACCCGGCGGCGGTGAGCCGGTGCTGTTCCGGACGCGCCGGCACCGGGCCCGCACCCGGATCCGGCCGAACCCCGAGGGCCTGCTGACGTTCCTGCTGCTGCGACCGCTGAGCGACCTGTTCGTCTGGCTGTGGCGGCTGGAGCGGCGCGTCGAGTTCCTCTACCGCGCCCGGTTCGACCGGTGGCTGCGACCGCCGCTGTTCGAGCTCGCGCAGGCGCTGCAGAACTCCCGCCGGGAGGACGAACACCTCGCCCTCGCCGAGGAGCGGCTGCTGCCCGACGAGGAGCGCTACACCCAGGAGGTCATCGACGAGCTGGCCAAGTTCACCCGGGAGAACTGGCTGCCGGGCTCCGCCCAGCGGTTCGGGAACACCAAGACGTTCGGCGTCCTGCGCGGCGAGTTCACCGTGCTGCCCGACCTGCCCGAGCACCTCCGGCACGGGCTGTTCGCCGCGCCGGCGCGCTACCCCGCGTGGGTCCGTTTCTCCGGGCCCGGACCGTACGCGCCGCCGGACCTGGAAGACCTCGGCCAGTGCTCGGTCGGCATCAAGGTGATGGGCGTCCCCGGGCCGAAGCTGCTGGCCGACGAGCGCTCCACGCAGGACCTGATCCTGGTCAGCCCGGCGAGCTTCGTCACCCCGAACATCCGGGAGAACGCGACGCTGCAGCGGTGGGTGCGGGCCAAGGCGCCGCTGGCGTACGCGATCAACCCGCTCGACCCGCACCTGCTGCACATGTTCATGCAGCTGCTCTACTCGCCCATGCACGCCAACCCGCTCGAGGTCCAGTACTACAGCAACGTGCCGTTCCTGCTCGGCGACGGCCAGGCCGTCCAGTACTCGCTGCGGCCCACGTCGCGGTCGCGGACCCGGATCCCGGCCAGGCCGGGGGAGAACTACCTGCGCGCGGCCATGGTGCGGACCCTCGACGCCGGCGCCTGGAGCTTCGACTTCATGGTGCAGCCGCAGACCGACCCGCACCGGATGCCGATCGAGGACGCCACCGTGAAGTGGCCGGAACGGCTGTCGCCCTACGTCACGGTGGCGCGGTTGCGGCTGCCCGCCCAGGTGTTCGACTCCGACCAGCAGCTCGCGTTCGCCGACGTGCTGCGCTACAACCCGTGGCACAGCCTCCCCGACCACCGGCCGCTCGGGAACTCCAACCGCGCCCGCCGCCGGATGTACTGGGAACTGGCGAGGCTCCGGCAGACCATGAACGGCGTCACCCACGTCGAGCCGACCGGCGCCGAGACCTTCCCGCCCTGAACCACCGGCGCCCGCCGCGGCCGGCGCGCCGGCTGGCGGGGTCGCGCGGCGCGGGTGTCCGTCGCGCTGCGACCATCGGGGCGTGGTGGAGCGGGTGGTCGGCGATCCGGTCGGGGTGGGGCGGCCCCGGCGGGCCGCGCGTGGCCCGGTGCTGCTGGCGTACGCCGCGTTCGTGCTGGTGGGCCTCACCGGTGGGGTGGCCGGCGTGCTGCTGCCGGTACAGATCCGTGACTACGGCGTGGACAAGGCCACGATCGGCGTCATCTTCGTCACGTTCTCCGCTGGCTACCTGCTCGCCGGGGCCGCCGCGGGCGGGGTGATGCACCGCTTCGGCGCCCGGGCCGCGTTGGCCGCCGGCGCCGGCGCGTTCGTGCTGGCCGGCCTCGCCATCGCGGTCCGCCTGCCGTTCGTGGCGTTCGTGATCGTGCAGGTGCTGGCCGGTTTCGGTACCGGTCTGATGGAATCGGTGCTCAACGCATACCTCAGCGAGTTGCCTAACGCACCGGTCCTGCTGAACCGCCTGCACGCGTTCTTCGGCGTGGGTGCGCTGCTCGGGCCGGCGCTGGCCACCTGGATGCTGGGCGCTTTCGCGTGGCCGGCGGTGTGGCTGGTGCTCGCGCTGGCCGGAGTCCCGCTGGTCGCCGGCTTCCGGCTGACCTACCCGCGCGACGCCCGGTCCGGCGGGCCATCGGTGCCGCCGCCGGCGGCGCCGGGCGGTCCGCCGCCGGCGGCGCTGGGCGGTCGACCGCCGCCGGCGGCACCGGACGGTCGGCCGCCGCCGGTGGTGCCGGACGGTCGGCCGCGGCCGGTGGCGCCGGGCAGTCCGCCGCCGGTGGCGTCCGGCAGTCCGCGTCCGGTGGCGCTGGGCGGTCGGCCGCGGCCGGAACTGCCCGCGCCGGCCGCCCCAGGCCCCGACCCGGCCGCGGCGGACACACCGCCGACCGGACCCGGCCGGGGTCCGTCGCTCGGCGCCGCGCTGCGCGAGCCGGCGGTGCTGCTGGCCGCCCTGTTCCTGGCCGTCTACGTGGGCCTGGAGGTCAGCGTGGGCAACTGGGGGTTCACGTTGCTGACCGACGGGCACAGGCAGCCGGCGGTGCCGGCCGGGTACGCGGTCAGTGGCTACTGGTTCGGGCTGACCGCGGGCCGGTTCCTGATCAGCCCGGCGGCCACCCGGATCGGGCTGACCCCGGTCGCCACCAGCTTCACCTGCCTGCTCGGCGTGCTGGCCAGCACCACGCTGACCTGGCTCGCGCCGTCGGCCGGCGTGGCCGACGCCGGCCTGCTCCTGCTGGGGTTCTTCCTCGGTCCGCTGTTCCCGACGGCGATGGCGTTGATGCCGCGGCTGACCTCTCCCTGGCTCCTGCCGGTCGCGATCGGCGTGATGAACGGGGTGGCGGTGGTCGGCGGGGCGCTGTTCCCCTGGCTGGCCGGCGCCGCCGCACAGGGCATCGGGGTGTGGACGCTGATGCCGTTCGCGCTGGTGCTGGCCGGCCTGCAGATCGCGGTCTGGTGGCGACTGGCCCGCCGCCTGCACGGCCCGGGCCGGCCGCGCGCTGCTCCATCCACAGTGGACTGATAACCGCCGCGGTTGGGGGCTGCCGGCTTCCCGGTGCGGCGGGTCAGGTGCGCTGCGGCAGCGACCGGGGCCGATCGGGCCGATGCGCCGGTCGATGGTACTGTCCCGGCGGAAATAGGCCCGATCAGTACGGATCGTCGTTTTCTCCGCGCCTCGAACAGGTCGTCCACGATCTATCCGGTGACGGCGCCCCGACCCGCACGCGGTGGCAGCCGGCCGGGTCGGCGCGCCGGAGCACGGCAGATGTCCGCGCAGTATTTGCCAAGGAGCGTCATCGATGAGCCCCCCGGCCGCCGGGAGCGACGACATCCCGCCGTGGCAGCGGTTCTTCACCCCGCCGGCCATCCCCGACCGTTCCGCGCTGGCCAGTGTGGAACAGTTCTGCGGCCTGCCCGACCCGTACCGGAGCGACGCCGAGAGCGACGCGCTGTTCGTCGCGGCGACCAACGAGATCATGCGCTGGCACGCCGACCGGTCACCGGTGTTCCGGGGGATCTGGTCCGCGGCCGGCTCGGTCCCGCTGAGCACTGTGGACGATCTTCCCGCGCTGCCTTTCCTGCACGCGAACCTGTTCAAGCAGCACGATCTGGCGTCGGTGGGTGAGCCGGAGGTCGAGGTCGTCCTGTCGTCGTCCGGCACGACCGGGGCTCCGTCGCGGATGCCGTTCGACGCGTGGTCGTTGCGGACCTTCCAGCGGATGGATGCCCGGGCGTTCGAGTTCCACGGCTGGATCGGGTCGCCGGACGCGGTCGACTACGTGATCTTCGGGTTCGAGCCGCGGCCCAATGCCGGCCGGGAAGCCCAGCGGGGTGCCGCCTACGGTCTCGACTACATCTGCGCGTTCGCGCCGGTCCGATCGGTGACGTACGCGCTGCGCGCCACCGGGGCCGGCGGCCACGAACCGGACCTCTTCGGCTGCGTGGAAGCGCTGCTGCGTGCCGCCGAGGGTGGTACACCGGCCCGCCTGTTCGGCTTTCCGGCCTACCTGGTGTCCACATTGGACCTCCTGGCCCGGCTGGGCCTGAGCCCGCTGAAGCTCACCTCCGATTCGCTGGTGCTGCTCGGCGGTGGGTGGAAGGGCGACGAGGTCCGTCGGGTCGACAAGGAGGTGCTGTACGGCCGGATCACCGATGAGCTCGGCGTTCCCCCGGACCGCGTCCGCGACATCTGGGGGTCGGTCGAGCACCCGCTGCCGTACTACGAGTGCCCGAACCACCGGTTCCACGTGCCGACGTGGGCGCGCCTGCTGGTCCGGGACGTGCGGACGCTGGACGTGGTCCCGGACGGGGACCCGGGCTTCCTGCAACTCGTCTCGCCCTATGTCACCTCAGCGCCGGCGCACAGCCTGCTCATGCCCGACCTGGTGTCCCGCCACCCGGCGCAGGCATGCGGGTGCGGCCTGGCCACGCCGTGGTTCACGGTGCACGGCAGGGCCGGGACCAGCCGGAACCGCAGTTGCGCGGTCGCCGCGTCCGAGTTGCTGGGGGCGGGACGGTGACCGCCGGCGACGACTACTTCTGGCAGGGCGGGTGGATCGACGAGGCGGAGGTCGGCCGCCGCCTGCCCGGGCTGGCCGCGGTCGCCGACCGTGCCCTGGCCGAGCCGCTCGACCCTGAGCTGGTCATCGCCGCCTGCGATCGGCTGTCGCGGGAGCTGGCCGACCCGACCACGCCGACGCCGCCGTGGGCTGAGCTGACCGGGCTGCCGGCCGAACGCGCCGATGCCGAGCGGGCCGAGCTCGCCGAGTTCCTCAGCGCCGGCTGGCTGCGCCGGACGCGGGACCGGGAGCTCGGCTCGTGGCAGCCGGACGGCGTGCCCGGCGACGGCGACACGGCCGGGGGCCCCGCCGCCCGTGAACACTGGGCACCACTCGGGCTTCTCGTCCACGTCGTCCCGGGCAACGTCGCGACCGCGGGTCCGGTGAGCCTGGTCGAGGGATTGCTCACCGGCAACGTGAACGCCGTGAAGACCAGCTCGGACAGCGGCCTGCTGAGCCAGCGGGTGGCCGCCGCCATCGCCGAGACCGAGCCGCGCCTGGCTCCGTACCTGATCGTGCTCCGGTTCCCGTCCCGGCGCGCCGATTGGCTGAGCCAGCTGTGCGCGCCCGCGGACGCGGTCACCGTCTGGGGCGGCGACGGGGCGGTGGCCGGCGCCGCCCGGTACGTGCCGAGCGGCGTACCCCTGATCGTCTGGGGGCCCAAGATCTCCTTCGCCTATCTGGGCGCCGGCGCCTGGCGCGACGGCGACACGCTGGCGGCCGTGGCCCGCGACGTGTGCCGGTACGACCAGGCCGCGTGCAGCAGCCCGCAGGTGCTCTACCTGGACACCGACGACCACGCCGAGCTGTTCGCCGCCGCTGAACTGGCCGCGGCGGCACTGTCCGGAGCCGACGAGCGACGCCCGGCGGATGAGCCCGGTCGAGCCGAACAGGCCGAGATCAGCAACGTGGTCACGGTGGCCCGGCAGGAGCAGCACCTCGGGCTGACCCGGGTCTGGTCGGCGCCGGACCTCCGCTGGCACGTCATCGCCGACGCGCGCCCGGACCTGCGCGCCTCCCCCCTGTTCCGGACCCTGTGGGTGAAGCCGCTGCCGCGGGACCGGATCGTCGCCACGCTGCGCCCGGCCCGCCGCTACCTGCAGACGGTCGGGCTGGCACCCGGTGGCGGCGACCGCCCCGCGATGGTCCGGTCGCTGCTCGCGGCCGGCGCGGTGCGGATCACCGGGGTCGGCGCGATGCACACCACCTACCCGGGCGAGCCGCACGACGGCCAGCACGCCCTGCGCCGCTACAGCCGCCGGGTCAGCCAAACGGTGGTCGGCTCCCGGTAGCCGCTCTCGACACGGCCTCCCGGCGCTGTCACCAGCGCCGGGAGGTCACCTCGTCGTCCTGGAACAGGGCGAAGTAGCTGCCGACCGTGAACACCGACTGCGTCGCGATCCGGCCAGGGCCGGTCGCCCGCACCCGAGGATGAACTCCGTACGTCCCGGAGCGAGGCGACGCTAGCAACGCCGGACCGGCGCAGCGGCCCGGCTGCCCGAACGACGCCGTCATCTGCCCGATCGGCCGGCCTCCCGGTCGGCCGCCGGCTTTCGCCCAACCCGCAACGCGGTGGCCGGGATGACCGGCATAGCGGAACCCAGGTGGGACAATGTTGCTCCAAGCGGCCGACCCCGCGGCTACCGCAGGTGAGCGGGCACAGTGGAGGACGCGCGAATGTCTCATTGGGACGGTTCCGGAAACCCGTACGACTGGAACGCGCATCCCCGCCGGCGGCTGCACGTTCCGGTGTTGTTCGGGGTTGTGGTGCTGCTCCTCACCGTCGGGATCGGGTACGGCGTCATCCGGCTGACCCGCGACGACACCCCGACCGACAGCCTCCCGGCCGGCGACGCGGCGCCGGTTCTGCCCGGCTCCGCCGACTCGTCCGGCCCGGCCCCGGGTGGCAGCGCTCCGGCAGGCGGCGCCCCGGGTGGCCAGGCCGGGACGCCGCCGGCCGACGGGGTGCTGCTGGCCAAGTGCCGCGCGGGCGACGGCCCAGCGGACGGGGCCAAGGCGCAGGCCGCCCGGATACGCGTTGTCTTCGCCGACCAGGCCGGCTACCTCGTGTGGATCGGCACGACCGGCTTCGACCGGCTGTGCGCCTACCGGTGGGACGGCAGCCGGGACGATCGCCAGGTCGGGGGCCTGGCCGGGTCGACCGCCTCGACCGACTACATCAACGGCAGCGGCGGCCTGGTGTCGCTGGCCGCCAGCTCGGAGGATCGCGGGTCCGATCAGATCATGACCATCGAGGGCGTCGTCTCCCGGGACGTGCGGCGGGTCGACGTCCGGTGGGCCGGCCGCCCGGCGACCCGGGCCGCGGTGCACGAGCAGTTCTTCCTGGCGCGGCGGATCGAGCCGACCGCCGCCGGGGCGTCGCCGCCGCTGGACGAGGGCTGCCTCCTGGAGGCCTACAACGCCCAGGGACAGCCGATCGGCAACCACCGCTGCTGACCCGCGGCCCGGGCGGCCGCCATCTCCGCTGGCGCGCTACCGCCGGCGGTCGCGACCTCGCCGCCGCGGCCGTCCGCTGGCGAGCACCTGCCCGGCGTTCAGGAGCCACCGACTCCGGTGGGGTCGGGTAGCTGGCGGGGTTTCGGCTGGCGGAACCTGGGCACTCCCGCTGTATGGCGCAGTGGGGCTACACGATGATGGGTGAGCAGGCCGGTCCGCGGCAGTTGGTGGCGGACGTGGTGCGGGCCGAGCAGGCCGGGTTCGACTTCGCGGCGGCGTCGGATCACTACAGCCCCTGGCTGGACGTGCAGGGCCACGCGCCCTACACCTGGTCGGTGCTCGGCGCCGCCGCGCAGGCGACCAGCCGGATACCGCTGATGACGTATGTGACCTGCCCGCTGTTCCGCTACCACCCGACCGTGGTGGCGCAGAAGGCGGCGACCATGCAGCTGCTGTCCGAGGGCAGGTTCACGCTCGGCGTGGGCGCGGGGGAGAACCTGAACGAGCATGTGGCGCTGCCCGCCTGGCCGCCGGTGGACGTGCGGCACGAGATGCTGGCCGAGGCGCTGGAGATCATCCGGG
Organism: Mycobacteriales bacterium; assembly: GCA_039648995.1. Lineage (GTDB taxonomy): Bacteria > Actinomycetota > Actinomycetes > Mycobacteriales > CADCTP01 > JBBWZH01. The sequence goes on from JBBWZH010000587.1 coordinate 16,664, forward strand.
CGCTGTTCGACGGCGGGTACGTGAACTACCGCGGGCAGCACTACGACGTGCAGGCGGCCAAGCTGTGGGACCTGCCCGACCCGACGCCGCCGATCGGAGTGGCCGTGTCCGGGCCGCGCTCCTGCGAGATCGCCGGCCGGTACGCCGACATGCTGATCGCGGTGGAACCGGACCGCGAGCTGCTGGACATGTTCGACCGCACCGGAGGCGTCGGGAAGCCTCGGATCGGTCAGCTCCCGGTCAGCTACGACCCGGACCGCGACAAGGCGGTGTTGCGCGCGCACGAGCAGTTCCGCTGGTTCGGCGGCGGCTGGAAGGTGAACGCCGAGCTGCCCGGCACGCCCGCTTTCGACGCGGTCTCGAAACCGGTGCGCGCCGAGGACATCGCCGAGCAGATCGCCTGCGGCTCGGACGTCGACGAGTTCGTGGCCAAGGCGCGGGCGTACACCGACGCCGGGTTCACGCACGTCGCGCTGGTCCAGATCGGCGGCGACGCGCAGACCGAGTTCCTGGACTGGGCCGAAGACCACCTGCTCCCGGCACTGCGCGCCGGGTAGGTCGCGACCACCCAGCCCCGCCGTCACCGCGCCGGCCCTCGGGGCACGCCGTCGGCGACGGAGCGCCCGGAGCCGTCGGAGATCACGATCTCCGGCCGCGGCCGCGCGTCCCGGCCCACCGCGTCCAGCGCGGACCGGCCACCGCCGCGGGCGCGCTCAAGGCGTGCGCCGGACCGCGCTGAACGGTCGGCTCGGGCGGCCTCGGCGGAGGTGCCCGGACCCGTAGGCATAGCAGTGATGATACGTCCGACGGCATGCCTGGGACGGAATGCGCCGATCAGCTCCGGAATCGACACCTGGTGCTGGTCCTCATCCGTGCGGGTTCTGGAACTGGAACTGGAGGCGGACGGTGCCGTCCAGCTGCACCACCAGTGTTGTGTCGCTCGCGGACCATTTCTCGGGTACCAGGAACATCCGATCGTGGCCCTGTATCAGCAGCCGCAGCCGGCGGTAGCGATAGCGGAACAGCTGGCCGTCGGACCACGGCAGGATTGTCTCCTCGATTCCCGGTGCCCGTAGATACAGGCGTTCCTTGGTGTCGAGGATGACGCTCGGGAGCCGGTTCAGGTGCTGTGCGTCGTACTGCGCCAGGCCGCGGCCGGACCACTGCGCCACCGTCGCGGTCGCCCAGAAGAGGCTGGCGGCGATGACGACGTAGACCAGGATGCCGGCGGTCCGGCGCAGCAACAGATCGCCATCTCCGGGCGTGCCACCGGTGCGGGCCGGCCGGCCGGGCGCCGCCGGGGCCACCGGCCGCTCTGCCGGCAGGCGGCCGAGGAGGTGCCGGACGCGCGTGCCGTACGAGATCAAGGCCGCGCCCGCGCCGAGCAGAGCCGGTGTCACCAGGTTGTAGAAGACCCAGCCGCGGACATAGCCATAGGCGAACAGCAGGCCCACGCCGGCGCCGAGCAGGACCATCCCGGTCGCGGTCAACCCGTGCGCGGCCCGACGGATCTGGCCGACCCGCCGGGCCAACCCGACCCGCTCCGCCCCGTGCTCGCCGTCGGCCGCTGCCGATACCCGCCCGCTGACCATCGCATGCAGGGCCAGCACCCCGGCGCCGGCGAGGCTGAGCGCGAGCAGCGGCACCAGGAGCGGCTGCGGGCTGCGCATCACGTAGTCGCGTGTGCCGAGCCCGATCGTGTCGACGTCGAGGCCGAAGTACTGGTATTGCGATCGCGAGGAGACGTAGCCGAAATAGAACAGCAGCGCGCTGAGCAAGGTGACCGGCGCGACGATGGTGCCCGCAAAGCTGACCCAACGCTCGACCCGACCTCGTGCCGGTTCGTCAGCCACCGGGCTAACCAGCCGGACTGGTCGAACCGGTGTCCGGCGGCGCGGGCTCGTCCAGCGAAGGCACCTGAAGGGGGACCGACCCATGCTGCGCGCCGCCGACGAACCGCCCGCAGGCCTCGTCCTGCCCTGCCGGACACCGCACTTCCCCGTCCAGGATGAGCTGTGCCGTCTCGCCGGCGGGCCCGGTCGCCTGGACCGGCACGAAGCATCCGCCCGCGTCGCCGGTGAAGGCGAACGACGCGTCCCCGCACAATGGGCCGCGATCGCAACCGGAAGCCGATAGGACGAAGAAGGCCGGCTCGATCCGAATCGACGTCACCGAAACCGACACCCCCGCCGGGAGATCGGCCAGGAAGCTGACCCCCGCGCAGAAGGGATCGCGATTCGGTGGCTCCTCGGCACCACCAATGGGCAGCGACGCCACCGGTATGGCCGGCCCTCCGCCGCCGCCCTGCTGCGGCTTCTCTGGGCCGCTGCCCTCGGCCGCGGGCGGGCTGGTGATCTCCCCGGTCGGCGGCACGGCGCTGGATTCCGTCGCGGAGCCGGCGTCCGGACGAGCCGCTGGATCCTGGTCAGGCGGCGCGGCGGTCCCACATCCGGTCAACAGCAGGGCGAGCACCGCGGTCCACGAGCCATGGCGAACGATCCGAATCGGGTTCATGGCAACACCTCCACGATCGGCAGGGCGTTCCCGCCATCGGGAGATACATCGCGAGTCGCACCCCACCGCCGCGACCGCACCGACCCGGCGGAAGGGCTCGACCGGCCGGAGACGGAACCCCGGCGAGATGACGGCGCCGCGCCAACCGGCGTGGTGGCGCACCGACGTCGGCCATCCGGGCGGAGCCTTTCGTCCGCCGCGGCCCGGGATGGGAGGATGCCAACGGTAGGACATCGAGCCTGACGGAAGTGGTCCGCGAGTGGCAGGCAATGCGCCCGACCCGGAACGCGCTGGTTCGTTGGACGACTTCATCAACCAACTGCGGGCACTGAAGCTGCACGCGGGGAACCCGTCGATCACGGAGATCACCCGCAGCGTATGCGAGTCATGGCGGGCGGCGGGGCGGCCGGCGAGCGAGCTGCCGGCGCGGGCGACGGTCGGTATCTGCTTCCGGCCGGGCCGGACCAGGCCGAACCCCGAACTGCTGCTCGCGATCGTCGCCGCGCTGGTCGGCGGCGACGCGGCCGTGGTCGAGCGGTGGCGGCGCGGCCTGCTCGCGGTGCTCGGCGAGATCGAGGCGGCCGGCCATGTCAGCGCCACCGATCGGCTGCCCGCGGATCTGGCGGACTTCGTCGGGCGCGCCGACGTCCTGGCCGCGGCCGAGGGGCTGCTCGGCGGCGACGCACCGGTGCTGATCTCCGCGATCGACGGCATGGCCGGGATCGGCAAGACCGCGGTGGCCGTGCACCTCGCGCACCGCGTGCTGGCCGCCGGCGCCGCCGACCGGGTGCTGTTCGTGAACCTCCGGGGCTACCACCCGACCCGCGCCGCGGCCGACCCCGGCGCCGTGCTCGACTCGTTCCTGCGGCTGCTCGGCGTGCCCGGCCACCGCATCCCGCATGCCCTCGACAAGCGCGTCGCCCTTTACCGCGACGTCGTGGCCGGCACCCGCACGCTGGTCGTGCTCGACAACGCCGCCGGCACCGACCAGGTCACCCCGTTGCTGCCCGCCGCGCCGACCTGTCCGGTGCTCGTCACCAGCCGGGAGCGGCTGGAGCGGCTGCCCGGCGTGCGCCGGCTGCCGCTGCCGGTGTTCACCGCCGCCGAGGCGCTCGACCTGCTGCGCCGCGGCGCCGGGGCCGCCCGCGTCGACGCGGACCGGGACACCGCCGCGCGCATCGCCGGCCTGCTCGGCCACCTGCCGCTCGCGCTCGCGGTGATCGGCAGCCACCTGCGCGACCATCCGGACTGGACGCTCGCCGACTACCCACCCGCGCTGACCCCGCTGGCGCTGGAGGGCGGCGTCCGCGCGGCGCTCGCCCTGTCGGACGCCAGCCTGCCGCCCGCGCCGCGGCTGCTGCTGCGCCGGCTCGCGCAGCACCCCGGCCAGGACTTCGACCGGTACGCCGCCGCCGCGCTGGCCGGCCAGGGCCTCGCCGCGACCGCCGCCGGCCTGGACGTGCTGGCCGCCGCCACGCTGCTGCAGCCCAGGGGCGCCGGCCGGTACGGGTTCCACGACCTCACCCGCGCGTACGCCGCCGAGCGCGCCACGCTCGACCAGCCGCACAGCCACACCCGGGCGGCGCTCCGCCGGCTCTACGACCACTACGCCCACGCCGCCTCGGCCGCGATGGACGCCGCCTACCCGTACGAGACCGGCCGCCGCCCGCCCGCGCCGACCAGCGACTCGCCGCGCCCGGACCTGACCAACCCGGCGAACGCCGTCGCGTGGCTGGACGCCGAGCAGGCGAACCTGCTGGCGGTCGCGCGGCACGCGGCCACGCACGGCGCGCCCGCGCACACGACGCACCAGTCCGGCACGCTGCACCGCCACCTGCACACCCGCGGCGCGCACGCGGACGCGGTCGCGCTGCACGAGGTCGCCGCCGACCTCGCCCGCGGCGCCGGCGACCGGCTGGCCGAGACGACCGCGCTGAACAACCTCGGCCAGACCCACTACACGCTGGACCGGTACGGGCCGGCGGCCGACTGCCACACCCGGGCGCTCGCTCTCGCCCTGGACGGCGCCGACCAGCTCGGCGAGCTGATCGCGCTCAACGGCCTCGCCCGCACCCACCACACCCAGGGCCGCCCCCGGGAGGCCGCCGACTGCCTGAAGCGCGCGCTGCTGCTAGCCCGGCGCCTCGGCGACGTCACCGGTGAACTCGACGCGCTGCACGGGCTGGGCTACATCCACTACGTGCAGGGCCGCTACGGCGAGGCGATCGACTGCCACCGCGCCGAGCTCGACCTGGCCCGGGCCACCGCCAGCACCGCCGGCGAGATGCGGGCGCTCGACCGCCTCGGCGTGGCGTACCAGCAGGACGGCCGGTACGAGCAGGCCGCCGACTGCCTCGACCGGGCGCTGCGGTTGGCCGAGGCGGGCAACGACCCCGACGGCGAGCTGAACGTGCTGTCCGGGCTCGCCTGGCTGCACCTGGTGCAGGGCCGCAACGAGGTGGCCGCCGACTACGCCACCCGCGGGCTCGCGCTGGCCCGGGCCGCCGGCAGCGCCAACAGCGAGGCGGCGCTCCTCGGCTCGCTGGCCCCGATCCACCGCGCCGCGGGCCGGACGGAGGCCGCCCGTGACTGCTACCAGCGGATCCTCGACCTCGCCGGCCCGGTGGGCGACCGCAACCTGGAGTACGAGGGACACCAGGGCCTCGGCCGCGTCCACCTCGACCTCGGCCAGCCCGAGCAGAGCCTGGCCGAGCACGCCGCCGCTCTGACCATCGCCACCCAGCTCGACCAGGCCCCGGACGAGGCCCGCGCGCATGACGGGCTGGCCCAGGCCCACCGCGCGCTGGGCCACACCGCCGCGGCCCGCGAGCAGTGGGAACTCGCCCTCGAAATCCTGACGAAGTTCGACATCGAGGTCGCCGACGACGTGGTGACCGCGACCGTTCGCGCCCACCTCGCGACCGTCAGCCGCTGACCCGTCGCCCCGGCCGGGCCGCGAGCCGTTGGGTCGGGCCGACGCGGCCGGCCGCCCGGCGGGCGCAGCCGAAGGACCCGGTTGCTCCGCGCGGGCGGCCGTCCGGACGGCGTTCCGGCAGGCGGATGTCAGATCTTGCCGGTGCCCGCGTTGGCGAGCACGGAGGCCCTCACCTGCGAGGTCGCGATCTTCGGGTAGCTGTACGGCACCGTCCAGCCGACCGCGGTGGGTGCGGTGCATCCGGCCAGAGCTGCTCCGTTGACCAGGGAACCGGAGTCCGCGAAGTTGCCCTCGGGATTGTCTGTGTTCGGGTTCTTCACCACCGCCGTGCATGATCCGGCGGCGGCACCCGTGATGTCGAAGGCGTTGTTCTCGGAGATGATCTTCGACTTGAGTCCGGTTCCGAAGCTGTACTGGTACGGGTAGACCGCGTCCGTCCGGCTGCCGACGAAGTAGTTGTTCACCGAGTGAACCTTGCCGAAGCGCACCCGCGGGGCCCGCTGGCCGAGGTTGCGGTAGAGGTTCGCGGCGAAGGTGATGGTCTGGTGCCCCTCGTCGCTGGTGTTGCTGTCGGACTGCCCGACCAGCGTGGTCTTGTCGTGCTGCTCGATGATGTTGTTCGAGACCGTGACGAAGTCGGAGGCGTTCTTGATGTCCACGGCGCCGTCATGGCACTGGATGTGCTTGCGCACCCCGTTCTTGTCGGTGTTGCCCAGCGGCTCCATGTCGTCGGTGAACGGGGCGTCGGTGAACCACATGTGGTCGATCCAGACGTGGGTGGCCCCGTCGATCGTCAGGCCGTCCCACTCGGAGTTGTAGTTGCCCGCGCCATCGCCGGAATCCCATTCCGGTGCGAGGTCGCACGGGTTGGTGACCTTGATGTTCCGGATGATGACGTTGTCTACCTTCCGGATCATGAACCATCCGTTAGGCAGGTAGGCGTTCGAGCCGACACCGATGATCGTCGTGTTCGGCTGCAGCTTGACCTCCGCGCGGGCGGCCTGGTCGTCGTGGCTGGTGTACGCCCTACCCTCGGTCATGTCGATGGTGCCGGCCCATTTGATGATCTTCGGCGCCTTCTTGTTGGTCTTCCCGGTCGCCGGGTCGGTGCCCGCGATGGCCGCCATCAGCTGGGCCCTGGTGGACACCGTGTAGGTGAGGGCCGCGGTCGCGGCGCCGCCACCGGCCGTCCCACCGGACTGGGTGGCCCAGCCGATGTTGGCAGCGGCGGTCGACATGTCGGCGGGAGATACGTCGGCGGCCCCGGCCGGAACCATGTTGGTGACCAGCGTGCCGGCGCCGATCAGCACGGCCGCGCTGGCGCCGATCACCGGCCCGCCCAGCCACGATCGGCGAACCCCGCTGCCCGTGTTCTTGTTGCGTTCCACGAATCTCCTCCTTGGGCGGGCCGGCCGGACAGACGCTGGCGGCGCACGCCGGAGGCAGCCGGAAATGTCTTCGGCCAGGCGGCCCGAGCCACGGTCGGGTCCGGAAACGGCGGGGTCGACGTCGGGCAACCTCCTCGCGCTGGCGCTGCCAGCGGAGCGCGCCGCCTCGCTCCTATGGTT
>JBBWZH010000611.1:0-9708 GCA_039648995.1 Mycobacteriales bacterium
CCGACGGTCCAGGCGCAACAGGTTGGCGTACCAGTCCTCACCGTCCGGCGCCGGCCCCGGACGCGACACCCGACCCGGACCAAGCACAGCCACCACCTTGCCCGTACACCGCAGAATCACCGACCGAGCCTAACCACCCCTCCGACGCGGCGCCGGCGCATCCGCACCCGCAGTGTCGCGACCGGGCCCGATGAGCCCCGTGACCAGGTGACGGCCACGATCCCGGCATCGCACGACACGGCCTCGCGCGGTCCAAGATCATTGGTGTGCACGAGGTGGGCACGGACGCGCCGGAACCACCCGGCCTGGTCCGGCGCCCGCCGGACGGTGCTCCACCTCTGACCTGCGAGAACAGCACCAGCCGGCAGCAGCCGACCCGGCCCGACACCGGTTGGAGGACGCTGGCAGTGTGGGGGTCAGGGGTTCGAGTCCCCTCAGCTCCACGGACTTGGGTGTCCCCTGCTCGCGGGGAACGCTCGCCGCGGCGTCCGTCATGTTGGCCGCGGGGGCCGAGCCCCCGCGGACCCCGCGGTGCGGTCGGTCGCGGTTCGCATGCTGCAACGTCCGCTCCACCGATGGCTGGCGGAGCGTGCTCCGCGGCGCTCCGCCGGCGGCCCATCCGTCATGCCAGCCGCAGGGGCGACCCCTGCGGTGTGGCCGCCGGCGGTTGGCACGGTCGAGCGGTTCGCATGCTGCTTCGTCGGGCCCGCGGACTTGGGTGTTCCTTGCTCGCGGGGGACGCTCGCCGGGGCGTCCGTCATGTTGGCCGCGGGGGCCGAGCCCCCGCGGACCCCGCGGTGCGGTCGGTCGCGGTTCTCATGCTGCAACGTCCGCTCCGCCCATTCTGACCTGGCGTTTAAGGTTGCAGTGCAGCCGGTGGTAGCCGGTTTCGGGTGATGTGTGCACGAGGTGTGCACGGTGGTGTGTCGTGTGCCGCGGTCTACCGAGGGGGACCCTTCCCGCCCGGCCGGCCGTATCGACGATCGCGCGCCACGGCGGCAGGACGGGTGCCGTGTCATGCGTTCTTGTCTGGCCTCCGGAGACGACGTAGGAGCGACCAGAACAGGCTCGTGGCAGCTGCGCCGCCGGTGGGCCGCGGCGGGACTGTGGAGTTCGCGGCGTCCGGCGTGGTCGCCAGCACTGGTGCGGGTTCCGATCTGGTGGCTGTGGTCGTGTTCCAGCGGTGTGCTGCCTCCTGGGCGTCGGCTTGGGAGCGCCAGATGCCTGTCTGGGGGATGTCGGGACGCCATGGCTGGACCAGTGTTTTGAGGACCGTCGGGCTGTACACGCCGCGTGCTCGGAAGGAGACGAGGTCCCGGCGACGAACGACCATCCGGACCAGATCGTTGCGCTGGCCTCGGTGGCGGCCCACGATCAACACCTTCTCGCCGCCGTCGCCCCACTGCGGCGGCAGTACCCAGACCTTCGTGCCCGCCGAGAAATGCCGCGTACCGCCGGAGCGGTGTGCGCGCTCGTCACCCGGCGCGGCGCCGGCCACGTTTGCCACAACGCACCAGCCAAGCAGTTCACCGCGGTCCACAACAGCCATCATCAACTGCCCGACCGGGACGTGCACCGGATTTCGGTGCGCCGCCGCGGCGGTCACCGAGCCGGCGACGCCACGACCCTCGACGGCCGCATGTCCAGCGGCGCCAGTTGACCACGGCCCGGTGCGCCCACAATCGCTCGGCGAAGTCCCAGCAGTCGATCACCAGTTGGTCGGCGGGTTCGCCGGTGACGACCAGGGCGGTTTCGAATGTTGGCGCCAGCCGGCGGTGAGATTCGCTCACCCGACCACCGCGACGGCGGCTTCGCGGCGGCGGTTGAGGTACAGCCTGGGTGGAACGTTCCGCCGGGCAGGTTGAGGATCCGGACCTGGACCCGCATGTCCGCGGCGGCGGCCAGCGCCGTGCCGGTCGTCGTGCCGGGTCGCGCGGGACAGGACGGTGGTGGTGACGTGGGGCAGCAGCCGGCGCGCTGTTGCGCCGACTTTGTCCACGTCGTGCGCTCGGCTCCGCTCCGCCAGCAGCACCAGCGTCGGCACGCGCAGTTGCCGAAGCTGATCGGCCGCCGGCCGGGGGCGGGTCACGAGTTTGCCGGTCGACGGCTGTTCTGCGGCCAGCCCGTAGAGCAGGCTCCAGACCGGGTCGAGCGCTCGGCCGCGCGTCTCCCAGCGCAGCAGCGCCCCGGCCGTCCGCCGGCTCGGCCGCATGAGCACCGGCAGCGCGTGCAGGACGTACGCCGGCGCGAACCCGCCGAAGCACTGGGTGGGGTCGAGCAGGGCCAGCCGCCGAACCCGGTCTGGGGCGTGCAGTGCGTACGTCAGCGCGACCCACCCGCCGTAGGAGTGGCCGACCAGCCCGACCGGCACGTCGGCGATGCTCAACACATCGTCCAGCCAGGCGCACAGCTCGCCCGCGTCCCGGACCGACACCGCGGTGTAGCCGGGGTTGCCGGGCAGGTCGAGCGCGTGCACCCGGAACTCGCGGGTCAGCGCGGCGGCGTTGGCGAACCAGACCGTCGCGGTCGCGCCGCCGCCGGGTAGCAGCACCAGGGGCGGCGCTTCCGCGGGCCCTCCGGACAGCACCCGCGTCGTCCCGTACGAAGAGGCCATACTCGTGACCTCGACCTCCGGCCACCGCGCCAGCACGGCCTCGTACGCCGGCGCGAACTCTGTCACCGCGTCACGGTAGCGGCCCTCAGTCAGTGGCTACGTGAGCCCGTAACTATTGACCTTGTCCGGGTGGATGCGGATGAACGCCTCGCCGAAGCCCGGGCCCAGATGCTCGCCGCCGTGCGGAATCGCCTCGGCCCGGCCGCGGATCTCCACCAGGCGCGGTCGCCACGGATCGACCGAGGCCAGGTCGTCGATCACGATGGCCGCCCAACCGTTGGCCTGCACGTCCCGGTACTTCTTGGTGGTCGCGACATGAAGCCCGCCGACGTCGATGGTGCCCAGGTCCGGGTTGTAGCGGAACGATGTCGGCATCACGTGCGGCTTGTGATCGGTCCCGGCGGTCGCAAGCCGCCCCAGCCGCTGGGATGCCAGGTACTCACGCTGCGCTGCCGTCAACTCCGTCATGCCCGCCGCAACGCCACTGCACCGACGGGTAGTCCCCGGCCCGTCGTGCGCGCCCCGGCCGCCGCCGAACCCGCAGGAAGGGCTCAAACGCCGCTGCGGAAGGCGTCGCGGACCGGAAAGACAACGAGCGCCCGCCGGCAAAGTCGGATGTGCGCTCACCGGCATCGAAAGGCCGGTAGCACGACATGCGCTTACCGCACAGCTCGCACCGTCGTCGTCGCTGCCACCACACGGGTGCGCTACTTGGACTGCAACGAGCGCACGTACATGACGCCGTGGCGCACCCAGCTGCGCAGGTCGTCGTCGGTCTCAACCGCCTCGGGCGCGACCCGGAGCCAGCCGTCCATCTCCCGGCCGCGCATCTCGAAACGGCGCACGTGCGGCTCGCTGATCAGCGACTCGGTCTGCGCCGGGTCCACTCGCAGCAGCAAGCCGCCCTGACCGCTGGCGCTGACCGCCATGTTGCCCCGGATCAGGAAGGCCAGCCCGCCGAACATCCGGCGCTCGGTCAGCCCCGGCTCCGCCCCGACCACCGCGCGGATCCGATCGGCAAGCTCCACGTCGTACGCCATACCCCCAGTCTCGACCAGTCCGCGCGCGGCGGCAGGCCGACCCACCAGCCGGCAGCCTTGCGGCCGCGGGAAGGGCCAGCGCCTGAACCGCCGGCCGACGGCCTGAACGGCTGTCCTTTCCACGAGCAGTCACGTCTCGGTGTCGGTGCCGGTTCTTCACCTGCTGTGTGGTCGCGTCGCCGGCACGACCGGTCAATTCCTGAGTGGCGCGGCGGTCGAGGTCGTGGCGGGCCTGGATCAGTACGTCGGTCGGGCGTGGCCGGCGACGGGCGGCGGTGGCTGCCAAGGCCAGGTTCGCCCGGGCGCGGGCGAACAGTTCGTAGTTCATCGCCTCCAGCCACAACAGGGGGACCAGAGCGGCGTCAGGCCAGTTCGGCTCGGAGTCCGTGCCGACCATGCGGGGGATCAGATTCCGGGTCAGGGCCGGCAGCACGGGGTGAACGTCTCCTGAACCAGGATCAAGGTGCCGGGTGCCGAGCTGTACGCAACCTCCGGGAAAGCCGCAACCAACTGATCCGTCACCCGTTCGCGCCTCAGCAGACACCGCGCCCTGTCCTCGGAACTGCGGGGCGGGTCGACCCGCTGAGTATGCTCGTCTTTCGCATGGACGATCACGCGCCGAGGGGCCGTGAGCGAGCTATCGAACCCAGTCTTCGCGCAGCAGCACATGCACCGCGTACGGCGCATCGTCCTGCTCTCCCTCAACTCCTTGAACCACGCCACGACTCCGGATTTCACCCGCGTACCGCATGCCGATGCGCTCCATGACGGCGCGCGAACGCACGTTGTGGCCGACCGTGCACGACGCCACGGCCTGCACCCGGAGGACATCGAACGCGAAGGACAGTCCGGCGCGGCCGATCTCCGATGCGTACCCGCGCCCCCACAACTCGCGCCGCAGCGCCCATCCGATCTCAAGCCAGTTCGCGTGCGCGACGAATGGGCGGCGAACCCCGTGCGGGGCGCGCACCCACGGCTCGTCCGGAAGGAATGCATAGATCTGACCCCAGTCGTCGTCGACCGGCGTCCGTGACAATCCACCGCGACCGATGACCTCGCCGCTCACGCGGTCATATGCGATCCACTTGTGGACGCCGTGGAAACGCCACGAGTCGCCCATGAACCTCGCCCACTGCGCCACTCGCTCCTGGCTCGGCTTCTCGTGGCCGTACCAGCGCCACACCTCGTCGTCGCTATGCACGAGCCACAGGTCAGCGGCGTTGTCGGGGCCAACGGGATGAAGCCGCAAGCGCATCGTTAATCGGGAGTTGTTGGCGTCCGGCCCGCTCAAGCCGCGGTCGAGCGGGGCTCCCGGCATGGATCGACGGTAGCCGCGACCCGCTCGGTTCGTCGCCCGCATCGGCCACTGTCGGTTACCACCACGGAATGAGTGTGGCTGGGCGAGTCCACCGGCCTTCGCGCGGAGACTGTCGTGTTCCGACGTGGCGGGCGGCGGGACCCACCCTGTTTCCCGCCTCGGGCCGCCGGCCGGATGTAGCGACCGCATGTTGCGGCCGCCGGATCAGCGGCTCACGGCGCTGGAGGCCGTCGACCGGTTGGGCGGCGAGGGTCGGTCGTCGAGGGTGGCCGCCGAGGAGGAGGATGTAAAAGTGTGAAAGTGGCGGTGCGAGGGGCAATTCGGGCGCCGCGTGTACGCCGTGGTAGCGGCAGGTCACTGCCCGTCGCACGGCCGAGCAAGGAGGATGGATGAAGATCTGGATGCGACTGGCTGGCGGAGTCCTGCTGCTCGCCCTTGGCGTGGTGTGGGGCCTGCAGGGCACCGGGGTGATGGGCCGCAGCGGCAGCGGCATGTCCGGCAAGGGCCAGTGGTTCGTGATCGGGTTGCTGGTGGCCGTCGCCGGCGTGGTCCTGCTCGTCGGCGGGGCCAGGCAACTGCGGGCCGGCCGCAGGGGCTGAGCGAGAACCGGGCGCCGGCCGGGCGGCTGGATCGTGTGGAAGGTCAATGTCGCCCCGATGGCTCCTTCAGACCGCCATTCCGGCGGGGTTGCAGGACGGTTCCAGCGGCGTTCGTAACGTCGCCGTTGGTTCGAATCCCCGGGCGGCCGTGGCGTCGCCGCCCGTCCGGGCAGATTGCGCCTGCCGGCGTACCGGTGCTGGGCCGTCGCGCCTATCGTTCTGCGGGTGCCAAGCCTGCGTCCGGCTGGGAACGCGGACGGCGACCCGGCGACCGACCACGTCGACGTGCGGGTTCGGCTGCTCGGGCCGGTCGATGTGCTCGCCGATGGGGCGAGCCGGCCGGTCCGCGGCGTGCGCCGGGTCGCGGTCCTCGCGGCGCTCGCGCTGCGGCCCGGCGAGGTGGTGAGCGTCGAGCAGTTGATCGACGCGGTCTGGCGGGACGCGCCTCCGACCGGCGCGGCGGCGACCGTACAGAGCCACGTCTCGTACCTGCGGCGGCTGCTCGGCGACCGGGGCAGCGTCGTCGGCCGGCGGCCCGGGTACCTGCTCGAGCTGGCCGGTGGGGTGACCGACGTGGGGGCGGCCGAGCGGCTGATCGAGGCCGCGGCCGGGGCGCCCGACCCGGCGCAGGCGGCCGGCCGGCTGCAGGCCGCGGTGGATCTGTGGCGGGCCCGGCCGCTGCCGGAGCTGGCCGGCCTGGTCTGGTTCGACGTGCACGTACGGCGGCTGGAGGAGCTGCTGGTACGGGCCCGGGAGATGCTGGCCGAGAGCCGGCTGGCGCTGGGCCAGCACGCACAGCTGATCCCGCAGCTGGAGGCGCTGACCCTGGAACACCCGCTGCACGAGGGATTCTGGGCGCAGCTGATGCTGGCGCTGTACCGGGCCGGCCGGCAGGGCGACGCGCTGGCCGCGTACCAGCGGGTGAGCACGATCCTGCGCGACGAGGTCGGCGTCGACTCCGGTCCGCCGCTGCGCGAGCTGCACGCGGCGATCCTGCGGCAGGACGCTTCGCTGTCGGGCTCGGCGCCGCCGGCCGCACCCGGGCCGGTCATCGAAACAGGGGTCGTGGGCGGCTCGCGGGTGCCGGCCCAGCTGCCGCGGGCGGTGGCCGCGTTCAGCGGCCGGCAGGCCGAGCTCACCGCGCTGGACCAGCTCGTCCCCGCCGACGGCGACGCGCCGCCACCGCTGGGCATCTGCGTGGTGTCCGGGCCGCCGGGGGTCGGCAAGACCACGCTGGCCGTGCACTGGGCACACCGGGTCGCCGGCCGCTTCCCGGACGGCCAGCTGTACGTGAACCTGCACGGCTACGACCCGGGCGGTACGGCGATGGAGCCGGCCGAGGCGGTGCACAGCTTCCTGGACGCGCTGGGCGTGCCGGCCAACCGCATCCCGGCCACCGTGGACGCGCAGGCCGCGCTGTACCGCAGCTCGCTGGCCGGCCGGCGGGTTCTGGTGGTGATCGACAACGCCCGGGATGCCGAGCAGGTCCGGCCGCTGCTGCCCGGCACGCCGGCCGCGGTGGTCGTGGTGACCAGCCGCAGCCACCTCGCGCCGCTGGTCGCGATCGACGGCGCGCACCCGGTCACGCTGGAGGTGCTGTCCGCGGCCGACGCCGAGTGGTTGCTCGTACGCCGGCTGGGGGAGGCGCGGGTGGCCGCCGAGCGCGACGCCACCGCCGGGATCATCGAGTCGTGCGCGCGGCTGCCGCTGGCGCTGTCGATCGCCGCGGCCCGGGCGGCCCTGTACCCGGCCCTGCCGCTGCGCGACCTGGCCGCCGAGCTGGCCGAGGCGCGTGGCCGGCTGGACGCGCTGACCGCCGGCGACCAGGCCAGCGACGTACGGGCGGTGTTCTCCTGGTCCTACCGGGCGCTCTCGCCGGCCGCGGCCCGGCTGTTCCGGCTGCTCGGCCTGCACCCGGGTGCGGACATCCCGGCGCCGGCCGCGGCCGGCCTGGCCGGCCTGCCGGCCGCGGAGGCGCGGCCGCTGCTCGCCGAGCTGACCGGCGCCGGTCTGGTCGCCGAGCCGGCGCCCGGCCGGTACGCCCTGCACGACCTGCTGCGCGTCTACGCGGCGGACCTGGCCAGCCGGCTCGACGCGGAGGGCCCGCGGCGGGCCGCCGTCGGCCGGCTGCTGGACTACTACACGCAGAGCGCGATCGCCGCCGAGCGCGTGCTGAACCCGCACCGCGGCCCGCTGCGCCTGCCCCCGGCCGCCCCGGTGGCCGGGGTCGTCCCGGACCGGCCGGTCGAGGCGCCGGCGGCAACCGCCTGGCTCGCCGCCGAACAGCCGGCGCTACTCGCCGTACAGCGGTTGGCCACCGAGACCGGGCACGACGGGTACGCCTGGCAGCTGGCCTGGGCGCTCGACACGTACCTCCAGCGGAACAGCCACTGGCACGACCTGCTCGCCGCGTGGCGAGCCGGGCTGGCCGCCGGCGAGCGGCTCGACAACGCGGGCGCGGTCGCCACGGCGCACCACCACCTGGGCCTGGCGTACTCGCGGCTGGACCGGCGCGCCGACGCCGACCGCCACCTCCGGCTGGCGCTCGACCTCTTCGCCGGGGCCGGTGATCAGCTCGGGCAGGCGCGCATCCACCTCAACCTCAGCGTGCGCCGCGAGCGCGACGGCCAGTACGAGCGCGCGCTCGAACACGACCAGCAGGCGCTCGCGCTCTCCACCGCGGCCGGGCACCAGCGCACGATGGGGCAGGCGCGGAACTCGCTCGGCTGGGGCCACGCCCGGCTCGGCGACTACCCGCAGGCCCTCGCACACTGCCGGGAGGCGCTGGCCATCTTCGAGGAGATCGGCTACCGGCACGGGCAGGCGATGACCTGGGACACCCTCGGCTACGCCCACTCCCAGCGCGGCCAGTACGGCGAGGCCGCAGACGCCTGCCGGCACGCGATCGAGATCTTCGACGAGATCGGCGACCGCTACAACCACGCCGAGAGCCTGACCAGGCTTGGCGAGATCCACCAGGCCACCGGCGATCTGCCGGCCGCCCGCGAGGCGTGGACGCGGGCCCACACGATCCTCGTCCACCTCGACCATCCGCGCGCCGCCGGCGCCGCCGCCCACCTCGCCGACCTGCTCGATGCCGCTCCAGCCGAACGCTGAGTTTCCGTTGCAGGGGCGGCTTCCGGCCGCCTGCGGCCGACGGCACGGTGGGCTCGACGCCGTAGCCAGCACGAAGTCGCCGCCGGCGGCGAGCTGGCTGACGTGACTGGCCGGAGCGTTTCAGGGGCGTTGCAGGTTGGTTGAAGGCGGCGCAGTTAGCGTCCCTGACGCGGCGGCGGGTGTGAGGTGTGGCCTGTGCCCCGACAACGGTCATCCGGTCGGGTGCCGTGTCCGGACGGTCGGGGTCGTACCGGGCCGGAGTCGCCGCTGATGGCCGTAAGGGACCGCTCTTCTGGTCACATCTTCTCCGGATACGGCAGGGGAACTTAATGCAGATCCGTCACAGCCGCCCGGTTCGGCGCCGGACCAGGCTCGCCGTCGCGGCCGGTACGGCGCTGGGGCTGGCGATCACCGCCGGACCGGCGGCGTGGGCGACACAACCCAGGCCGGCCCGCGCCGGACACACCGCCGTCGACAACGCCACCGGCAAGGCCGGGGGCAGCCGCGGCGACCGGCAGTTCTACGACGCGCGCACCGGCGACACCCCACGTGCGCGGCAGGCGCTGCGTGACCGGGCAGCCGCGGCGGCCGCCCGGCCCGCGGCGAAGGACCTGCGCCGCTCCCTGGGCAACCAGGCGGTGCTGGACATGGACGGGGTCACTGGCACGCCGCGGCAGGTCGCCCGGCTCGACGGCTTCCTGACCGGCCCGCACCGCGGCACGCCGGTGGACATCGCGCTGCGGTACGTGAGCCAGCACCTCGTCGCGTTCGGGCTGAGTCAGGCGGATCTGGCCACGCTGCACCTGCGGCAGGACTACACCGACATCGCCGGCATCCACCACCTGTCGTTCGTGCAGACGGTCGACGGCACCGAGGTGTTCGGCAACGGACTGAAGGCGCACGTGACCAGGGACGGCGCGCTGATCAGCGTGCAGGGCTCGCCGGTCGCCGGTGCCGCCGCGCCAGCGGTCAACAGCCGGGCCGCGGTGCGTACGGCGGCCGAGGCGATCACCCGCGCCC
>JBBWZH010000642.1:0-4073 GCA_039648995.1 Mycobacteriales bacterium
ACGCCACGGGGCGGTCGCGGGTGGTGAAGACGAGGCCGTGGCCGTGTGGGATGAGCGTCGCGGTGGCTCGGGACTGCGCCCGCGGCCGCTGCTCGTAGAGCAGGAACTCCCCGCCGGTGTGGTCGACTCCGGGGTTGCGGTACTCGCCCTCGCCGAAGCGGTGCCGACCCATGTTGACCGTGGAGCGGAAGCGGGAGTCGTCGGGGTAGAGGGCGGCGATCCCGGCGGCCTCGTCGACAGACAGGAGCGGCCCGGTCAGGGCGCATCCGTAGCGGTCGAGGTCGGTCGTGATCGCGCCCCAGTCGGCGTTCTCGACGCGCTGGGCCCACTGTCCCGTGACGGTGGTCATGGCGCTGTCTCCAGGGTGAGCAGGGTCCGCTTGGCGTCGGGGCCGCCGAGATAGCCGCCCATGCTGCCGTCGGAACGGACGACGCGGTGGCAGGGCACGACCAGGGGCAGCGGGTTGGTGGCGCAGGCGGTGCCGACGGCGCGGACGGCCTTCGGGTTGCCGGCCAGCCGGGCGACGGCGCCGTAGGTGGCGGTCTGCCCGTAGGCCACGTCGGTGGCCAGGTGATGCAGCACGATGGCGCGGAATCCGGCCGACAGGCTCCAGTCCAGGGGGACGTCGAAGGAGCGTCGCCGGCCGGCGAAGTACTCCTCCAACTCACGTGCGGTGGGGTCGAGGCGCGCGGGCGCCGCGAGGATGCGGGGGCTGACCCGGTCGGCGAGCGACTGCAGCACCGTGTCGTGGTTCTCGCGGGCGTAGGCGACGCGGACGAGCCCACGCTCGGTGGCCGCGAGCAGCAGCGCCCCGACGGGGGTGTCGAGGGTGCGGTAGGCGATGTCCAGCACCCCGTCGGCCTGCGCGGCCGCCGCGAGGCGGTCGTGCAGCGCGGTCAGGTGCGCCGGTGTGGTGGCTAGGGCCCGCGCCAGGTCGCCGGGCACGTCAGGGGCGGTCATCGTGGTTCTCCCGTACTGCCGGCGTAGGTGCGTCGAAGGGTGGCGATGCCGTCGGCGCTGGCGCGCCGGGCAGCATCGATGGTGCCGCCGAGGATGGCGGCCACATCGGCGTACTGGAGGCCAGCGAGGTAGTGGTATGCGACGGCCTGCTTCTGCTTGGCGGGCAGCCGCGCCACCGCCTCGACCAGGTCCAGGTCGCGGGAGTCAGCCCCCGGCGCCGCGCCGATCTCCGGGACCTCCTCGACCGGGACGGCCCGCCGGGCCGCGGCGCGGACGACGTCGATGGCCTTCCGATGCGCGATGGTGACGAGCCACGCCTCGACGTTGGCGTCGGCCGGGAGATCCGGGTACGCCTTCATCGCGGACAGGAACGTCTCCGACCACGCATCGTCGGCGTCCCCCGAACCGAGCACGGCCAGACACACCCGCAGCACCGTCGGACCATGATCCGCGACCACCGCCTCGAACGCGGGCTTGTTCATCACACTCCGTAGACGCACGGCCGGGCCGATCCGTGAGATGGCTCCGGTGGCCTCATTGTCGGTGGTAGCCGCGGCCATCGTGTCGGCGCCTGCCCGCAGGGCGGCGCCGCCCCGGAGGGCCCGCGGGCCGCGTCATCTCACGTTCTTCTCGGCCGCGGCGTCTTCGAAGGGCCGACACCCTGGAGAGGGGAACCGATCATGACAAGGGACCGGTGCGAGTCGCCGACCTGGCACACCACGACGGGGTCGCCGCTCGGCCGGCTGACCCTGGTGCGCGATGCCGACGGCATCCGCGGCCTCTACTTCCCACACCACTGGTACATGCCGGACCGGGCGACCTTCGGATCGCAGGCGGACGATGGCTTCGACGAGACGATCACGCAACTCGGTGACTACCTGAGCAGCACGCGCCGCGAGTTCGATCTGCCGCTGCGCCCGCACGGCGACGCTTTCCAACGCCGGGTGTGGGCGCACGTCCAGCAGATCCCGTACGGCGAGACCGTCACCTACGGCGATCTCGCGACACGGATCGGCGGTGACGCGACCGCTCAGCGGATCGGAGCCGCGGTCGGCCGCAACCCGCTGTGCGTCATCATTCCGTGTCACCGGGTTGTCGGGCGCGGGGGAAAGCTGACCGGTTACGCCGGCGGCATCGTCCGCAAGCGGCACCTCCTCGAAATGGAGAGCGAACACGTCGCGGTCAGCGCTCACACCCCGCGGCAGCTGGCCTTTGATGACGTGTGAGGCCGTCGCCTCCCGGTCGGGAGACGACGGCTCTCGACCGGGAGCCGACGGGTCGGCCGGCCGTCCGGATTGACGTTAGCCAGCCGAGCACAACCGGCCGGTGTACGCCGCGCCCACGACCGGGGGGAAGGTCCCGAGCAGGGTGAGGCCGGGTTTCACGCACATGTCGTAGTCCCCGTTCCAGTCCGTGACGTGGATGACGACGTCGGTACGAGGCGGTGCGTCGCAGTGCCCGTACCACGCCTTGCCGTTCGCGTCCACGTAGAAGCCGCAGCGGAACGCCGCGGGGGTCGGCCGTCCGCCCGCTGGTGCCACCGCGGCCGCCGCGAGCGCCGACGTCCCGCCGGCACCGCCGGGGTGGCCGGCGGTGACCCGGGCGCGCGCCTGCGGGCTGCCGCTTTCATGGAAGCCGGCGAACGCCGGGGTGGCCGGCGCCAGCATGAGCGCACCGAGTAGCGCCGCGCCGGCGAGACGCCGGACCGTGCGCCGAGTGACCATTGCCGTCATGTCGGATCTCCTTCTCTCATCGCAAGACGGCACGAGCCTGCCGGCACCACCCTTCACAGCAGCTTCACTACGTCTTCACCCTGGTCAACGAGGTGTGGGGCGCCGCGCGGCCGGTGAACCCCCGGCGCACCGTGCGGCGCCGCGGCAGCCGGGCGATACCGTGCCGGCGTGGGTGTTGATGTACGACGGTGGCGGGTTCGGGACTGGCTGGTCCTCGCCGGTGGGCTGCTGCTGCTCGCGGTCAGCCTGAACACCTGGCTGCGGCTGTTCTGGACGGTCTCCCCCGCTCCCCTGGCTTTCGCCTACCGGGCCGACGCCTGGCATGCCGCGATGGCGTACCGGTTCGCGGTGTCCGCCGGGCTCGTCGCTACGGCGGGGTGGCTGGTGCTGCGGGCGCGGGCGGCCCCGCTGCTGCTTGACGCCGCGGCTCGACAGATCGACGGCCGGACCGGCCGTTGATCCGGGCGACGGGGGCTGCGCGGGCGGCCGTCGTTCGCGGCGCACAAGCCGCGGGGTGGCCTTGTGCTCCCGGCCCGATGGCCGCGGCCGGCGACGTGCATAGCGTCGGGGCACACTCTCGAAGGAGGCGCTCCATGCTCAAGTCCCTGTCGTCCTCGCTGCTGTGGCGGGGGTTGCTCGCGGTCGTGATCGGGGTGGTGTCGGTCGTGTGGCCGGGCATCACCGTCGGTGCGTTCGTGATCGTGTTCGCGGTCTACGCGTTCCTGGCCGCCGCCACCGACATGACCAGGGCGTTCGCCAGCGGCCGCGCCGGCCCGGTCGCCGGTTACCTGCTGCTGGCGTTGGTATCGGTGGCCGCCGGGGTGGTCGCGCTGGCCTGGCCGGACATCACGGCCTACGCGCTGACCCTCTGGGTGGCGGCGTGGGCGTTCGTCACCGGGTTCGTCGAGGCCGGGCTGGCGTTCCGGGCGGGCGAGACCCTCGGGGAGCGGAGCATGTTCGGGCTCGGCGGGCTCGTGTCGATCGCCCTCGGCGTCGTGTTGGCGATCCGCCCGGACATCGGCGCGCTGACCCTGGCCACCGTCTTCGGCCTGTTCGCCATCGTCCACGGCATCTCCATGCTGACCATCGCCGCCCAGACCCGGCGCCTGCGCAACTCGGTCGTCCGGCCCGCCCGCGCCGCCGCCTGACGGACGAGCCTGCACCGGGCCGCCGACGGACGCGAGCCCTGTCGATGTGCCCGGCTGCGGGGCCGGCCGGCCCTACGATGACCTCGTGGACGCCGCCAGGCACGCCGCGGAACAGCGGCTGTCGGCTGTCGCGGCGGTCGTCAACGCGCGGGTCGTCGAGGTCAGCGACGACGTGCGCGACCACCTGATCCAGTCCATCCCGGAGCTGCGCGGCGACGAGCAGGTCGTCACC
>JBBWZH010000645.1:0-39637 GCA_039648995.1 Mycobacteriales bacterium
GGGTGCGAGGGGGGCGGTGCGGCCGGCGCCGAGGCAGATGAACGAGGCGGCGGTGGCTGCCGCGACCGGGTCGTCGGATCGCCGCTGGGCGGTGGCGGCCAGCGCCGAGGCGACCGTGTGTCCGGCGGCGACGAGCCGGTGCAGGTCGGTCATGATCGGTGCGGTGTCGGTGTCCAGGATCGGCAGGACGGACGCGACGAGTTGGGCGGTGCCCTGGCTGAGCAGGGTCGCGCTCAGGCCGAGGAGTTCGTCGCCGGCCCGGGTGACCGAGTGGGCGCTGTCGCAGGCGGCGAGTACCACGGTGTGTGGTGGGCGGTCGAGTCGTTCGAGGTCGTAGGCCAGCAGCGGGCCGTCGGACAGTTGCAGGTTCGAGAACAGCGGGTTGTACGCGGCGAGTCGGCTGTGCGCGGCGAGGTGCGCGATGGCCGCGCCGTTGAGGCCCGAGCGCACGGCGGTGACCGTGGCCGCGGGGTGCAGCAGCGGCGCGACGCCGTATATCGCGGCGACCGCACGCGCCTCGCCGATGGCACCGGGCAGGGTGGGCCCGGCGGCGGCCAGGACGTGGCCGCCCGGCGGCGCGGGTCGGGACGCGGCCGCGTACCACAGGGTCGCGGACGGGGCGACGGTGAGCGGCCGGCCCGCGCAGGACGGCAGGACCGCCCAGGGCAGACCCTGCAGCGAGCCGGTGGGTACCAGCACGATCGGCCGGTCGCCGAGTTCCCGCATCGGCCGCAGCAGCAGCGCGTCGAGCCGGCCGGCGGCGTGCCGCAGCAGGTGGCCGGCGGCGTCGGCGCTGGCCGGGTCATCGTCCTGGCGGATCATCCGGTGCAGCGCGAAGGTGATCCGGTCGAGGTCGGCGTCGAGGTCCGCTTCGGCGCCGAGCCGGTGCGGCCGGAGCCTGCCGTCGACCAGGCTCACCGCGTGCACGGTGCCGTCCAGCAGGACGAATTCCACCAGCGCCCACCCGTCGAGCAGGCCGCTGAGCAGGTCCACCGGCACCGGTTCGGGGCGGTGCTCGGCGGGTTCGCCGGGCTGCAGCCGGGTGCGGTCGCGGACCTCCCGCTCCAGCGCCACCTGCTGCCGGGTCAGCCGGACCAGCCGGGGCGCGTCGGTGTGTCCCCGGCGCAGCTCGCCGACGTCCCGGAGGATGCTGCGCAGGCGGGCGAGCGCGTCCGCGAGCACCGGATCGTCGGGTGGCCGGACCGGCCGCCGCAGCATGTGGCTGGCCCGGCCCCGCTCGGCCCACTCGAACACCCGCGTCGGGCGCCCGTCCTGGAAGGCGAGCCGCAGACCGAGGTCGGTCAGGTCGGTCCGGTGGCCGGCCGCGTGCGCCCGCAGATCGGTCGCGCCGAGCGCGGCATGGTGGTCGTCCAGCACCCGCAGCCCGCTGCGCAACGCCCGGGCGGCCGCACGTTGATCCCCGGTCGCCGAGCGCCGCAGCGCCTCGGCGTACCAGGCCCGGGCCCGCAGCGTCGCCGGTGCCCGCCGCCACCGGACCCGGCCGGCCTCCTGCAACAGGTCGAGCGCCGTCGCGGTCTCGCGCCGGTCGAGCAGCAACTGGGCGGCCAGCACGCGGCTCTCCATGGCCGCGGCCGGCCAGCCGGCCGCGGTCAGCGTCGCGATCAGCCGTTCCAGCGAGCGGGTGCCGACCCGCGGCCGCTGCCCCGCGGCGGAGCGCGCGGCCAGACCCGTGAGCTGCGCGAGCGCCGCCCACTCCGGCCGCTCCTGCCGGGTGAACTCCCGCTCGGCGAGCCGTGCCTGGAGCATCGCGCTGGCCGCGTCGCCGTCCAGCAGCCCGGCCCGGGCCAGCAGCAGGCGTACCTCCGGCAGCTTGATCTCCCGCCGCTCCTTCGTGTACTCGTCGATCGCCTGCTCGGCGCTCTCCCGGGCCTCGGAGATCAGCCGCACCGACAGCAGCAGCTCACTGCGGTCCTGCAGCAGGCGCCCCACCTGGGCGCCGTGCGCCCGGATGCGGCGCTCGGCCCGCTGCAGGTAGTCCAGCGCCGCCGGTGCGTCCCCGCGCAGCCCGGCCACGTGCGCCAGGTTCGCCTGGGCGAACCCCACCTGCACCGCCAGCCCGAGTTCGCCCGCCAGCCGCGCAGCCTCCCGCAGGTCGGCCTCGGCGGCGGCGAACTCGTACCGGTAGTCGTGCGCCAGCCCCCGGTTCCAGACCACCCGCCATGCCCACAGCTGGTTCCCCGACTCGCGCAGCACCGGCAGCGCGGCCCGATAGCAGGCCAACGCCTCATCCAGCCGGCCGAGCTCCGCCAGGATCACCCCGCGCTGCGCCAGCGCCTCGGCCCGGTCCGAGCCGTCCAACCCGCGCACCGCGGCGTCGATCGCGGCGAGGGCCGCCCGGGTGCGCCCGCGCTCGAACAGCGCGAACGACAGCGTGATCCGCGCCTTGCCGACCAGTTGCGCCGACCCGGCCCGGCGCCCGAGCCGGACCGCCTCGCCCAGGTGGGCCACCGCCTGCTCCAGGTCACCGGTATGCCGCAGCGCCAGGCCCCAGGCCCGCTCGGCGACCGATCCGGCTGTCGAGTTGCCCTCGGCTCCCGCCCGCGCGGCGACCTTCTCGGCGACCAGTACCGCCTGCTCCGGCGCCGACTCCGCCAACCGGAGCGCCTCGGCCGCCTTCTCCTCCAGTGACGACCCGACCCCGGTGACGCCCACAGCGGACAACGGTGATACATCCGGGCGCCGCCCACAAGAACTATCGGCCCGGCCGGATCAGGACCGGCCCAACGCTGTCTCATCTAGTGAGGGTCAGGCCATGCGGAAGGGGTACGCAGCCAGATGGCAACCGCCACACACGACAAAGACAGAGCCGACCAGGCCGAACTGAACGAGTTCGTGGTCGAGTCGGCTCACGTGGACCTCGTCACAGCGGTCCTGGGTGACTACATCGAGCCGCCCGAGCCATCCCAGGACGCCCGGCTCGGCCTCACGCTGGTCACGCTGCGACAGCCGCGCGAAGCGGCCGAGCGCGTGTTCGACCTGCGGCGCGATCGCGCGGAGGCGCGGAAGGACGAATCGGGGCCGCACCGACCCGCGCCGGAGCGGAGCCGGGACGGGTGGACCGACCTGGACAAGGTCGTGGATGACCTGCGCGCGGTGTTCGAACTGAACTACAACGGCTGGGCACCGCAACTCGGCAAGAACCGGTACATACACGGCGTCCAGTTCGTCACCTATCCGAACGCCGGCGGCGCGAGCGGCCCGACCGACGACCACAACCCCGACACCTATCCGAATGCCGGTGGCCTGAACGCTCCGACCGATGCCAGTAACGGCGCCGCGAGAATGCGGGAGTTCGCCAGCGAGACGTCCCAGACCGCCGGCCGCGGCGTGCTGGTCGGCCTGCCGGACACCCGGCTCACCGAGCACCCGGACCTGACCGGCTGCTACTTCACCGGCGGTCCCCGGTCGCGTCTGATGGTCGAGTCGGACAAGGGCGGAAAGGCGTTCTCGTACGTCGACGGGCATTGCACCTTCCTGGCCAGCCTCATTCTCCGGAAGGCGCCGGCGGCGCGGCTCGACATCCGCCCGGTGCTCGAGCGGCCGGCGGACCGGGCCGCTGACCTCAGCGTGTGGCGGGCGGCCAACGAGTTGGTCGGGTACCTCGACTCGGGCGTCGAGGTCATCAACCTCTCGTGGGCCTGCTACACCAGGGACGGCAAGTCGCCGCTGGTCCTGAGCCGTGCCATCGCGCTGCTCGCCCCGAGGATCCTCGTCGTCGCGGCCGCGGGGAACCACGGCGCCCAGCCGCCCGGCGGCCCCGCCCGCGGTGAGTTCCCCGACCGCGGCGCACCCGCCTATCCGGCGGCGTTGCCGGACGTGACCGCCGTCGGCGCGCTGGACCGGGACCTCCCTGCCGAATTCAACCCGACGGACGACCACGGCAGGCCGCGGAACGGCACGCGGCCGCTGGCGCCGTGGATCGACCTGCTGGCGCCGGGGGTCGATGTCGTCGGCGCATACTTCGGCTATGACCCGAAGTCCAGGTCGGTCGATGTTCCCGACCCGGCGACGCAACCCCCGACCCTGACGCCGAAAACGTTCAGCGGCTACGCGACGTGGTCCGGCACGTCATTCGCCGCCGCGAACGTGACCGGCGCCGTCGCCGCCCGGATGACCGCGGGCGGGTCGGCGCGGGACGCCCTGGAGCGGGTGCTCGACGAGCAGGCCTGGGGAATTCGCCGGGCTCGTCAGTAGTGTCCGTCAGACGTGGGCCCGGGGCGACCAAGTGGGGGTGTACATGGTCGATGACCCGACCGCTGCCGCACTCATCCGCCGCGCGCGCGAGGGAGAACCATCGGCTTGGGACGACATCGTCGAGCGCTACGCACCACTGGTGTGGTCGGTCTGCCGACGCCACCGACTCAACGACGCCGATACCGCCGACGTCGGCCAGGACGTCTGGCTCCGCCTGGTTGAGCACGTGGCGGTCATCCGCGACCCGGCCGCGCTTCCCGGCTGGTTGGCGACCACGACACGCAGGCTGTGCCTCGGCGTGTTGAAGTCCAGCAACCACCGCGCCGCCCTCGCGGAGGCCGTCACGGCCGACCCGAGAACCGAGCGCTTCGCGGCCGGACCGGACGACCTCGTACTCCGCGCCGAACGCAACCAGATCATCCGCGACGCGATCGCCCAACTGCCCCCGCACTGCCGACAACTGCTGTCCCTGCTCAGCCAGACACCGGGGCTGTCGTACGCCGACATCGCCGCCCGGCTGGACGAGCCCGTCGGCGGGTTGGGCCCGCGGCGGGCCCGCTGCCTACGGGACCTCCGCCGCTGCCCGCGACTCGCGGCACTGATCGACGCAGAGACAGGTTCTCTGGAAGGAGGCGAGGAGCGTGACCAACCGATGGTGGAGCGATGACGAACAGTTCCTCGCCGCGGTCGACGAAGCGTTGTGGGAGGCGCGCGAGATACCCCGCCACTTCCTGGAGACGTGGAAGGCGACATTCAGCTGGCAGAATCTCGACGCTGAGCTTGCCGCGCTCACCTACGACTCGGCGACGGACAACACGCTGATGACCGCCACCCGTGCCGAACGCGCGACCCTGCGGGAGCTGACCTTCGCCACGGCACATCTGAAGATCCACATCCAGGTCACCGCCAAGGCGCTGCAGGGGCAGATCGTGCCGCCGCAGCAGACCAGGCTCGAGCTGCGTACCGCGGACAACCCGACCACCGTGGTGACCACCGATGACGACGGCTGGTTCACGCTCGAGCCCATTCCGATCGGCTCATTCCGGCTGCACTGCAGGACCGAGTCGGGCATCACCGCACTCACCGACTGGTTCGCGCTCTGAGTCGCCGGTGGACGAGGCGGACGGTGACGTCCGGACCGAGCAGGTACCTCGTCAGGTCCGGACGCCCCTGCGCTCCTCGGTACTACTGACTGATTTCGGGCGCCAGCCGGCGGGTGGGTCCTCGCCGACCCGGCCGTCCACGGCCTCCCGGAGCAGGTCGGCGTGCCCGGTGTGCCGGCCGTACTCCTCGATCAGGTCGCACACCAGCCGGCGCAGGCTCGGGCGGCTGCCGTCGGGCCAGGGGTGGACGAGTTGGTCGAGCCCGCCGTCGGCCAGGGCCGCGTCCAGCGTCGCCCGGGACCGTGCGATGGTGCCGTCCCAGATCGCGTACAGCCGCTCGGGGGTGTCGTCCGCGGCCGAGGTGAAGTCCCAGTCGGGGTCGGCGTCCCAGGGCGCGGTGTCCCACGGCGCGCTCACCTGCGCGCCGCTGAGCTTGCCGCGAAACATCTGGTCCTCGGCCCGGGCCAGGTGCTTGAGCAGGCCGCCCAGCGTCAGCGACGAGGCGCCGATGCGGCTCCGCAGCCCGGCCGCGTCGAGGTCGTCGGCCTTCCAGCGGAACGTGGTACGCAGGCGGTCGAGCGCGCCGACGAGGTGCTCGACCTCGGTCCCGGCGAACGGCGGTTCCCACGGAGTGTCGTTGTCGGTCATGGCGCGACACCGTAGGGCCGATTCCGGACGTTCCACTTCCGGAGTCGGTTGGCCCGACAACGTGCCGGTACTGGTGTCGTCATCGAGACTGGACGAGTGGGGTCGGGTAGCCGTCGGGGTCGGCGCTCCGGGCGATGAGCAGGCGGTCGACCCAGGTGTGTGGACCGGCCAGGGCGGGGAGTGATCCGGGCTGATGCCGGTCGCCACAGGCCGGTTCCGAGTGAGGGGGTCCGCTGGGCACCGCCGGTGCGGAGGTCGTGTGCGTCGTGCTGCTGCTGGCGGTGCTGGCCTTCGCGGTAGCGCGACCGCGCCGGTGGCCGGAGGCGGCCGCCGCGGTGCCGGCGGCGGTGGTCGCGGTTGCCAGTGGCGCGGTCGGGCTGTCGGACGCCTGGTCGCGGACGCGCGGGCTGCTGCCGGTGGTCGGTTTCCTGGCGGCTGTGCTCGTGTTGGCGCAGTTGTGCGATGACGAGGGTCTGTTCACCGCCGCCGGTTCGGTCGTGGCGCGGGTCTGTCGCGGCCGCGCTGACCGGTTGCTGGCCGGTGTCTTCGCGGTCGCCGCGCTGACGACGGCGGTGTTGAGCCTGGACGCGACGGTCCTGCTGCTGACGCCGGTGGTGTTCGCGACCGCGGCCCGGCTGGGCGCCCGACCGCGCCCACACGTGTATGCGTGCGCGCATCTGGCCAACACCGCATCGCTGCTGCTGCCGGTGTCCAATCTGACGAACCTGCTGGCGTTCGGCGCCAGCGGGCTGGCCTTCGCCCGGTTCGCCGGACTGATGGCCGGGCCGTGGCTGGCGGCGATCGCGGTCGAGTACGCCGTCTTCCGCCTCGTGTTCCGCGCCGACCTCGCCGGCGCCGCCCCCGCCGGCGCCGGCCCCGCCGCGGCCGCGCCACCGGCACGGGCGGAGCCGGTGGATCTGCCGGTCTTCACCCTCGGCGTCGTCCTGCTGACGCTGGCCGGGTTCGTGCTGACGTCGCTCCTGTCGGTGAATCCCGCCTGGGCGGCCGTTGCCGGTGCCGGCGCGCTCGCGGTGCGTGCGGTGCGGGCGAAGCGGACGACCCCGGGCGCGGTGCTCGCGGCGACCAGCCCGTTGTTCCTGCTGTTCGTCCTGGCGCTCGGCGTTGTTGTCACCGGCGTGGTGGACAACGGCCTGGACCGGGTGCTGGGCGTCCTGCTGCCGGCCGGCTCGTCGCTGCCGGCGTTGCTGGCGGTGGCCGCGCTCGCCGCCGTCTCGGCCAACCTGATCAACAACCTGCCGGCGGTCCTGGTGCTGACCCCGATCGTCGCGGCCGGCGGCGCCGGCCCGGTGCTCGCGATGCTGATCGGCGTCAACATCGGCCCGAACCTCACCTACGTCGGCTCGCTGGCCACCCTGCTGTGGCGGCGCGTGCTGCACGAACACGGCACCGAGCCCGCCCTCGGGCAGTTCAGCCGCCTCGCCCTGCTCACCGTGCCGACGAGTCTGACCGCGGCGACCGTGGCACTGTGGGCGGTGCTGCGTGTGACGGGAGGCTGATCGGCCGATGAGGGTGCTCGTCTGGATCACCGAGGGCACCTGGACCGCGTGCGTGGACGCCGCCCGCGCCTGGGCGCCGGCCGGCGCCGGCGTCACCCTGCTGCACGTCACCGGGGACGACGTCGCCGGGGTCGCGCACGGGGCGTTCGCCGGGCTGCTCGGCCGCCACCCGCAGCGCCGGGACCCGGGCAGCCGGGTGGAGGCGCTGGCCGCCGGTGCCGCCGCCGACCTGCTGAACGCCGCCGCCGAACGCCTCGGCCATCCGGCCGCCCGCGTCGACCGCCGTGGCCGGGTCGAGCGCGAAGTGGTCCAGGCCGCGGCCGGCGCCGACCTGTTGATCTGCGCGCGCGACGGCGACCGCGGCCGGCCCGGGCCGCACAGCCTCGCCCCGCCGACCCGCTTCGTGGTCGACCATGCGCCCTGCCCGGTGCTGCTGGTCTGGCCGGAGCCGGCGCCGGACGTCGACATGCCGGGACGGCGACCGGCCACCGACCCATGAGCGGGGAGGAGAGCTCGCGCCCGGGCTCGCCGGCGGGCCTCAGGGCGGCGGGCGTGTACCCGCGGGCCGGCTGGTGACGGCCCTGCCACCGGTCACGGACCTCCCCCTTTCCCGGCCGTGCTCAGCTCGCCGCGCAGCGCCTCGATCGCCTCACCCGCGACGGTGTAGGCGTCCGGCTGGCCCGCGACCGGATCGTCCTCGTCAGGGATCCAGAACTTCCGCCTGGTCACCCGGAGCGAGTCCAGGAAGGCCGGGATGGCGTTGAAGATCTCGATCAGCAGCGGCCCGTCGTACCGGGGAAGGATGGTGCCCAGGAACTCGCCCCAGGGAATCCAGCTGTCGCCGACGGCCCCCCGGTCGGGCGCAGAGACCTGCACGTAGTTGAGCCGGCCGGCGTCGGCGGCCTCGCCGATGTCCCGCCGGAACTCCCGCGGCCCGCTGCTGCCCAGCACGACGTGGGCGCTGTCCACGCAGACGCCCACCTGGCGGCTGGGCACGCCCTCCAGGAAGCGCAGCACGTCGCCGACCATGTTCGGGGCCGGCGTCTCCCAGTGGTCGACCGGCTCGATCGCCAGCCGGACGTTCCGCCGCTCCGCGTGCTCCCCCAGCTCGTCCAGGACCGCCTGGGCGTTCCGGTACCGCGGCTGCGCCCAGTCCTGCAGGGCGTCGCTCCAGATCGGCGCGTTCTCGTCGCTGGTCGGGTACACGTTGTACGGGAAGACGATCGGGCCCGCCATGATCGTCCCGCCCAGGGCCGCGGTGATGTCCACCCGCGACTTGAGGTAGGCCAGCCCGAGGTCGCGCTGGTCCCCGTACATCGACGTGGGGTCGAACGTCCGGGTGGTGGCCACGTTCGTGGTGAAGCCCACGTCGTCCAGCCCGGCCTGGTCGAGATCGTGCCGGAGCTCCCGGTAGCTCTCGACCTGCGCGCTGAGGTCCCGCGGGTCACCGGGGTGGACGGGCATGTCGAAGCCCGCGTACCCGAGGCTGCGCAGCTCCCGGATGTGCCGCACGATGATCTTGGCGTATTCCGGGTCACCGGGCCGCAGGTCGGTGGTGAACATGAAGAAGCTGAAGTAGATGTCCGGCGCGGGGTTCATGCCTCACCAGCCGAGGACGTCGCGCAGGTAGGCCCGGGCCTTGAACGCGTAGGTCAGCGGGTTCGCCTTGGCCGGATCCTGCTCGGCCTCGACGACCAGCCACCCGGTGAAGCCGGCGCCGCCGAGCACCTGCAGGATCGGCACGAAGTCGATCGCGCCGTCCCCGGGCACGGTGAAGATGCCGCCCTCGATGGCCTGCTGGAAGGACAGCCCCTCCTCCTTTACGCGGCTGACCACCTCGGGGCGGATGTCCTTGAGGTGGACGTGCTTGATGCGGCCGGCGTGCGCCTTGGCGGTCGCCAGCGGGTCGTCCCCGGCGGCGGCGAGGTGCCCGGTGTCCAGCAGCAGGTGGACCAGATCCGGGTCGGTGGACGCCATCAGCCGGTCGACGTCCGCCCCGGTCATCACGCCCGTGCCCAGGTGCGGGTGGTAGCACAGCCGCATCCCGGCGGAGGCGGCGATCTTGCCCAGCCGGTTGAGGCCGTTGCTGAGCAGGTCCCACTCGGTGTTGGTGAAGACGGGGCGGTTCGCGAACAGCGCGATCGGCTGCAGCTGGGACGACCGGCCGAACTCGGCCACCACAAGATCCGTGCCGCCCATGGCCTTGATGAACGCCAACTGCTCCTCGAAGGCGTCGACGGTCTGCTGCTCCATGTCGTTGATGGTGAAATAGGTGCTCACCCAGGGCTCGGACAGCTGCAGCTTGCGCAGTTCGAGGGCGGGCTTGAGCACCGCCGGGTCCTTGGGGTACTTGTGGCCGGCGCTGCAGCCCTGGAACCCCGCCAGCGCCATCTCGCTCACGCACTGCTCGAACGGGATGCCGATGTCGATGGCCGGGAAGTCGTCGTTCCACCACAGCGTCGGCGTCACGCCGAGCCGTACCTTCTCGGGATCGAGGTTCTTGATCAGGTTGGTCATTGCCTGCTCCCTCAGGTTCGCGTCCTGGCTTACCGCGCGCCCGGCCGGCCGGCCGTCGCCAGCAGCGCGTCGCGGTCCACGGCAGCGGCGCTGTCGTCGTCGATCGCGGGGATGTCGGGGATCGGGGGGAAGGCGGGCGGCGCCACCCACGACCCGTAGCCGGGCGCCCGGGCGCCCGGCGGGTGGGCGCCGATCGCGTACCAGAGCAGGCCCACGGCGTACGCCGCCGCCGACGCGGTGAACGTGCCGTCGTGCTCCAGCGCGCCGAAGCTCTCCACCCACTCCGCCGGCAGCTCGTACCACACGCCCACGTACCAGAGCTTGATGACGTTCCGGGCGATCGGGCCGAGCTTCTCGTTGCTGAAGAGTTCCCGTTTGAGCAGCCTGGTCCGCTCGCCGCGGTCCGGCCCGGCGGCGGCGACCGCACGCTCGTAGGCGTCCAGCAGCTGGTCCAGGATGCCCTCGCCGACCACCCGCACGACCAGCGAGATGTACGTCTCGGTCTGGCCGGTGCCCTGCAGGTCCAGGATGCTGAACGCGGTCAGCTCGGTGGACATGGCCAGGAACCGCCCGCGCAGCTCGTCGTCGACGGTGCTGCCGGATTCGCTCGCCGGTTCGCTCACGCTCCCGCCCCTCCCGCCACCGTGGGCATCTCGAACGTGGGGGCGGCGTTGGTTCCTGGGCTGCCCGGCAGCGGGTTGCGGAGCAGCCGGTTCATCCCGTCGCGGATGTGGAACATCTCCCACACCGCCTCGAGCAGGAGCTCGGGGTGGCCGGTGTAGGCGCGGGTGAGCAGCCCCAGGAATTCGGCGTAGGACTTGTTGAAGTCGACGGCGGCGGCCCGCAGCTCCGAGCCGTCCGGGTAGTTGGCGAGGGTCGCGTTCGCCAGCGACGGGTAGACCGCGTTCCAGTCGATGGACAGCGGCGGGCCGCTGGGCTGCCCCGGCTCGTCACCCTTCTGGTAGTACTGCTCGAGCCTGAGCTGCTGGAACCGGTAGTAGTGGGCCAGCTCGCCCTCGCCGTCGTAGATGCCGCCGCCCAGGCCCTCGCCCTGCGCGGCGATCAGGCCGAGCGCGGCCAGGCCGGACTCGAGGTCGGTGACCGGGATCGCCTCCCCGCCGCCGGAGTAGAAGTACTCGGGCGTGACCTGGCGGGCCGGGTCGCCGACGAACAGCTCGCGACCCTCGGACCGGTACTCGGCATGCAGGTACTCGAGGCCGCGCTCGATCTCCGCGTAGAACTCGCCGATGCTGTAGTACTGCACGCTCGGGTCGTCCGGGTTGGCCGCGAGCAGCTGCCGGGTCGACCGGGCGCGCGGCACCAGCCGGAGCTCCTCGGTCGGCGCCTTGGCCGGCCGCTCGATCTTCAGGCACGTGTCGAGCGTGGCCTCGTTGAACGGCGCCAGGTCCACCTTGAAGTCCTGCTCGCCGTCCGGCAGGAAGGCCGGGTACTTCGGCACGAACTGCGGCCCGGTGAGGTCGGGTGAGCCACCGGTGGCGTTCATGACGTTCGCCGCGAGGCTCAGGTGCAGCATCTCCTCGACGGCGACGACGCGCAGGATGTGCCGGGCGTCGGAGTTGGTCTCGGGGTGCAGCGAGTACAGGGCCGTCAGGTAGGGCGGGATCGTGGCGTGCTCCAGCTGCAGCGCCGAGTACAGGTACCGGTGCAGCTGCTCGAGCGTGGTGATCCTCGGGGTGATCTCAGTCATCTGCCTCACCAGCGGTGGTCAGTGGGCGGCGGAGACGGCGAGCGGGGCCGCCTCCTTGCGGAGTTGCTCGACCATTCGCCTGGCGCTGCGGTAGCAGAGCGCGGCGAGGGTGAGCGTGACGTTCGCCGTCCCGATCGTCGGCATGCTGCCGCCGCCGGCCAGGTAGAGGTTTTCGTGCTCCCACGAGCGCATCGTGGAGTCCACCACCGAGTTCGCCGGGGCGGTGCCCATGACGTGCGTGCCGGCCAGGTGGTTGCCGCCGCGGATGCAGTAGCCCTGCCCCTCGTGGGTGACGTAGCCGTAGTCGGCCGGGTCGTAGAACGTGTAGTCCTCGGCGCCGAGGCGCTCGAAGATCCGGCGGGCCAGCCGCCGGCCGTAGGCGATGCCCCGCATCGTGTAGTCGGGGACGCTGAAGGAGATGACCGGTCGCATGTTGCCGAGCTGATCGCGGTACGCGGGGTCGACGGTCACCCGGTTGCTCGGGCTGGGCGGCACCTCGATCATGTACGCCAGCAGGAGCTGGCGCGAGATCTGGTCGACCAGGGCGTGCCGCAGGGCCGGGCCGAACTTGTTCTGCGCGTCCACGATCGCGTGCAGGTCGGAGTACGGCGAGCCGGTCGCCCACCCCCACCCGTCGTTGTGGATGTCGATGGCGAACGCGGCCTGCTGCCGCCGGAACGACCCGCTGCGCAGGTCGATGATGCCGCCGGTGCAGACCGTGCCCCGCATCGTGCCGGCGATCTCCGGCAGCAGGGCCCAGCTGAGCAGGTAGGCGTGGTCCATCAGGTTGCGGCCCATCAGGCCGCCGCGGTCGCGCAGGCCCGAGGCCAGCATGAGCCGGGCGTTCTCGATCGCGTTCGCGGCCAGCACGAAGATGCGCCCGCGGGCGGTCCGGGTGACGTGGTCGGGCGAGGAGGGGTCGAGGTACTGCTTGTACTCCAGGTGGCTCACCCGGCCGGTCACCGGGTCGACGTGGACCTTGTAGGCGACCGCTTGCGTGACGATGTCGACCCCGTTGCCGAGGGCCTTCGCCAGGGTCTTCCCCGCGTGGTACTTGGCCTGCACCGGGCACAGCGGGACGCAGTTGTTGTTGCCCTGGCAGCGCTCGCCCTCCTGCACCTGGTGGGTGCTCACCGCCCCGGTCGGCACGAACCCCTTCCCGCCGTCGTAGCCGCGGTTCGGGATGCCGTTGCGGCCCTGCGCGAACGGCCGCACCCGCAGGGTGTGGCTCTCGCCGTCCAGGGTCACCTCAGTGCCGTCCACCCCCCGGCCGACCACCGTGTCCAAATAGGACAGTGGGATGCCGCGCATCGGGTACACGTAGCCGGGCGGGAACGTGATCCCCAGGTACGTCTGGTCCTCGACGTCGGCCGACACGCCGATCTCCCGCTCCGCCTCCCGGTAGTACGGCTCGAGCTCGTCGTAGTCGACCGGCCAGTCCAGCCCCTGGCCGAACCGGCTGGCCATGTCGAAGTCCTCGGGCAGCATGCGCGGGGTCTTCGCTTCCCAGTGCAGCGTGGTGCCGCCGAGGACCCTGGTGTACGTCGTGTCGGTGCAGTACGGCCCGTTCTGCACCAGGTAGCTGGCCGCGTCCGGCTGGCCGGGGACGATCGGCCGCGCGTCGGTGCTGCGGGGCATCGGCGCGTTCGGGTTGCCCGGGAACGGGGACTGGTTGTCCTTCGAGGTGGCGGAGTAGAAGCGTGAGAGGTAGTCCTCGTAGCCGGCCACCGTCAGGTCCTCGGCCGGGCCGGCCTCGACGATGAGGACGCGCTGCCCGGCCCGGCTCAGCTCGTGCGCGATGATGGACCCGGCGACCCCGCCACCGACGATGACGGCGTCGTAGACGACCTGGGCCGCGGCGTCGGGATCGGTACGGTTCGCCGCTCCCTGCGGAAAGATCACGAGGGTTCCCCTTCTCCTGGTGTCCGGGCGGTCCGCCGCCTGGCGCTCACCCGGCCAGCTCCCTGGTCATGTGCTTCGCCGTGCGCAGGGTGAGCGCGGCCATGGTCAGCGTCGGGTTCGAGGTGCCCATCGTGGGGAAGCTGCCCCCGCCGACCAGGTAGAGGTTGCGGTGCTGCCACGACCGCTGGTCGGCGTCGACCACGGAGTCCTCCGCGCTGCCGCCCATCACGTGGGTGCCGGCGAGGTGCCCCATGCCGTGGTAGTGGAACACCTGGCCGTCGTAGGGGACCGACGGGAACCAGGTGCCCTTCTCCGGGTCGGTGCAGTCGGTGATGCCGGCCTGGCGGAACACCTCGCGGTAGACCTCGGTGGCCGCGGCCATGCCGGCGAGGGTGTAGTCGTCGAGGTGGTAGCGCAGCACCGGCCGCGGGTTGCCCAGCGGGTCGACGTGGCGCGGGTCGATGGTGACGTTGTTGTCCGGCGACCGCAGCTGCTCGACCGCTATGGAGAACCTGACCTGGCGACGCAGCGTCTCCACCAGGTGGTGGCGCAGCCGGCTGCCGTACAGGCGGTCGCCGGTGACCGCGGCCGCCACGGTGCTGTCGGGCGCGCCCGTCGTCGCCCGCCAGCCGTCGTTGCCGACGTCGAACCGGAACGCGGCGTGCTCGGCCCGGAACGCCCCGCCCCGCAGGTCCTCGATCCCCGCCGTGGACAGCGGCCCGCGGAAGGCGCCGATCGGGGTCGGCGAGAGACCCCAGGCGTACAGCGCCGGGTGGTCCATCAGGCCCTTGCCGATCAGGTCGCCCGCGCCGCCCCGGCCGGCCAGCCCCGAGGCCAGCAGCAGCTTGGCGTTCTCCACGGCGTGCGCGGCGAGCACGTACGCGCGGCCCTTCGCCACGTGCACGGTGTGCCGCGGCGACGCCGGATCCTCGTAGCGCTGGTACTCGATGCCGGTGACCGCGCCGCTGACCGGGTCGACGAGCACCTTCGACGCCACCGCCTGCGCGACCACCTTCAGGTTGCGGCGGTCGGCCTGGGCCAGCGTCTTGCCCGCGTGGTACCTCGCCTGGATCGGGCAGATCGGCGTGCACGCGGTGTTGCCGGCGCACCGCTCGCCGAGGTCGTGCACGGCCGCGTCGCTGGCGTACCCGTCAACGGCGCCGACCGGCCGGTAGTCGCCGCGGGGGATCGAGTTGCGCGCCGCCGGGTAGTTGCGGACCGTCAGCCGGACCGCCCCCGCGCCGACGTCGACCGCCATCCCGTCGACGGCGCCGGCGAGAACCTTGTCGGAGTAGCTGGGCGGGACGCGGCGCATCGGGTAGTCGTAGCCGTCGGCGAACTCGATGCCGTGGTGGGCCTGCTCGGCGGCGTCGGCCGACACGCCGAGCTCCCATTCGGCTTCCCGGTAGAACGGCTCCAGGTCGTCGTAGCCGATCGGCCAGTCGCGGCCCACGCCGTAGCGGGACCGCAGCTGGAAGTCCTCGGGCAGCATCCGCAGGCTGACCCCGAGCCAGTGCAGGGTCGAGCCGCCCTGCAGCCGGGTGTACGTGCTGGCGAACGGGGACGGGCCGCGCTGGACGAAGTAGCCGTCGCCGGTCCGGACGTCGGCCGGGTCCGGCTGGGGCGCGTTCCCGGCCGGTGGCCACGCCGACTCGGCGCCCTTGCTCGTGGCGGTGTAGAAGTGCTCCAGGTGCTGGGTGTAGCCGTCGAACGTCCACGCCGTGGCCGGCCCGGCCTCGAGCAGCAGCACGCTCAGGCCGGCGCGGGTCAGCCGCTTGGCCAGCAGCGCGCCGTTGACGCCCGCGCCGACCACCACGACGTCGTGGCCGCCGTGCCCGTTGGTTCGCCCGGTCACGGGCCGGCGCCCTCGGGTGCCGCGGCCCACGCGCCGTAGCCCTGCTGGAGTGCACCGGCCGGATGCGCACCCGCGGCAACCCACTGCAGGCCCGCCTGGTAGGCCGGGGCCGACAGGACATGGTCGGTGTCCAGCGGCGAGGCCCCGTAGGCGGCGCGCCACTCCGCCGGCAGGGCCGTCCAGGTCCCCCGGTACCACATCAGGATGACGTTGCGCGCCACCGGGCCCAGCTTCGGGTCGTCGAGGATCGCCGGCCCGACCGCCGCCTCGCGGCCGGCGCCCTCGGGCAGGCTCCCGGCGGCGCGGAGCAGTTCGTCGACCATCCCCGCCGGCAGCACGGCGTCGAGGGCGCACAGGTAGCTGTCGGTCTGCCCGGTCCCGGCCAGCGGGACGCGACCGAACCCGGTCAGCAGCTCCGACAGCGCGAGGAACGCCTCCGCCCGCGTGCCGGGCTCGGTGGCCAGGACCGCCGTGCCTGACCGGCCGGTACCGGCCCGCTCAGACACCGTCTCAGCCCTGGACATCGCGAGCGGTCTTCGCCCGCACGGCCGACAGGAACGCCGCGTAGCTCCACGTGAGGTCGCGCACGCTCTTCTCGTAGCCGGTCGCGCCGTCGAACTGCTCACTGAGCTCGAGGTTGTCGCTGTGGTAGATGACCGCCTGGAGCATCGCGTCCGCGGCGCCGTCCAGCGCGGTGGCGGCCTGATCCGGCGTGCTGCCCGAGTCGATGCCGATCTGGCCGAAGAACCCGGCGGACAGGTCGTCGTACGGCACGGTCCGCGTCGTGCTGATCTCGGTGGCCAGGCGGTAGTACAGCTCGGCGAAGTTGCACGTGCACAGCGCCCAGGGGTGTCCGCCGAGCACCGGATCGCCCACGTCGCCGTCGTAGGTGTCGGCCGGGTAGCGGCCCAGCAGCGGCCCGAGGCCGAGTTGCTGGTCGGCGACGTTGATCGGGTACACCGACGGCGACGCCGGGTCGGACCACTGCTGGCGCAGCCGTGCCGCCGTGGCGAGCAGCCTGGTGTCGGTGTACGGGATGGCGCCGTAGATGCTGGCCTGCACGATGTCGATGTTCGGGTCGTATCCCTCGACGACCGGGGTCGGGGTCGAGGCGGGCGCCAGCAGGCTCAGGTACTGCGTGCCGTCCCAGTGGCCCGGCAGCGCGGACTCCAGCCAGGAGATCGCCGCGGCGGTGCCCTGCGGGACGGCGATCCCCAGCGTGTTGGTGGAGATCGCGCGCAGGCACCGGAGCTGGGCGGCGCGGGCGAAGAACGAGTATCCGGAGTGCTCCTCCCACAGGTTCGTGGTGGCGTCCTGGTAGGCCCCCAGCAGGAAGCCCAGGTTCACGCCGATGATCTGCACCGCGACCTTCCGGGTGGCCGCGTCGAGCTCCGGGAACGCCTGCAGGATGGCCAGCGTCTGCAGCGCCGGCCCGTCGCTCTGCTCGGTCCACGGGCGGGACCGGCCGTCGATCGTGTAGCACGCGTGCGCCAGCGTGGGCGTGGCGTTGTCCTGGCAGGTCTTGGCGAACGTGACGTAGTCGATCAGCCCCTGGTCGGCGGCACCCGGCCGGGTCGGCACCGAGGCGGCCGCGAGCTCGATCGCGGTGATGGCCGCGTCGCGCGTCCAGTTGAAGACGTAGTCCTGGTCCACGCCGGGCTGGCTGGCGGGGTACGACGGGGCGGCGATGATGCATCCCGCCTTCGAGAAGGTCCCCGGGTCGGCCGGATCGGTGAACTGGAAACCGTCGCTCGCCACGTTGCGCAGCATGAGCGCATACATGTGCTGCGCAACGGCTTGGAGGTCGGACTGCTGGACGCCGGTCTGAGCACGCATCCTCGGCGCCGCGGCGCGGCCGGGTGCCGACTTGGCCCGTACGAACATGGCGTCCGGCGCGGCGAGCGTTGCGGTCATCACCGTCTCCTCGATCGAAGGTCCCGCCCTCGGCGAGACTGCGTAGTGCCGTATTGCCGCCGGCTGTCTTCGTCGCCGGCCGGACTCGTGTCGCCGGCCCGGCGTGCGGCCGGTCGCGCGGCCAGGTGCCCCGGCGCGCCCATGTGGTCCGGGCTCGTGGCCGCTTGTGGAATGCCCTTGTGGAATGGCCTGTGGAATGCCCCGTGGAATGCGTTGTGCGGCGCGTCGTGACATTCCGGGTGGAGTGCTCCGCGCCGGCCGGCGCTTGGCGGCGGCGTGACCGGGTCTTGTGGTCCGCTCATCCGCGCGCGCGCCGCCGCGACCGTGTCGTACCGGTAGGCGGGCCGCTTCCGCGGCGGCCGGCGGTGGCTGAGCGTCCGGCGTCATTTCCCTGTCGGGACGTGTCCGCGGGGTGGTCGTTCAGCGTTCCGGCGGGCCCGCGCTGCCATGCGGAGCGGTCGCATCCGGTGGCAGCCGGCCTGCCTGGTGCCCTGGCTACTGCGCCGGCAGACTCTCATCGCGGGCCCAGGCCAGCTCGTTGACGAAGGTATTCCCACTGTCGTCCGCCATCGGCGGCGTTCGGAGGACGAGCTCGTCACCCTCGACCGTGAACGATCGGACCTGTTTCTCGTCCGACCAGTTAGGGAAGAGACTTCCGTCGATGTAGTGAACGACGCTCCCGTCCTCCACCGTATAGGTGCCGAAGTAGGCGAGGTAGGTGGAATAAGCGTCGGCTCGTGCCGACATATCACCCCCCAACGGGTCATCGGTCGCCAGCGCCGGCCGGGCCGCTCCGATGAGCTGCACCGCCATCCGGCCATTCACGGCGTAAATGAGCTGCCCCCGCGCGTCTGCCCCGAGTGGATAGCTGACCGTCTCGTCCGCTGCGATTCTGCGCCACGCGATCAGCTTCCAGGTGCCCCCCAGCCAATCAGTCACCGGACAAGTCTCATGTCGTCAACCGACCCTGTCAAGGAGCTGTTTTCGACGCCGGCTGGTATTGTGCAACATCGGGCACAAACACCTCGGCGATCCTTATGAAACTCGATTCTGAATCGGTGGGAAGAAACGGCGCGGTACACGCTGGATTTGATTGAACTCCTGGCGACTGACCTCGATCCACCGAACAGATTGGTGCTGATCGGTTGGTCCCGTCCCACCCGGCCGTGGCCCGTTTGGTCGGCCGCGCCCCTCCGGCCGGGCCGTCGCGGCTGGCCCGCCGGACGTGCGTCCGGCGGCCAGCGCCGCGGCTGCGGCCCGCCCGCCCCGCTCGGCCCGCCCGCCCCGCTCGGCCGTCCCGGCCTGGGCGGCTCACGGCCGACACCGGCCGCGCCACGCTCACGACCGGACATCAGCCCCGCAGCAGCGCGGTGAGTGGTGTCTTGTACTTCGTCGCCATGTAGTGGAAGTTGCCGGCCGCGACCTCGGCGTTCTCGTCGACGCTCTTGTGGTGCGGGTAGTGGATGGCGCTGGCCGCGCGGCTGAGGAGGAAGGTGGCGCCGGCGCGGTGCATCCGGTAGGCGAGGTCGATGTCCTCCCCGCCCCAGCTCTGGAACGCCTCGTCGAACATGCCCACCGAGCGGATCAGTGCGGTGTGGGCCGACACGTTGCAGGTCCAGTACACGACCCAGGGCGCCGGCAGGTGGTCGAGCACGTCGGCGAACTTCGCGTAAAGGCCCTCGCGCGGGTCGAGCCACCGCCGCTCGGCGGCCAGCTTCCCGATGGTGATGTCCACGTCGGCGACGTCGATGGTCGCTCTCATCCGCTCGGCGTCGGCGTTGTCCGCGTTGAGGCAGTAGACGTAGCCGCAGACCGCGGCCGGCCCGTCCACACTGTCCAGGCTCGTGATGTGCGCGGCGAGGCAGCCGGACCGCGGGAGCACGCCCGCGTCGAGGAAGACACACCGGTCGGCCCGCGCGTGGCGGATCCCCACGTTGCGCGCCTTGGCGACCCGCCAGCCCTCGTCCGGCTGGAAGAAGTACCGCAGATCGAGGCGGTCCCGGTAGCCGTCCACCATCGCCCGGGTCGAGTCAGTCGAGCCGTCGTCGACGACCAGAACCTCGAACCGGTCGGCCGGCAGGCTCTGCCGGGTCAGGGAGTCCAATGTGTACCGGAGCAGTGTCAGCCGGTTGTACGTCGGGATGATGACGCTGCACTCCGGTGGGCCTGTCATGGTCGGGCCGCCGCGTGGTGCCCGCCGTCCAGACAGCGCTCGAGCACCTCGATCGAGTAGCGCTCGCGCACCAGCCCGAAGGCGGCATCGACGAGCCGGTCCCGGCGGTCGTCGTCGCGCAGGATGTTGATGATCGCGGCGGCGAACCCGGCCGGGTCGGTTGCCGGGAGGTAGTGCCGCCCGGCGGTCAGGCCGAGGCCCTCGACGCCCTTGGGCGTGGACACGACCGCGGCGCCGAGGGCGAACGCCTCGATCACCTTGAACCGGCTGCCGCCGCCGATGGTGAGCGGGACGGCCATGACGCTCCCGCCGATCAGGTCGGCGGTGGTCGGCGGCGAGGTGACGAGACGGACGTTCGCGGGCAGCGTGGCGGTGCCGAACGTGTCGCCGGCCTTGGCGCCGGCGAGCACCACCGGGATGTCCAGGCCGGCCGCCGCGAGCAGCGGCGCGATCCGGTGGGCCAGGGTCCGGCCCGCGTCGATGTTCGGGAAGTAGTCGAACCGGCCCGGGTAGCAGATCCGCCGCGGGGCACCGCGGCGCGGCGCCGTGGGGACGTGCACCGCGTTCGGCACCACCCGGATCTTCGCCAGCGGCGTCGACGGATACGTGGCGGCGACCAGCAACCGGTCCTCGGGGCTGCATGTCCAGACCTCGGTGGCGGCGGCGACCGCGGCACCCTCGGCGGCGGCCACCAGCGACAGGTGCTCGGCGGTGTACAGGAACGAGTAGGGCGGCTCGTCCCGGCTGGCGGCGTGAATCTCGGTGTGCAGCGGCAGTTCGACGTTGTGCATGTCGTAGACGACCCGGAGCGTGCCGATCGCCGCGAGGGCGACGGCGTAGCCGTGGGTCTCCAGGCCGCTGCAGATCACCGTCGTGACGCCGGTACGCGCGCACCGGCCCGCCACCTCGGCGGCGTACTGCGCGCAGGTGGCCTGGTCGAAATACCAGAACGGGCCGGGTGACCGGGGTGGCTGGCCGGTCACCCGGCACGAGCGCGTGCAGTCGCCCCACCACCGGCCGCACTCGACCGCCAGCAGGCCGGCCGGGCCATGCCGGCGCAGCGCCTGTCGCAGCGCCCGCAAGCGCAGTGACTGCCCACCGGCGTGGTGCTCGGGGGTCCCGGTCAGGATCAGGCTTCCGGCCATCAGCTCGCCGCCCGGCGGCCGAAGGTGATCAGCCCGGCCCCGGTGAAGACGGCCGCGGCGGCAAGCAGGACCGCGACGCTCACCCCCGGACGGATGTGCGGCACGGCCGGCACCATCGCCGCGCGAACCGTCTCGGCGCAGTACGTCAGCGGGTTGGCCGCGGTGACCACCTGGAACCAGCGGATCCCGTTGAGCAGCGGCCAGGCGTACTGCGTCGCGCCGGTGAACAGCAGGGGGGTCACGACCACCGCGAACAGGATGGTGATCCGGCCCGCGGGAACGATCGCGCCCAGCGTCAGCCCGATGCCGGCGCCGACCCACGCACCGAGCAGCACCGCGACCAGCAGCAACGGCAGCCCGGCCGGGCGCCACGGCGCCGACCCGAGCACCAGCGCGCCGACCGGGTAGACGATCAGCGCGGCGGCCAGCCCGCGCAGCGTCGCGATCACCAGCTTCTCCACCGCGACCAGGCCGGTGGGCAGCGGGGCGAGCAGCCGGTCCTCGATCTCCCTGGTCCAGCCGAACTCCATGATCAGCGGGAACGCGATGCCCTGCAGGGCGGTGAGGAACGCCGACAGCGCGACGATCCCGGGCAGCAACAGGTCGTGGCCGTAGGTCGGGCTGACCGAGCCCTGGTTCACCAGCACCTTGGCGAAGATGAACAGCATGAACAGCGGCGTCAGCGCCACCTGGACGAGCAGGACCCAGAACTCCTTGCCGGTGACGTACAGGTCCCGCCAGAGGATGGCGCGGAACGCCCGCCAGGCGCGCCCGGCCACGGCCGGCGGTGCCGCCGCCCGCGCCATGACCGGAGCGTCCACTGTGGTCATCGCAGGCCCTTTCCGGTGAGGCTGATGAAGACGCCTTCGAGGCTGGCCACGTCGAGCCCGCGGGTGAGCGCCGCCGGCGAGTCGAGCGCGAGGAGCTTGCCGTGGTCGATGATGCCCACCCGGTCGCAGAGGTCGGCGGCCTCGTCCATGTCGTGGGTGGTGAGCAGGATCGTGACGCCGCGCTCGCGCATGTCCCGGATCCGGTCCCACACGAACAGCCTGGCCTGCGGGTCCAGGCCGGTCGTCGGCTCGTCCAGGAACAGCACATCCGGCTCGTGCACCAGCGCCCGGGCGATCATGAGCCGCTGGGCCATGCCACCGGAGAACCAGTCGACCTTCACATCGGCCTGGGCAGCCAGGCCGAACTCGTCGAGCAGGGTGGCCGCCCGGGCGTTGCGCTCGGCGCGACGCATCCCGTGGTAGGCCGCGTGGAACGTCAGGTTCTGCCGCGGCGTCAGCGCGCGGTCCAGGTTGGGCCGCTGCGCCACCACGGCCAGTCGGGTGCGTGCCGCGACCGGATGCCGGAGCACGTCCACTCCGGACAGTCGAACCGCTCCGCTGGTCGCCGGCAGTCGGGTCGTCATGATGCCGACAGCAGTGCTCTTGCCCGCCCCGTTGGGGCCGAGCAGCCCGAATATCTCCCCGGCGGCGACCGCGAACGACAGGTGGTCGACCGCGTTGACGTCCCGCTTGGGGTACCGCTTGACGAGGTCGACGACCTCGACGGCGACCCGTCCATCCGAGCCGACCCGGTCATCCGAGCCAGGCATGCGCCACTCCCTCGCGTGCGTGCTGGGCCTCACCACGTGACGGGGAGCGCCTTCGGTCCGGAGGCCGCGAACCGCGCCTGCCACACGATGCCCTCGACCGGCACGGCCAGCCGGAGGTTCGGCAGCCTGGCCAGCAACGCCGCGAGCGCCACCTGCAACTCGAGCCGGGCCAGCGGCGCCCCCAGGCAGAAGTGCGGACCGGCGCCGAAGGTGAGGTGGTGCTGCGCGCCGGCACGGGACAGATCCAGCCGGTCGGGGTCGGGGAACCGGGTCCCGTCCCGGTTCGCCGACCGCCGGATGATCAGCAGCGTGGAGCCGGCCGGCACCCGGACGTCCCCGACCGTGATGTCCACCGGTGTGTAGCGGGGCGAGCCGAACCCGTTGTCCAGCAGCGAGTAGCGCAGCAACTCCTCCACCGCCGCCACCAGCCTGCCCGGGTCGGCGCGTAGCGCGGCCAGCTGGTCGGGTCGGCGGTGCAGCGCGAGCACGGCCGTTCCGATCGTCGTCGCGGTGCTCTCGTACCCGCCGATGATCAGCGTCATGATCGTGACGACGACCTCGTCCTCGGTGAGCCGGCCGTCGTTCTCGTCGGTGACGACCAGCAGCCGGCCGAGCAGGTCGTCGCCGCGGTCCTGCCGCCGGGCCCTGATGAGGTCGCGTGCGTAGTCCGCCATCGCGACGATCGCGGCCGTCCGCTCCTCGCCGGTGATGCCGTCCGGGGACAGCCACGCGCCGGCCCAGCCGCGGAACGCCCGCTGGTCGACCACCGGGACGCCGAGGATCTCGGAGATCACCGTGATCGGCAGCGGGTAGGCGAACGCGTCCATCAGGTCCACC
Source organism: Mycobacteriales bacterium (assembly GCA_039648995.1). Taxonomy (GTDB): domain Bacteria; phylum Actinomycetota; class Actinomycetes; order Mycobacteriales; family CADCTP01; genus JBBWZH01. The sequence goes on from JBBWZH010000645.1 coordinate 23,135, forward strand.
GGCGGGCCGGCGGTGAGGACGTCGTCCAGTAGCCGGTGGGTGATCTCCTCGACCCGCCCGCGCAGCTTCTCCACCTGCCGCGCGGTGAACGCCTTGGACACCAGCGCCCGCCACCGGGTGTGCGCCGGCGGGTCGGCGAACGGGCCGCTCAGGTGCCGGGAGCCGTCCGGGTGCAGCCGGGCCACGCCGGGCCGGCTCAGGTCGCGGCTGAGGCCCGGCTCGGCGAGCACGGCCCGGACGTCGTCGTACCGCGTCACCAACCAGACGTCGTCGCCTGTGGACAGTCGGACCCTGGTGACCGGGTCGTTCGACCGCAGCCACGCCAGTTCCGCCGGCGGGTCGAACGGATCCGTCGCCGCGGCGAACGGGTACGGCCGAAGCTCCGTACTCATCGGACGGTGACCTCCAGGCGGCTCAGGGGATGTCCATTCCGAGTTTCCGGCCCGCGGCGGTGAAGACGTCGGCGGTGCTGGGCAGCGCGTCCACCGCCCGGACGTAGTCGCTTCGCGCCTGGGCCAGCCGCTCGCGGGTGGCCGGGCCGTAGAGCATCCGGGTGAGCTGCCCGACGACCGCGGCCTCGTCGAGGATCTCGGCCTCGGCGACGGCGCCGAGGAACGGGTTGTCGGTCAGCACCGGCCGCGCGAGCGAGCGCAGCTTCATCGGCCAGTAGCTGAACTCCTCGACCGTCCAGTCCAACCCGGCCAGCCACTCCCGCAGGTAGTCCGACACCCCACCGGTCGCCGCGGCGAGGCGGTCCACATCGGACTCGCCGGTCAGCGCGAACCCGTTGGTCAGCGCCAGCCCGGACACGTCCGCGAACACCCCGCGCATCACCGCCGTCGAGGTGAGCTGCAGCGCGAGCACCGCGTCGGCGGAGCCGAGCAGGGTGCTGTAGCGCCGCGGCGGGCAGGCCGGGCCGGCCGAGGTCGGCGCGATGAGGTGGGTCCGGGCCGGCGGCAGCGCCGAGAACGCCTCCGCCCGCGGCCCGATGATCAGGAAATGGGTGCTGTCCGGCAACTGCCGGAGGTAGTGCACCAGCAGGTCGGGCAGGTGCTGGCCCAGCCGCACCGCGGCCGGCGGCAGGTAGGGCGGCGGCTCCTGCCAGAGCGAGAGCGGCAGCAGCAGCAGGCGGTCGGTGCGCCGCATCCCCAACTGGTCGAACACCACGCCGCGGGTCAGGTCGCTGACCCGGTCGGTGCCGCCGCGGCGCCGGTACGGGTAGCCGCGGCCGGCCGGGCCCGAGTCGAGGTGGGCCAGCGGTACCGGGCGCAGGTGGACGTCCATCGTGAGGATCCGGTCGTTCACCTCCAGCACCAGATCGCCGAACGGGTCGACCTTGAAGTCGGTGTTCTCCCACTCCCACAGGTCGATGGGAATGATCGGCAGGCCGTACTCCTCGATGAACCAGGGCTCGACGCCGAAGACCAGCGCCACCTGCACCCAGTACATGAAGTAGTCGGACAGGATGATCGCGTCCGGCCGGAACGACCTGACCAGGTCGCCGATGACCGACACCACGTGCCCGCCCATCGACGGCTCGACCATCGTGCACGGGTAGCCGTCGGTCAGCACCGGCTCCACACAGGACGGTTGGACGACGAAATGGCAGTCGGCGCGCAGCTCCCGCAGCTGGTGCGCCAACTGGACCCCGTCCGCGGTCTCCCCGTAGGCGTAGGGCGTCAGGGCGAGGAACAGCAGGCGCATCAGGCCTCCGCCGGCGAGTGCAGCGACTTCCGCAGCAGGCTCAGCATCGAGTCGAAGTCCTGCACGCCGGCGCACCCGTCCAGGGTGATCAGCGCGCCGGTCAGCACCGAGTGCCGGTCCTCGGCCAGCCTGGCGATCGTGCCGACCACGTCGGCCTGCCAGGAGAAGCTCCGGCTCGCCCGGTGCCCGGCCGCGGGCGAGCCGTCGCTGCCGGGCTTCTCGCCGACCTCGTCCGGCACCACCGGGCCGAGCACGACGCAGTTGACCCGGACGTTGGAGCTGGCCCATTCCGCGGCGAGCGTGCGGGACAACGCGATCAGGCCCGCCTTGGCCGCGCTGTAGGGCGCCAGGCCCACGAAGCCGGCGACGCCGGCGTACGAGCTGATGTTGATGATCTGTCCGCCGCCGGCCGCCGACATGACCCCGAACGCGGCCTGGCTGGTCAGGAAGTGCGCGGTGAGGTTCACCGCGAGGTTGTCGGCCCAGGCCGACGGGGCGACCTGATCGGCGGCCACGAAGCCGTCCCCGCCGGTGGTCGCGGCGTTGTTGACCAGGACGTCGATCCGGCCGGTCTTCGCGCACACCTCGTCCACCAGCCCACGGGCCTGCTCCGGGTCGGCGAGGTCGGCGGCCACCGCGAAGGCATCCCGGCCCCGAGCGCGGAGTGAATCCACCAGGCCGTGCAGCCGGTCGAGGCTGCGGCCGTGGATCACCGTGGTGCCGAAGGAGCCGGCAGCCTCACACACCGCCCGCCCGATCCCGCGGGAACTCCCCGTCACCAGCAACACCGAGTCGTCCCGGTTCGCCGCCAGGTCCATAGCCATGTCGCCCCTAGCCGTGCAACGCGATGGAAAGGCTGGTGAACCCGCGTTGCAGCACGTTTTCCCGCCGCCGCGGCTCGGCGGTCAGGTCGATGCGTCGCGCCCGGCGCAGCAGCGTGCCGAAGGCCAGCCGCCCCTCCAGGCGGGCCAGCGGCGCGCCCAGGCAGTGGTGGATGCCCCGGCCGAAGGCCAGGTGCGGGTTGCTGATCCGCCGGATCTCCAGGTCGTCGGGATCGACGAAGACGTCCGGGTCCCGGTTCGCGGCCAGGATCAGGATGAGCACCCGCTCCCGCTCGGCGATCCGGTTCCCGGCGATCTCGAGGTCGGTCAGCGCGGTGCGGACGGTGAACGACGCCGGTGGGGCCCAGCGCAGCGTCTCCTCGATCGCCGGCCCGACCAGGATCGGCTCGTCGCGCAGCCGCGCCAACTCGGCCGGGTGCGTGAGCAGCGCGTGCAGCCCGTTGCCGACCAGTTGGGTGGACGAGTCGAAGCCGGCGATGAGCAGCAGGACACAGGTGCCCAGGACTTCATCCTCGGTCAGCGGCAGGTCATCGTTCCCGGCCCGGGCAAGGCCGCTGATGAAGTCCGCGCCGGGGGCGGCGCGGCGTTCGGCCAGCAGCGCCCGGAAGTAGTCGAGCATCTCGTCGACGGCACGGTGCCGCCGCTCGACATCCTGCTCGGTCTTCGTCCAGGACGGGTCTATGCCGCGGATGAAGTGCCAGACCCACTGCTGGAACTGCTCCCGGTCGCTGACCGGGATGTCCAGGATCTCGGCCAGTACGGTCAGCGAGAGCGGCGCGCTCAGGTCGGCCAGCACGTCGATCTCGCCCTTCGCCAGCGCGGTGTCGACCAGGTCGTCCACAATGGACTGGATCCGGGGCGCCAGCCGCTCCAGCGCGTGCGGGGTGAAGCCCTGCCCGGCCACCCGGCGGATGCGGGTGTGGTCGGGCGGGTCCATGCCGGCGAAGATGGCCGGCAGCCGCCCGGCCCGGGACGACCGCTGGTCCAGGCCGTCGGAGAACGAGCCCAGGTCGGGGCGCTCGACCGAGCCGTGACCGAGGCGGCGGTCCTGCAGGGCGGCCACGCAGTCCCGGTGCCGGAACAGCACCCAGAAGCCGGACGGGCTGCGGTACACCGGATCCCGCTCCCGCATCCGCGCGTACACCGGGTACGGATCGGCCATGATGGAGGCGTCGAACGGGTCGAACTGAACCGCCGTCACCGGTCACCTGCCACTGTCGTCGGGGCGAACTCGGACGCACGTGCCGACCCGAGCGCCTGGCGGTAGCGGCCGAGCGCCTGCAGCGCGTAGCCGTTCGCGAGGTGGTCGCACGTGTAGAGCAGGTCGAGGAAGTAGACGCCGACCAGGGCCGGCCGCCACAGGCCGTCGGCCCGCTGGCGGCGCAGCAGCCAGCGCACGCCCCCGGCCAGCGCCGGGTGGTCGGCGGGCAAGCCGCCGCCGAGCAGTCCCAGCACCGCCCACGCCGTCTCCTCGACGGTCGGCTGACCGGGGGTCGCGTCCCCCCAGCCACCGTCGCGCTGTTGGCTGGCCAGCAGCCAGTCCCGGGCCCGGACCGCGGTCGCCGAGCCGGCCAGGCCCAGGCCGCCCAGCGCGTCGAGTACGCAGCCGGTGCCGGCGGTGCGGCCCAGGTACCACATGCACGGGATCGACCCGTCCGGCCGCTGCATGCGCGCGAACCACCGGACGGTCCGGGCGAGGCGGGGGCGGTCGGCCGACCAGCCGGCGGCCCGGTGCAGCGCGGTGACCGCGTGCGCGGTCATCACCGTGCAGGGCGCGTCCAGGCTGATGCCGGCATTCGCGCTGAAGCAGCTCCACGAGCCGTTCCGGTTCTGCATGGTCGCCAGCCAGCCGGCACCGCGCCGGACCTGCGGGTCGCTGCCGTCGAACCCGAACCCGGCCAGGGTGATCAGCGCGTCGGCGGTGTCGTCGGTGTCCGGCCAGCCCGAGGGCAGCGACCAGCCCCAGCCGCCGGCCGGTGCTCCGGTCGGCGGGAACCGGGTGGCGCGCTGGCAGTGCCGCAGCCAGTCCACTGTGGAGGCCAGCCGCGGGTCGGCGGCGAGCCCGGCGTCGAGCAGGCCCAGGGTCAGGAAGGTCGTCGCGGACAGCTCCAGGTCGCGGTTCACCGACCACGAGCCGTCCGGGCGCACCGTCGCGACCAGATAGTCCCGGCACCGCCGCACGATGTCCGGCCGCACCCCGGCCCGGTGCAGCCCGGTACAGACGATCGACGTCATCAGCGGCGACTCCTCGTACCCGCCGACGAAGCCCTCGTACTCCTGGATGCCGGCGAGGTAGGCGAGGGCGCGCGGCTCGGCGAGGCGGTTCACCGCCCGGCGGACCGGCCCGAAGTGCCGGGTCCGGGCCTGCATGACGCCCCAGGACATCAGGCCGGGCACCGTGAACGACAGCTTCTGCCGCAGCCGGCGCGGCAGCAGGCTCAGCTCCACCGGCAGGCGGCGCAGCCGGGCCGGGTCGTAGTGGCCGGCGAACGCGAGGTAGTGCTGGCACACCGCGCCCAGCGAGCAGCGGGCGCGGTCGTCGATGGCCGGCGTGCCGCCGAACGCCTCGATCCGGGCCAGGCCCGCCCGCACCTGCCGGCCGGATCCGGTCGGCGCCACCAGGTCCAGCGCCGCGACCGCGATCGCGGTGGCGTTCAGCGTGGCGGCGGCGTCCGGCGCGTCCCCCCAGCCGCCGTCCGGTCCCTGCGCGCCGCGCAGCCAGGCCGCGCCCGCGGCGATCAGGTCGGCGGCACCCGCCGGGTCGGCGTGGTGCAGCGCGATGATCGCCGAGCCGGTGGCCACCGCCGCCGGCGGCAGCGTGTCCTGCCACGACCCGTTGGCCCGGCGCAGCGCGAACAGCCTGCCGACCGCGGCATCGATGCCGCGGTCGACGGCGCAATCGATGCCGCTGCCGGCGCTGTGGCCAACGGCGTGATCGACGGCGTGGTCGGCTGCTTGGTCGACGGCGTGGTCGGCGGCGTGGTCGGCTGCTTGGTCGAGGGCGTGGCCGGGGGCGTGGTCGGCTGCTTGGTCGAGGGCGTGATCGACGGCGTGGCCGGGGGCGGGGTCGGCGGCGTGGCCGGGGGCGTCGGCGGCCGGCCTTGCCGCGGCGGGCTGGTCGGCCGCCGGGTCGACGGTGCGGTCAGTCATGGAGGCTCACCGGCAGCGTGGCGAGGATCCGGTGCATGGGCGACCGGTCGTGTCGTACCTGCCCGGCGAGGCGCATCTCCGGAAACCGCTCGAACACGGCCGTCAGCGCGATCCGCGCCTCCAACCGGGCCAGCCCCGCGCCCAGACAGAAGTGGATCCCGGCGCTGAAGCTCAGGTGCGCCGCGCTGTTGGGGCGGGTCAGGTCGAGCCGGTCCGGGTCGGCGAACATGGCCGGGTCGCGGTTGGCCGCGCCGAGCAGCAGCACGACCAGGTCACCGCGCCGGATGGTCCGGCCGCCGAGCTCGACGTCGGTCAGCGCGGCCCGGACGGTGACCGGCGACGGCGAGTCGTGGCGCAGCAGTTCCTCGATCGCCGCGTCCCGGATCTCCGGCTCCGCCCGGTACCGGGCCAACTGGTCCGGATTCCGCAGCAGCGCCAGCACCGCGTTCCCGATCAGCCCGCGGCTGGTCTCCACTCCCGCGACGAACAGGAACGCGCACAGGCCGAAGATCTCGTCCTCGGTCAGCCGGCGGCTCTGCTCGTGCGCCGCGATCAGCGCGCTGACCAGATCATCGCCCGGTCGGCCGCGCCGCTCGGCGACGATGCCGGCGAACCGGGCCACGAAGTCGACGTTGGCCTGCCTGCGCCGCACCACCAGCTCGGGCGACCGGCCGGCGTCGTGGCCGAGCCCGGCCAGGAAGTCCGCCGCCAGCGCGGCGAAACCAGAACAGTCGCCTGTGGACAGCCCGAGCAGCTCGCCCATCACGATGAGCGGGAGCGGGCGGGCCAGCGCGGCGGCCAGGTCCGCCGTCGCACCGCCGTCGATGTCGTCCAGCAGCCGCTGGACGATCGCCTCGATCCGCGGGGCCAGCGCCGCGACGGTCCGCGGCGTGAACGCCTTGTTCACCAGCGAGCGCAGCCGGGTGTGATCGGGCGGGTCGAGCGCGGCGAGCAGCAGCAGCCGCGCGCCGTCGTACTCGGTCGAGACGTCGTTGCCCGGCTCCAGCCACGAGTCGCGCCCGGTGACGTCGTGCCCGAACCGGGGATCCCGGAGGACACCGTGGCAGTCGCGGTACCGGCTGAGCACCCAGAACCCGCGCGAGCTGCGCAGCACCGGCGCGGCCGCCCGCAGCGCGTGCAGGCGGGCCCACGGGCCGGCCGTCAGCGTCGGATCGAACGGGTCGAAGTCGCCCCAGCCGACGGGATCGCCAGCGCCGCCCGCCGCGCTCGCCGCCACGGGCCTCGCCGCGCTGCGCGCCGCCCCCGCGCTGGCCGTCCCGGTCCCCGCCGGGGCACCGGTCCCCGCCGCACCGACCGCCGCCGCACCGACCGCCGGGGCACCGGCCGCCGCGCCGGCCGTCGCGGTGTCACGCATCGCGTTCCCCTGTCGGCAGGGTTCCGCGGGCGGCCGCCTTCGTGTAGCGGTTGAACATGCCGCGCATCACCAGCAGCATCGGCATCGAGGGCGCCTTGCGCAGCCGCAGCCGCCCGCTCACCATCGCCTCGCGCCCGCCGAGCTCGCCGTGCAGGATGCCGTGCAGCGTCGCCGGGGCAGTCGCGACGATCACGTCGCAGTCGCTGTCGGGCAGCGCTCCGGGCACGAGCGTCCACTTCGGACCTTCGGACCGGCAGTGGTACGGCAGGCTCCGGTCGCCGTCGGTGAACTCGTACTGGACGGTGATCTGCCGGCCGCGGCGCAGCCACTTCGGGTCGGTGCTGGTGATGACCAGCATCGTCCGCAGGGTGTCGAGGACCTCGTCGAGCGTGACGTCGACCGGCGCGTCCGGGCCTCCCCCGGAGCCCGCGCCCGCATCCTTGCTCATGTCCTTGCTCATCGCGGGGTGGTCAGCTGCTCAAGGGAGACGAACGTCCGGCCGGGAGGCGCGGCCGGCGCGTCGCCCAGGCCGGCGAGGAGCTCCGCGGTCGACCGGCCGTAGGTCGGGTCGACGACGTCGGGCCGTCCTTTGTGGATGATCGACCGGGCGAGGCAGCCGAGGTCCTCGGTGAGCGCCTGGCGCAGCAGCGGATGCTGCCAGACCTCGGTGATGCTCTGGGTGCGCAGGCTGCCGATCGGGTAGTGCACGAACGGGCAGGAGTAGACGTCGCCGTTCGGCTGGATGTTCACCACGAACCGGCCGACCTTGCACCCGACGGTCTTCTCGAAACCGACCGCGTGCCCGACGTGGTGGTGCTCGGCGGCCGGTGGGCTCAGTTCGATGCCCACGCAGCAGGCCAGGTCCTCGTGCGGCACGGACAGGCCGAGCGGCTCGGCGAGCTCGCGCAGCCGGGCCAGCCCGTCGAAGAAGAGCTGCTTGCCGCGGATGTCCGCGCGCTGGTCGTCCGCCGTGCCGGCGGCGCGGCCGACCATGAAGATCGGGATGATGATCAGCTCTTCGACGCCCTCGTCGACGGCCCAGCGGAACAGGCCGTCCAGCGCGGGCAGGCTGTCCTCGGTGACGACGATGCGGACGCTGCAGCGCATGTTGGCCCGGACCGCCTCGCGGACCGCGCGCTTGGCCCCGACGAGCGACCCGGCGGCCCCGCGGACGCGGTCGTGGATGAGCGGGTCGTTGCTGTCGACGCTGACCCCGAGCATCTGGCAGCCGGCGGCGGCCAACCGTGGCACCGTGTCGGCCTTCACCAGCAGCCCGTTGGTCAGGATGGCCGCGTAGACGCCCAGGTCGGTGGAGTAGTCGATGAGGTCGAAGATGTCCTTGCGCATGAGCGGTTCGCCGCCCATGTAGGTGATACAGAAGACCCCGTTGTCGGCGAGGTCGTCGATGACGGCCTTGGCCTCGGCGGTGGTCAGCTCGTCCGGGTCGCGCTTGCGCGCGTCGGCGAAGCAGTAGTAGCAGCTGAGGTTGCAGGCCCGGGTGACGATCCAGGACGCGAACGGCGGGGCGATGAGCTGCCCGGCCTTGCCCTGGTCGATGTAGTCGGCCAGCCAGGCGTTGTCCGGGGCAACGAGGTCTTCGGTCATGACGCACCTTGGTTTCGGCCGGTGGTGGTTGTGAGGCTGCGGGCCAGTAGCACCACGTCCAGTTCGCTGAGCCCGGGCGGACCGCCGCCGGCGGTCTTGACTTCGTCCAGGAGCAGCCCGAGCTGCGCCTCGTCGAGCGTCAGGCCGTGTCCGGCGACCGCCTGCCGGACCGCGGATCGGCCGGAGTGCTTGCCGAACACGATCCGGCGGGTACGGCCCACCAGTTCCGGCGGGTACGGCTCGTAGGTGCCGGGGTCACGGATGATCCCGTCCACATGCAGGCCGCTCTCGTGCACGAACGCGTTCGACCCGACGACCGGGCGGCCGGGCGGCACCGGCTGGCCCAGCAGCGCGGCGATCCGCCCGGCGAGTGGGGCCAGCGCCGCCAGATCGCAGCCGGTGTGGTGGCCGAACGCGATCTCCAGGCTGAGCAGGACCTCCTCCAGGGCGGCGTTGCCGGCCCGCTCGCCGATACCGAGCACCGAGCACTGCACACCCGAGGCACCGGCCAGCAAGGCAGCCACCGAGTTGGCGGTGGCCAGGCCCAGGTCGTTGTGGCAATGCACGGCGACCGGCAGCGCGCACGCCCCGGTCACCCGCCGGACCAGCGCCTGCATCGACCACGGCGTCGCCACCCCAGCGGTGTCGGCGAGACCGAGCGCGTCCGCGCCGGCGTCCTGCGCCGCCTGGCAGACCTCGACCAGGAAGCCGGGGTCGGCGCGGGTGGCGTCCTCGGCGGCGAAGACCACGTTGCGGCCGGACCCCTTCGCGTAGCCGACCGCGTCGGCGACCTGGCGCAGCAGCCGAGCCGGGTCGGTGCGCAGCTTCGCGCCGATGTGCGAGCCCGACGTGCCGACGAAGATGGCGATGCTGTCGGCGCCGGTCGCCACCGCCGCGTCGATGTCAGCCGGCAGCGGTCGTGCGATCACCTGGATGTCGGCGTCGAGCCCGGCCGCGACGACGGCGCACACGGCCTCGGCCTCGGCCGCCGACACAGCCGGGAAGCCGGCCTCGATCAGCGGGATCCCGAGCGCGGCGAGGCGGCTGGCGACGTCCACCTTCTGCTCCAGGCTGAACGCGACGCCCGGCATCTGCTCACCGTCGCGCAGCGTCGTGTCGCTGACCACCAGCAGGCCCGGCAACCGGCCCGGCTCCCCGCCCCCAACCTGACCACCCGCCCCGGCCGGACGACTATCCACAATGGACATCCGCGGGACGGGCGCGGCGCCGCCGGCGTCCGCCGTACGGCGGAACTGGTTGAAGACCTGGTTGAGGCGCAGCAGGTCCCGCGGCGCGCCGTCGATGCGGATCCGGCGGGCGAGGTAGGCGCGCCGGGGGTTGGTCCGGCCCAGCAGGAAAATGTCCCGGAACGTCGCCGTCGTGGTCTCGACCGTCACGTCCCCCGGGCTGCCCGGTCCGCCGGCGCCGGCCGAGTCGGGCAGCCGTCGGATGGTGCCGTCGCGGGTGACCAGGGCCACCCGCAACCCGATGTCGGTGAGGCTGATCGTGATCCGCCGGTCCCAGCCGGCCAGCGCCGCGGGCGGCCGGGCCGCACCGGACATCACCGCCAGCTGCGTGTCCACATAGGACACCACCGCCGCCGCGTCGATCGCGCCGGCGGCGCCGAACTCGTACCTGTCCCGCAGCGTCCGCTGGGCCACCGCGGTGACGAGAAGCGCGGCCGCCGTCAGCACCACGGCGATGCCGTCGCTCCCGCCGAGGGCGATGAAACCGCCCGCCAGCACGACCCGCTCCAGCACGATGATCTCGTGCGCGCGCAGCGCCACGCGCCGCTCCAGCGGGCGCGGCGCCCGGACCATCGACAGCACCGCCACCAGCCCGAGCGCACCGGCGAGGCTCAGCAGGCCGACGAAAGCCGGCCCCGGGGGTCGGCCCAGCAGCACCGGCGCCACGGCGGCGAGGGCGACCCACAGCGCGTAGAGCGCCGCGGCCCAGCGCAGCGCCGCCGGCACACCCAGCCGGACCGGCGCCGTGCCGTACCCGCCGGCCCGGTCGCCGTCGACGTCCCGCAGCGCGCCGACAAGGTTGCTGCCGGCGTCATGCAGCCAGAACACCGCGGCGACGGGCAGCAGCCGGCCCGGCGGGTAGGCAGCGGTCGCCATCGCGCCGAACAGGAACGCGATCGCGGTGACGCTCCCCCGGGCCAGGTTGCCACCGAGCCCTTTGGCCTTCAGCCGGGTGCTGTACGCGATGCCCAGCCCGAGCGCGCCGCCGACCAGGACCAGGCTGCGCCAGTTGAGCAGCAGGGCCACGACCGTACCCAGCGCGACCGGGACGATCATGCCGGCCAGTGCGACACCGGCCCGCATCCGGCCGGACGGGATCGGGCGGTGCGGCTTCGCGACCGCGTCCAGCCGGCGGTCGAAGTAGTCGCCCCCGTAGAGGCCGGCCAGCCAGCCGAGTGTCGGCGCGGCCCAGGCGCCAGCCAGCCGCCAGGCCGGCGTGGCACCGGCCGCCAGCACCGCACCGGCAAGGCCCACCAGGCCGACGTAGGCCAGGGTGTACGGCCGCCAGGTCTCGAGGTGGGCGAACAACCGCTGCCGCATTCAGATGGCTCCTTGCCGGGCGCCGCACGGCGCCGCTGTTCAGTGGTCCCGCTCGATCGCGAGGTCGGCGTAGTGCGCGAGGGTGTCCCTGCTGCCGGTGGGCGGCAGCACGTCCAGCGCGCGCCGGGCCCACCGGGCGCGCTGCCTGGCCACGTCGGCCGCGGCGGCGATGGCGCCGGTGCGGGCCAGGATCTCCGCCATCCGGCTCAGCGTGAGCGTCGGGTCGGTCGCACCGGCCAGGCAGTCGTCGATCAGCTCGCGGTCGGGGTCGGTCCCGGCGCGGTAGGCGAGAATGACGGGAAGGGTGGCTCGGCCGTTGCGGATGTCGCTGGTGGCCGCCTTGCCCGCGGTCCGGCTGTCGCTGGTGTAGGGCAGCAGGTCGTCGTGGATCTGGAACGCGGTGCCGAGCGCGTCGCCGTAGCCGGTCAGCGCGCTCACCTCGTCCGGCGTCCCGCCGCCCAGGATCGCGCCGATCTCGCACGCGGCACGGAACGACGAGGCGGTCTTGAGCCTGATCATCGTGACGTACGACGCGAGGTCGAAGACGCGGCTGCGGTGCAGTTCGGACTCGAGGCTCTGGCCCTTGCACAGCGCCAGGCCGGCGTCGGCGAGCGCCGCCATGGCCGCCGTCACCCGGCCGTCGGGCACCCCGGTTTCCCGGCACTCGGCGAGGCAGGCGAAAAGGTGGAAGATCAGCGCGTCGCCGGCGATGATCGCGTCCGGAGTCCCGTACTTGTACGGAACACTGGCCCGGCCGCGGCGCATCGTGTCGCCGTCGATGATGTCGTCGTGGATCAGGCTCGCCACGTGGCCGCACTCGGCTCCGACCGCGGCCGGCAGCACCCACGCGGCCTCGCCGCCGACCGCCTGCGCCGAGATCAGCAGCAGCACCGGCCGGAACAGCTTGCCGGCCGGCAGCATCGCGTGCCGGCAGATCGTGTCCAGCGCGGTGCGCTGCTCGGACCACTTCCGGTCGAGCTCGGTCCGGAGCAGCAGCCGCAGTGCCTCGACGTCAATTCCATCGTCGGCGCCCGGAACCGGCCCGAGCCACTGGGCCGTCGGGTCGGTGACCGCCTGGTCCAGTGCCGGCGGGCCGGCAATTGTGTCTACATTCTGGTCCGCGCGCATAAACCATCCCAGTCCGTCACACCGGCCAGTGGAGTCGTACGGCACCTGGCCACCATTTCTACCCAGCTTCGCCGACGTGGCGGCGAATGGATTTATGGGGCCAGCCGCAGCTAGAAGCTAATGGTTGGGCCGCAGCGGTGCAAGGACAATTTCGGCGTCCGCGCCGCCGTATTTCCGGAGTGTTGTCGAGAAGTGTATGAAGGTGTTGTCGAATAGTAGCTCGGGCCGCTGTCGCTCGGTTGGCGAATTGCTGCCGGCACGTTCGGCGCATTTCTCGGCACCGGTTGTCGAGATCAGCGCCGACGCGATGGTTGAATGGGCCGGCCCTGCCCGGCCAGTACCGCACTGGAGGAAATTCGTGCCGGCATACGACGTGCTGATCTGCGGCGCCGGCATCGGCGGCCTGACGCTGGCCCGGGCGCTGGGTCGGCAGCAGCGGCGGGTGCTGGTGGTGGAGAAGCACCGCACGGCGCGTGACGTCTACCGGGGTGAGCTGCTGCAGCCGCGTTCGCTGGAGATCCTGGGCGCCGTCGGCGCGCTGCCGGCCGTACTGGAGCGCGGCGCCCTGCGGGTGCCCCGGCTGGTCTGCCGCGGCCCGGGCGGCGCCGAGATCGGCGCGCTGGACTACGGCACGCTGGCCCAGCCGTTCGACCACTGCCTGGTCCACTACTACCGGGACATCAAGGCCTCCCTCGCCGACGACCTGGGTCCGACTGTGGACGTCCGGCGGGGGGCGCGGGCCGACGGGCTCCGCCGCGGCAGGTCCGGTCGGTTCGTCGGCGCCCGGATCGACACCGACGGCCGGCACGTCGACGTCGACGCGCGGCTCGTCGTCGCCTGCGACGGCTACGGGTCCCGGCTGCGCGCCGCGGCCGGGATCGCGGTGACGATGAGCCGGTACGACCATCAGCTCGCCGCCTTCGACCTGCCCGACGCCCCGCTGGTCGGCCCGGACGTGGCCGCGTACCTGACCCGGCAGGGGCTGCGGCTGCTGTTCGCGATGCCCGGCCGGCGGGCGCGGCTGTACGCGCAGGTGCGGCGTGGTGAGTTCCGCGGCACCGGCCGGGCGGGCCTGGCCGGCTGGGCCGAGCGGCTGCTCGGCTCCGCACCGGCACTGGCCCCGCTCGCGACATCGCTCGCGGCCAGCCTCGACGACGCCCAGGTGCTGTCGGCCTGGCGGTTCAACGCCCCGGTGTGGACACGCCCCGGGTTCGCCCTGCTGGGCGACGCCGCGCACTGCGTGCACCCGATGGCGGGGCAGGGGATGAACGCGGCGATCGCCGACGCCTGGACGCTCGCTGAGCAGCTCGCCGAGCCCGCGGCGCTGACCCCCGACGCGGTCGACGCGGCGCTGCGCCGGTACGAGGAGCTTCGGCGCCCGCAGCTGGACTACATCTCCCGGCTGAGCCACAACCTCGCCGGGCTGTTCACGGCGACGTCCTGGTCCAGCCGGACGATCGGGCAGTACGTGCTGCGCCGGAACCGGTCCAACCGCCGGCTGCAGCACCTCCTTGCCTACAACATGTCCGGCCTGGGGGTACGCCGGTTCACCACGCTGGACCGGCTGTGCCAGTTCGGCCTGCCCGACCCTCGGCGGTCGGCCTGGTGAACCCGGCGCTCCAGGCGCGGCGACAGCTGGGCCGGCACGGCCGGATGGAGTAGGCCATGTCATCATCAGCGGGACGATTCGGGGCCGTCCGGAGGAGCCGTTGGTGGAGTTCCGGCTGCTGGGCGCAGTGGAACTGTGGGACGGCGACCGGGTCCTGGAGATCGGGCCGCCGCAGCGCCGCAGCCTGCTGACCGCCCTGGCCGTCGATGCCGGCCGGCAGGTGACCCTCGAGACGCTGGTCAGCCGGGTGTGGGGGCCGGTCCCGCCCGACCGGGTGCGCCGGTCGCTGCAGGCCCACGTGGCGCGGCTGCGGCGGGTGCTGGCCGACGGCGACACCGGCGCGAACCCGATGCGGCTGGTGCACTGGGCCGGCGGGTATCTGCTGGAGGCCGACCCGGACGCTATCGACCTGCACCGGTTCAGCCGACTGGTCGAGCTGGCGCACGACCCGAGCCGCACCGACGCCGACCGGCTGGCGCTGCTGAGCGAGGCGGTCGGCCTGTGGCGGGGCGAGCCGCTGGGCGGCCTGCCGGGCGAGTGGGCGGCCCGGATGCGGGCCGGCTGGCAACGGCAGCACGTGGACGCGGTAGTGGCCTGGGCTGACGCGAAGCTGCGCGTCGGCGAGCCACGCGGCGTGATCGCGCCGCTGACCGAGCTGCTGGCCGAGCACCCGCTGGTCGAGTCCCTCGCCGCGGCGCTGATGCGCGCGCTGCACACGGCCGGCCGCACCGCGGAGGCACTGGACTGTTACGCGGCCATCCGCGGCCGGCTGAGCGCCGGGCAGGGCATCGAGCCGGGCCCGGAGCTGCGTGCCCTGGACCAGAGGATCCGCGGCTGTGTGCCCGCGGCGCCGGCGGTCGCCGGGCCGGCGGCGGTCGCCGGGCCAGCGCCGGTCGCCGGGCCAGCGGCGGCCGAGCCGGCGGCCGACCTGCCGGCGGCCGCCCCGCCGCCGGCCGACCCCTCGGCAGCCGGTCCGCGGACCGCCGAGCGCCCGGCGCAGCTGCCGCTGGACGTGCCGGGCTTTGCCGGCCGGGCCGACGAGCTGGCCCGGCTGGACGAGATCCTCGACGCGGCGGACGGGCGGCCGGCCGCGGTGGTGATCTCCGCGGTGCTCGGCACGGCCGGGGTGGGCAAGACCGCGCTCGCGGTGCACTGGGCACACCGGGCGCGGAACCGGTACCCCGACGGACAGCTCTACGTGAACCTGCGCGGCTACGACCTGAGCGGGTCGGCGCTGTCGGCGACCGAGGCGCTGCAGGGCCTGTTGATCGGGTTGGGCCTGCCGCCGGCGAGGATCCCGGCCAGCGCCGACGAGCAGGCCGCCCGCTACCGCAGCCTGCTGGCGGGCCGCCGGGTGCTGATCCTGCTCGACAACGCGCGGGACGCCGAGCAGGTGCGCCCGCTGCTGCCGGGCACCCCCGGCTGCCTGGTGCTGGTCACCAGCCGCAGCCAACTGCCCAGCCTGATCGCGGCCGAGGGGGCGCACCCGCTGTCCCTGGACCTGCTCACGCCGGCGGACGCCGAGCAGTTGCTGGCCCGCCGGCTGGGGCCGGGCCGGCTGGCGGCGGAGCCGGCCGCGGTCGAGGAGATCGTCACCCGGTGCGCTCGGCTACCGCTGGCGCTGGCGGTGGTGGCCGCCCGGGCCACGGTGCACCCGCAGTTCCCGCTGGCCACGGTGGCCGCCGAACTGCGCGATGCCCGCAGCTGGCTGGATACGCTCGACGGCGGCGACTCGGCCACCGACCTGCGGGCCATCTTCTCCTGGTCGTACCGGCAGCTGCGCACGCCCGGGGCCAGGACGGTGTTCCGGCTGCTGGGCCTGCATCCGGGGCCGGACGTCGCCGCACCGGCGGTCGCCAGCCTGGCCGGCCTGCCGGTGCAGCAGGTACGGCCGCTGCTGGCCGAACTGGCCCGGGCACACCTGGTCGTCGAGCACGTCCCGGGCCGGTTCGCCTTCCACGACCTGCTGCGCGCCTACGCCGCCGAGCTGGCCGCGCAGACCGACCCGGAACCGGAGCGCACCGCCGGCCTGCGACGATTACTGGACCACCACGTGCTGTCCGCCCGGGCCGCGGCGGCCGCGCTCTACCCGGACGCCGACCTGGCCGCCGAACGGACGCCGGCCGAGGGTGTCGTGGTCGTGGACTTCGCCGACCGGGCGGCCGCGCTGACCTGGTTCGCCGAGGAGCACCCCGCGCTGCGCTCGGCGACCTTCGCCGCGGTGCGCGCCGGGTTCGACTCGCACGTCTGCGAGGCGGCCCGCTCGATGGCCGACTTCTTCCAGCGCCAGGGCCGCTGGACCGACCAGCTCGCCCTGCAGGACGCCGCGGTCGCCGCGGCCCGCCGGCTGGGCGACGACGCGGCCCGGGCCAGGGCGCACCGCACGCTGGCCAACCCCTACGGCCGGCTCGGCCGCCACGGCGACGCGATCCGGCACTTCGCGGTGGCCCTGGACCTGCTCCAGGAGCTCGACGACCAGCCGGGGCAGGCGCGGGTGCACCGCGGGCTGGCCGCGGCGTGGGG
>JBBWZH010000677.1:0-2769 GCA_039648995.1 Mycobacteriales bacterium
CGACGGCCCGGCGGCTGTCCACCGAGACGCTGGACGAGCGGATCGCGCTGGACGGGCCGGACGACGAGATCAAGGAGCTGGCCGACACCTTCGACGACATGCTGGCGCGGCTGGACGCGGCGTTCGACAGCCAGCGCCGGTTCGTCGCCAACGCCAGCCACGAGCTGCGCACGCCGCTCGCGGTGATCCGGACCGAGGTGGACGTCACGCTCGCCGACGCCGACGCGTCGGTGGCCGACCTGCGGGCGATGGCCGAGATCGTCCGCGACGCCAGCGGGCGCGCCGACCGGCTGGTGGACGCGCTGCTGGTGCTGGCCCGCAGCGAGGCGCAGGCGCGCATCGGCCTGGAGCTGCACGAGCCGGTGGACCTGGCCGCCGTGGTCGAGCGCGCGGTGGAGGGGGTTGCCGCCGTCGTCGGGCGGCGCTGCCTGGCGGTCACCGTCGAGGCCACCCCGGCGACCACCGCCGGCGACCCGGAACTGCTGGACCGGCTCGTCGGGAACCTGGTGGAGAACGCGGTACGGCACAACGTCGACGGCGGCTGGGTCAACGTCCGCACCGAGACCGACCCGGCGCCGGCCGGCCACCCCGCCGTCCTGCTGGCGGTGCGCAACTCCGGCCCGGTAGTCATGGCCGAGGCTGTGGACGGGCTGTTCGAACCGTTCCGGCGCGGCGGCCGGGCACGGACCGCGACCCCGTCCCGCGGGGCGGGGCTCGGGCTGTCGATCGTGCGCGCGGTGACCGCCGCACATGGTGGTGAGGTGACCGCCCAGCCGGGTACGACAGGTGGTCTGGAGGTCACTGTCCGGCTGCCGGCGGGCTGACCGCTGCGGCCGGCGGCACCGAGGAGCGGAGTCCCTGCGAGAATGGCACCTGTGCCGTCACCCTCCCGCCCGGCCCGGGGTCGCCTGCGGCGGGGCGTCCTGCGGTGGGGCCGCCGCCCCGCGCTGGCGGTGACCCTGCTCGCGGTGGCGGTCGCGGTGAGCGTCGCGCACGGCCAGCCGTCCCCTGCCGACCGGGCCAGCGGCGTGTCCGTGCCGGTTCGCACCGATACGCCGGTGCCGCCGCAGATCGGCTCGGTGGTGCTGGTCGCCGGCAGCGGGGTGTTCCGGTTCAACACCGATACCCGGCGCCAGGTCGTGCTGCCGCTGCCGCCCCGCGTCGCCGCGTTGCAGATCTGGAACGTGACCGGGCTGAACGTGGTCCTCGGCCGGCTGCCGTACCGGTCGCCGTCCAGCCGCCCGGCCGAGGACCGGCCGGGGGAGTGGTCGCCGGCCGGCGAGCCGCCGGCGACCGCCGCGTGGATCGTCCGGGTCGGTCACCCGCCGGTGCCCCTGGGCCGCACCGAGACGGTCACGCCGAGCGTGGACGGCCGCGCGGTCTGGCTGGTCAACGCCGGGGTGGCGACCCGGGTGGCGCTGCGGCACGACCAGCCCCGGGTGACCGTGCGGCTGCCCAAGGCGTCCCGGCTGGTCGCCGATACGCCGAGCGGCCTGATCGTCACCACCGGCACCGTGCTCACCCGGGAGGAGGCCGCCGCGCACCCGACGGCCACCCCGACCGGCACACCCACCAGCCCCGGCGGCAGCGCCACGGCGACCGCCACCACCCGGCCGGCCGGCCCCACCGGCCAGCCCACGCCGACCACGTCACCCACCCCGACCGGTACCCCGCTGGCGACGATCCTGGTGCGGCGCGGGCTGCCGCCGCGGCTGCTGGCCGAGGCGCAGGCGCTGGCCGCGTTCGATGACGTGGTGCTGGTCCGCCGGGCCGACGAACGGCTCGGCGTGTTCACCCTGCGCAGCGCCAGCAAGCTGCCCCGTTGGCTGCCGAACCTGTCCGCGGTCGAGGTGACCGGGCCGGCCTCGATCGACTACGACGGCGCCACGTTCGCGGTGCTGGCCCGGGTCAACGAGCACGTCCGGCTCATGGTGGGCCCGGTCAACGCGACCACCGAGGCCGAGATCAACGTGGTGGCGCTGGAGGGCGGGCCGCCCGGCCCGGACGCCACCCCGCCGGCGTTCACCGCGTCCGGCCGCGTGCTCGCGGTCCGCCCGGACGGCAAGGTCGTCTACTACCTGCCCGGGAACCGCTCCGGCGTCCTCCTCGGCGCCGACCTCCCCCCGGCCGCCGCCGTCATCGAAGGCTGACCCGGCCCGGCCGGCCACCGGCCCGGCCGGCACCCGGCCCCCTCCGGCCACCGGCCCGGCCGGCACCCGGCCCCCACCGGCCACCGGCCGGGTCCGGTCAGCCGGAGCCGGCCGGACCGCCGGCTAAGCGGGGCGGCGGTTAGGCGGGCGGCAGGCTCGCTACCCCGCGGGGCAGGAACCGCTGACCGGTCACCTTCTCGGAGACGCCGGTCCGGTCCAGGTACGGCAGGATGCCGCCGAGGTGGAACGGCCAGCCGGCGCCGAGCAGCAGGCACAGGTCGATGTCGGCCGCCGCCGCGACGACGCCCTCGTCCAGCAGCAGCCGGGCCTCGGTGGCCATCGCGGCCAGCGCCCGCTCCCGCACCTCGTCCGCCGTGCTGGCCCGGTCGCCGGTCACCAGCAGCGGCGCGACCTCGGGGTCCAGCCCGGGGCCGTCGGGCCCCCAGGCCAGGATGCCGGGCTTGCCCGCCTCGACGATCCGGCGCAGGTTCCCGCTCACCCCGAACCGGCCGGGGTACGCCGCGTGCAGCGTCTCGCTGACGTGCAGCGCGACCGCCGGGCCGACCAGCGCCAGCAGCGTGAACGGCGACATCGGCAGGCCCAGCGGGGCCAGCGCGCG
>JBBWZH010000678.1:0-6371 GCA_039648995.1 Mycobacteriales bacterium
ACGAAGTTGCGCAGGTGCGGCGAGGCGGCCCGCGAGTCGGACGGGGTGCCATGCCGGTACTTGCCGGTGAGCACCCCGCGGCCCAGCGGCGACCACGCCAGCAGCCCGATTCCGGCGTGCTCGCAGGCCGGCAGCACCTCGCGCTCCACGCTGCGTTCCAGCAGCGAGTACTCCATCTGGCTGGACACGATCGGCGCCCGCCCCGGCCACGCCCGCTGCCAGGTCGCCGCGACGGCGGTCTGCCAGCCAGTCAGGTTGGACACGCCGAGGTACCGCACCCGGCCGGACGCTGCCGCCGCGTCCAGCGCGGCCAGCGTCTCCTCCAGCGGCACCGCCGCGTCCCAGAGCTGCGGCTGCCACAGGTCGACGTGGTCGGTGCCGAGCCGGGCCAGCGTGCCGTCCAGCGATCTGAGCAGGTGCGCCCGGGACAGGCCGGCGCCCATCGGGCCGGGCCCGGTACGGCCGCCGACCTTGGTCGCCAACACCAGCTCGGACCGCGGCACGACGTCCCGCAGCAGCCGGCCGACCACCGACTCGACCTCGCCGTCGGGCGCCGGGGCGACGTCCAGGAGCGTCCCGCCGGCGTCCCTGAAGGCGACGAGCTGTGCGGCCGCGTCGTCCTCGTCGGTGTCCCGGCCCCAGGTCGCGGTGCCGAGGCCGAGCCGGGATACGACCAGTCCGCTGCGGCCGACCGCACGGTGCTCCATGCCGCGACAAGCTACCGATCGCCGGCCCGGCTCCCGCCGCGGACACGCCCGCGACAGCCGACACCGCCGCCACCCCGGTCGATACCCGGCACCCGGCGCCAACGCCCGGCCCGCCCCACCATCCGGCACCGGCTCGACCGGACCGCGGGCCGGGCGGCGGCGCTGGTGGACTGGTCGCGCCCGCGGGGCGGCTCTAGGGTGCGAGCCATGCGGCTCGGACTGAATCTCGGCTACTGGGGTGCCGGCAACGACGCGGCCAACCTGGCGCTCGCGCAGGAGGCCGACCGGCTCGGCTTCGCGGTCGTCTGGGCGGCCGAGGCGTACGGCTCGGACGTGGTGACCGTGCTGGCCTGGGTGGCCGCGCAGACCGAGCGGGTGGACGTGGGCAGCGCGATCATGCAGATCCCGGCGCGATCGCCGGCGATGACCGCGATGACCGCGGCCACCCTGGACACGCTGTCCGGCGGCCGGTTCCGGCTCGGACTCGGCGTGTCCGGCCCGCAGGTGTCCGAGGGTTGGCACGGGGTGCGGTTCGACAAGCCGCTGGGGCGCACCCGGGAGTACGTCGAGATCGTGCAGACCGCGCTGCGCCGGGAGCGGCTGCGGTTCAGCGGCGAGCACTACCAGCTGCCGCTGCCCGACGGCCCGGGCAAGCCGCTGAAGCTGACCGTGCATCCGGTGCGCGAGCGCATCCCGGTGTACCTGGCCGCGGTCGGGCCGCGGAACCTGCGGCTGGCCGGCGAGATCGCGGACGGCTGGCTGGCCGTCTTCTTCGCCCCCGAGTACGCCGCCGAGCAGCTGACCGAGGTGGCGGCCGGCCGCGCGAAGGCCGGCGCCACCATGGACGGCTTCGACGTGGTGCCGACCGTCCCGCTGGTGGTCGGGCCCGACCCGGTCGCCGCCGCCGAGCCGATCCGCAACTACGCCGCGCTCTACATCGGCGGGATGGGTAGCCGGGAGCAGAACTTCTACAACGCGCTGGCCCGCCGGATGGGCTACGACGAGGCCGCCGACACCGTGCAGGACAGGTACCTGGCGCGCGACTACGCCGGCGCCGCCGCCGCTGTCCCGGCCGAGTTCGTCGACCAGACCTCGTTGCTCGGGCCGGCCGACCGGATCGCCGACCGGATGAAGGCGTTCGCCGAGGCCGGGGTGACCACGCTGACCGTCGCGCCGTACGCGGACACCCTCCAGGAGCGGATCGCGACGCTGCGGACCGCCGTGGACGCGCTGGACCGGGCCGGCGTCGGCTCCTGACCCCGGGCACCACCACCCCGAGCACGACCGGCGCCCCCCGGACACGGGCCGCACCGGCGGTGAACGACCCGGCGAACCCCGCCGGACCCGCTGCCCTACTGTGATCACCCATGACAGTGGGGGAGCACCCGTGAGGCTCCGGAGAAACCGGGGCGGCCCGGGCCCGGCCGACCCCGCGATGCTCACTCCGGAGGCCGGCTCGTGACCGGGATACAGGCGATCGTGCTGGGCATCGTGCAGGGGCTGACCGAGTTCCTGCCGATCTCCAGTTCGGCTCACCTGCGGATCGTGCCGGCCCTGCTGAAGTGGCCGGACCCGGGTGCCGCCTTCACCGCGGTCATCCAACTGGGCACGATGCTCGCCGTACTGCTCTATTTCTGGCGGGAGATCCTGCAGATCACCGCCGCCTGGGTGCGCGGCATCTGGGACCGCGAGGTGCGTTCGGGCGCCGAGTACCGGATCGCCTGGTACGTGATCATCGCGACGATCCCGATCGGCGTCCTCGGCCTGGCCTTCAAAGACCAGATCGAGACCGGCGGCCGCAACCTCTGGTTGATCGCGACCACGCTGACCGTGCTCGGTCTGGTGATGCTCTGGGCCGACCGGACCAGCAAGCGGGTCCGGGACGAGGAGCGGCTCAGCTTCGGCGACGGCGTGCTGATCGGGCTGGCCCAGTCCGCGGCGCTGGTGCCCGGGGTGTCCCGGTCCGGCGCGACGATCACCGCGGGGCTGTTCCGCGGGCTCACCCGGGAGGCCGCGGCCCGGTTCTCGTTCCTGCTGTCGATCCCGGCCGTGGTGCTGTCCGGGCTGTTCGAGGCGCGCAAGATCGGCGACCCGGGTGGGCCACCGCTCGGCGTGACCGGCCTGGCCACCGTGCTCGCGTTCTTCGTCGGCTACGCCTCGATCGCCTGGCTGCTGCGCTACCTGACCCGGCACAGCACCGCGGTCTTCGTCGGCTACCGCGTGCTGATGGGCATCCTGCTGTTCAGCCTGCTGGCGACGCACACGATCACCGCCACGTAGGGTCGGTGGCGATGACGACGGTGCTGCTGGTCCGGCACGGGCTGACGAAGCTGACCGGCCCGGTGCTGGCCGGCCGCACGCTCGGCCTCGGCCTGGACGAGCGCGGCCGGGCGCAGGCGGCCACGCTGGCGCAGCGGCTGGCCCCGGTGCCGCTGGCCGCGATCGTCTCCAGCCCGCTCGACCGCTGCCTGCAGACGGCCGGCGCGGTGGCCGCCGGCCGGGACGGGGCCGCCCCGCAGGTGGATGCCCGGCTGATCGAGGTCGGCTACGGCGACTGGACCGGCCGCAAGCTGGCGGAGCTGACGAAGGAACCGCTGTGGAAGGTGGTGCAGCAGCACCCGTCCGCGGCGGTGTTCCCGGGCGACGGCGGCGAGGCGCTGGCCGCCACCCAGGCCCGTGCGGTGGCCGCGATCCGTGACTGGAACGCCCGGCTCGGCGCCGACGCGGTCTGGCTGGCCTGCAGCCACGGCGACGTGATCAAGGCCGTGCTGGCCGACGCGCTCGGC
Organism: Mycobacteriales bacterium; assembly: GCA_039648995.1. Classification (GTDB taxonomy): domain Bacteria; phylum Actinomycetota; class Actinomycetes; order Mycobacteriales; family CADCTP01; genus JBBWZH01. The sequence continues at coordinate 3,494 of JBBWZH010000678.1, forward strand.
CTGCACCTGGACCAGTTCCAGCGGATCGTCGTCGACCCGTGCTCGGTCTCGGTGGTGAACTACCTGCCCACCCGTCCGTTCGTGATCCGGATGAACGACACCGGCGGGGACGTGAGCGCCCTGCTGCCGGCCAAGGAATCGGGGGAGCAGGCGGACCTGTCGGGCGCCGACGCGGCCGTCGGCGGTGGTTCCGGCCCGGTCGGGCAGACCGCGTAGGCTGGGAAACTAATGTCCCGTCAGGTTCATCTCTTCGACCGCCCTCGGCGTTTCGTCGCCGGCACCGTCGGCCAGCCGGGCGAGCGGACCTTCTTCCTGCAGGCCAGCGCGGCCGGCCGGACGGTCAGTGTCGCGCTGGAGAAAGCGCAGGTGTCCGCGCTGGCCGACCGGCTGGAGGAGCTGCTCGGCGAGGTGCAGCGCCGGCTCGGCGTGACGGTGCCGGAGGAAACCACCCCCACCGAGGATCTCGAGCCCCTGGAGACCCCGATCGAGGCGGAGTTCCGGGTCGGCGCGATGGGCCTGGCCTGGGACGGCGACGACCAGCTGGTCGTGGTCGAGGCGCAGGCCGCCGGCGAGGAGCCGGCCGACGAGTCCACGATCCTGGAGGACGTCGAGGAGGGGCCGGACGTGCTGCGGGTACGGCTGACCGCCGAGTCGGCCCGGGCCTTCATCGGCCGGGCCCGGCGGGTGATCGCGGCCGGCCGCCCGCCCTGCCCGCTGTGCGGCCTCCCGCTCGACCCGGACGGCCACATCTGCCCCCGCCAGAACGGCTACCGCCGCAGCACGGCCGCCTGACGCCTACGGCGCCTCGGAGGAGTGGCCCGGGAACAGGTGCGCGGTCGGATCGATCGCCACGGTCGCGTTGCACACCGCCGTCGCCACCTCGCCGAAGCCGGTCGAGATCAGCCGCAGCTTGCCGGGGTACTCGGTGATGTCGCCGGCCGCGAACACCCGCGGCACGTTGGTGGCCATCGTCGAGTCGACCGGGATCTGCTTCTTCTCGATCGTCACGCCCCAGCCGGCCAGCGGGCCGAGGTCGGCGGTGAAGCCGAGCGCCGCGATCACGCTCTGCGCCGGCAGCCGCCGGCTCTCCCCGGTCTTGGTGTGCTTGATCGTCACCTCGGCCAGCCAGTCGCCGCCGGTCAGGTCGTCCACCTCGGCGAACGTGTGCACCGGGATGCCCAGCGCGGCCACCTGCTTGATCGTGTGCTCGTGCGCCCGGAACCGGTCGCGGCGGTGCACCATGGTGACCGAGCGGGCCAGCGGCGCCAGGTTCAGCGCCCAGTCGAACGCCGAGTCGCCGCCGCCGACGATCACGACGTCCCGGTCGGCGTGCGCGTCCAGCTTGGGCACGAAGTAGACCAGGCCGCGGTCCAGCCAGCCGTCCCCGATCGGCAGCGGGCGCGGGCTGAACGTGCCGATGCCGCCGGTGATCACGACCGCCCTGCAGGCGATCTCGCTGCCCCCGTCGGTGCCGACCAGCAGCGTGTCCTCGTCCGGCCGGGCCAGGCTGATGGCACGCTCGCCGAGCACGTAGCGCGGGTCGAACGGGGCCGCCTGGGCGACCAGCCGCTCGATCAGCTCCCGGCCCCGGATCTCCGGGAAGCCGGCCACATCGAAGATCATCTTCTCCGGGTAGAGAGCGGTCACCTGGCCGCCCGGCTCCGGCAACGAGTCCACCACCGCCGTGCTCAGGCCGCGGAACCCGGCGTAGTACGCGCCGTACAGGCCGGTCGGTCCGGCGCCGACGATCAGGACGTCGGTCGAGACGTCAGAGGACGTCACCACAAGCCTCCTCAGGAATAACCGATGCGCTCCGGACGCTTCGGGCGCTTCGGCCGAAGGTAGGAACGGCGGCGGCGCGCGTCCCGTGGCCCGGACCGCTGAACGGAACCGGCCGGCGAATCTCTCCGCGGTCCGCCTGACGAACCGGCTTGCTTGAAGCGGCTCGGCGTCCGGTGGTCTGCTCCCGCCACCGGAACACAGCGACATCCATGGAGTTGACGTGACCGAGACCGTAAACGGACAGCCCGCTTCCGCGGAGCCGCCGCCGCGGCCCACGGCGGTGCGCAAGCGCCGCGCCGGCCAACTGCCGGGCCGTCAGGACTGGTCGACCTGGCCGCACTATCAGGCGGCCGAAGCCGGCTTTCGCGGCTACTGGTATCCGGTCTGCTTCTCGTCCCAGGTCGGCGAGAAGCCCCACCCGGTCACCCTGCTGGGCGAGCGCCTCTTCGTCATCCGGGACAACGGCAGGGTGTACGGCATGAAGGACCGTTGCCCGCACCGCGGCGTCCCGCTGAGCTACGGCAACAAGCAGTTCCCGGGCACGCTCTCCTGCGTCTACCACGGCTGGACGTTCGACCTGGCGACCGGTGACCTCAAGGCCGCGATCACCGACGGGCCGCAGTCCCCGATCTGCGGGAAGGTGACCCAGCCGACGTACGACGTCGCCGAGCGCCTGGGCATGGTCTGGGTGTACGTCGGCGACGGCGAGGATCCGCACCCGATCGACGAGCAGTTGCCCGAGGAACTGGTCGACAATCCGGCGGTCGTCGGCGTACGCATTCAGCCGCGTACCGGAAACTGGCGCTTCGCGTGCGAGAACGGCTTCGACGAGGGGCACGCCAAATACCTGCACCGCACGGCGTTGTGGCGGATGTTCAAGCCGATGCCGGTGTGGAACACCACCCGGATCGTCAAGCGCGGGCGGTGGATCTTCCGGGTGCAGCAGGAACAGTTCTGGGACGCCGACTTCCCCGGGTTGGGCAAGTGGTCGGGGACGGCCTGGTACAAGGCCCGGCCGCCGAAGGAGACCACCAACGTCGGCAACACGGCCACCCATCGCGAGGTGAACCCGACCATCGCGGCCCAGGAGTTTCCG
>JBBWZH010000682.1:0-4722 GCA_039648995.1 Mycobacteriales bacterium
GCCCCCCAGCGGCCGCGCCCGTCGATCGGGAGGAGTCTAGCCGCCGACCCCGCGAGCGTCGGCCGTTCGATGGAACAGCCACCCTTCCGGGCAGTCCGCCCGGGAACGGACAAGCCCCCTCGGTCAACGGGTGCCGAGGGGGCTGTCCGGTGCTCGCCCGGCCGGTGATGACGGCGAGTCAGCGGATTACCGGACGATCAGTCCGAGATGCGGACGGCCTTCCCGGTCTCGGTCACGTTGCCGCCGCCGTCGGTGGCGCCGGACAGCGCGTTGTAGAACGCCCCGTACTGGAACTTCGTGGTGAGCACGTTGTTCTTGATGACGAACGGCGGGGTGGCGGCCGCGTAGATCAGGTAGTTGGACCGGGTGATGTAGTTGCCGTCGATCGTCCAGTTCCTACTCGGCGCGGTGCCCTGGCCCGGCGTGGCGTCGTTGTACAGCCCGATGCCGTTGTGCGTGAACTGGCCGTCCATCCGGCCGCCGTCGATCCAGTTGTGCTTGACCACGCCGTTGCTGGCATGCGGGTTCATGTTGATGACGTCGGTGTGGTCGCCGTCGGCGAAGAACGTGTCGTGCAGGTAGTTGTCCTGGATGAGGTACGGCCCGTCGCCCTGCACCATGATCCCGATGTTGAAGCCGGAGATGTCGTTGCGCAGGAACGTCCCGTTGTAGTTGGCCAGCACCCCGATCGTGCTGCGGCCACCCGACTCGGGCGCCAGCGTGGAGTCCGTCATCGTCACGTGCCCGCTGTCCAACCAGAGGCCGGCGAAGTCGCCGCCGTAGACGCGGGTGTTGCTGATCGTCAGGTAGTTGCCGGTGCCGATCTGGACGTGCAGCATGCCGGCGATCAGCAACCCGTCGATCTTGTACGGGTCCGCCGAGGTGCCGGAACCGCCCGCGCCGTTGGTCCGCAGCCAGCCGGCGTCGACCAGCTGGTCACCGCCGAGGCGGCGCAGCCCGGCCTTGTGGTTGCCGGTGTTGCTCGCGCTCGGCCAACCGGGCAGCGTCGCGCCGCCACCGGGCGGGGCCGGCTGGGTGGCCGGCGCCGAGGACGACGTGGACGACACCGGGGGCGTCGGCGAGATCGACGGGATCGACGCGGGCGGGGGCGGCGGGAGCGGCTTGGCCGATGGCGGGGCAGGCGCCGCGCTGGTCTGCTGCACCGGCGGGTTGGCCGGCGGCTCGGCGCCGGGCACCGAACCGGTGCGGAACAGCACGTCCACGTAGTAGTTGGCCGACCACCAGGTGCGGGTCGGGAAGCCGCCCTGCGCGCCGTACCGGAACAGCCCGTTCGGCTTGGCCTTCGTGTCGGCGAGAGCGACCAGCGGACCGCTCGCCCTGTCACCGCGCTCGAAGTAGCCCTTGTCGGCCGCGTACCCGCCGTTCGGCGCGAAGTACGAGACGACGTACTCCGCGCCGGGCACCAGGCTGATCGGCGTCGCGAACCTGACCTGCTGCCAGCCGGCGGCGGCCGAGGTCGCGAACGTGGCCTGGGCCAGCACGTGGCCGGCGGTGTCCCAGAGCCGGCCGATGTGGCTGCCGGTGTTCCGCGGACCCTGGTAGAACCGGACTCCGGTGACCGCGCCGGCCTGGGTGGCACGGAACCGCATGCCGAGCTCGACCGGGCGGGTGTCCGGGTCGGTCGCGGTCTTCGGGACGGTCGAGCCGAACAGGCTCACCTCCGCGCCGGCCCCACCGCCCTTGCCCGGGCCGCGGTGCGGGTAGGCCACCGCCACCGAGGTCGCGCAGATGGCGACGAGCACGATCGCGGCCACGACGAGCCGCTGCGGGATGCGTGCCCTCGGCGACCGGGCCCACCGGGCCGGCCGGGCCTTGACGGGCGGGTCGTCCGGCTCGGGGCGGTCGAGGAGCGCGGTGCCGGTGGAGGGGGCCGCCGACGGGGCGCTGGTGCGATGCCGGGAGTGGGTGCGATGACGCACGAGAAGGACTCCTGCCTTCCTGCGGGGGCCATGCGGGGACGCCGACGGCCCGTGCTGCCCGCGTTCCGGCACCGGCTTGCCAGAAAGCGGTGAGAGGCGCTTGATGATTACTCTCAAGCGCCGAGACCGTAGCGCAGCCGCCAGGCACAATCCAGGCGCTGCCCCGATTGCGCCTGGAAGAACGGCATGTGCGCAGTTCCGGCTGTCGCCCCTTGACTACCGGCTGTAGCGATGTCGGGCGAGTCGAGGCGGCGCCTGCCCGACCGGGTACTGCTTGTTCGCTCCGCCTACGCGCCGCCCGGCCCTCCCGTACCCTCGGCTGGGGCGCGCCGGAGGGGTCCGGCCCGTGGGGGGTGTCCAGATGGATGAGGCTGCCGTGGGTACGGTGCTGCCCGAACGTGGGGCAACGTCGGCCCGCCCGCCGGGTGCCGGGGGTCGGCACCGGCAGCGGCCGGGTGGCGGGCCGCCGGCGTCCTGGCTGATCAACGACCCGTGGGTGGTGGGTACGTCCACCCTCGGCGCGGCCGTGGCCGGGCGGCGGCAGCGCCGCAAGGGCGACCCGATGGGCGCCGACCAGTCGCTGAACAAGCTGGTCAAGCGCGGCCTCGGCTGGAGCTTCGCCAGCACCATGCTCAGCCGGCTGGGGCAGCTGATCTCCGGCATCGTGCTGGCCCGCATCCTGGCGCCCAACGACTACGGCGTGTTCGCGGTCGCCACCGTCGCGCTGGTGCTGCTGGCCAACCTGAACGACCTGGGCATCGAGCAGGTGCTGGTGCGCTGGCCCGGCGACTTCGCCAGGGTCGCGCCGACCGGGATGACCGTGATCTTCGGCTTCTCCTGCGCGCTGTTCGGCGTGTTCGCGGTGTTCGCGCCGACGTTCGCGGCCGCGTTCCGGGCCCCGGACGCGACCAGCGTGGTGCGCGCGCTGGCCTTCGGCGTGGTGATCAACGGGATCTTCGCGGTGCCGTCGGCCACGCTGACCCGGTCGTTCCGGCAGGATCGGCGCACCTACGCCGACCTGGCCGGGTTCATCATCACCACCGGGCTCACGCTGACGCTGGCCGCGCTCGGCTACGGCGTCTGGGCGCTGGTCTGGGGCCGGCTGATCGGCAACGCGGTCAACAGCCTGCTGCACATGGTGTTCGCCCCGGTGCGGTACCGGCCCGGCTTCGACTCCACGATCGCCCGCGAGCTGCTCAAGGGCGGCCTGCCGCTGGCCGGCGCGACGCTGCTCGCGGTCGCGATGGTCAACGTGGACAACGTGATCGTCGGCCGGATGCTCGGCCCCACCGTTCTGGGCCTGTACGTGCTGGCGTTCAACCTGTCCAGCTGGCCGGTGAACCTGCTGTCGATCCCGGTGGCCCGGGTCAGCGTGCCGGCGTTCGCCCGGCTGCAGGACGACCCGCAGCGGCTGCGCCGCGCGTTCGCCGGCTCGCTCGGCCTGCTGATGGCGGCCGCGGTGCCGATCTGCGTGCTGCTCGCGGTGCTGGCCGCGCCCGCGGTGCGGGTGGTGTACGGGGAGAAGTGGGCCGGCGCCGCGCCCGCGCTGGCGTTCCTGGCCGTGCTCGGGCTGGCCCGGGTCGCCCTGCAGCTCTGCTTCGACCTGCTCATCGCCGCCGGGCACAGCAAGCAGACCATGTTCCTGCAGGGGCTCTGGCTGGTCGTGCTCATCCCGGCGCTGGCCATCGGCGCGCACCTGGGTGGGATCGCGGGCGTCGGCACCGCTCACATGCTGGTCGCGGTCGGCGTGATGGTGCCGGCGTTCCTGGCCGCGCTGCGCCGGCTCGGGTTCCGCCCGCTGGAGCTGGCCCGCTCGGTCTGGATGCCGGTGGTCGGCGCGGTCGGGCTGGTGGTCGCGCCGCTGCTGGCGATCCGGCTGCTGCACCCCGATCTGCTCGTGTTGGCTGCCGGTGGCATCGGCGGGCTGGCACTCTATCTACCGGTGCTCGCGTTGAAGCGGCACGAGCTACGCGCGCTGCGCGCGTCCTAGGACGTTTCCGGTCGCCACCGTGGCGGCCCGTGGGGGGAGAGTGACTACAGGTGGCTGACGCCGCGAAGGTTGTCGAGCGACTCGTCGAGGACAAGCCGGTGTTCCATTCCGGCGGCACCCGGATCTGGAACGCGATGCCCGGCACGCTGGAGCTGATCGCCCGGCACGTCTCGCCCGGTGACCGCACCCTGGAGACCGGCGCCGGAGCGTCCACCGTGGTCTTCGCCGCCGCCGGGGCGCGGCACCACGCGGTCAGCCCGTTCGGCGACGAGCACAAGCGCATCGCCGACTACTGCACCGACCTCGGCGTCGGCACCGACACGGTGTCCTTTGTGGAGGGACGCTCGGATCGGGTACTGCCCACCCTGCTCGGCGGCGACCGGTTCGACCTCGCGTTCATCGACGGCATGCACTCGTTCCCCGGCCCCGTCGTCGACTACCACTACGTCGAGCAGCTCCTGCGCCCCGGCGGCGTCCTGCTGCTGGACGACGTCCCGATCCCGGCCGTCGCCGTCGCCTTCCGCTACATGCGCTCCTCACCGGACTGGGCCTTCGTCGAGATCGTGGACGACCGCGCCGCCGTCTTCCGCAAGGTCGCCGACGCCGACGACGAGGACAACTGGCGCACGCAGCCCATCAACCGCCGCTACCCCGACTTCTCCTACCTCCCCACCGCACAGCTCCCACACCGCGTCAAACTCGAAGCCACCGAGCGCCTGCCCGACCTCCGCCGCACCCTCGGCACCCGCTTCCCCGCCCTCCGCGAAGCCTGGCTCCGCCGCCGCGGCTAAC
>JBBWZH010000690.1:0-4736 GCA_039648995.1 Mycobacteriales bacterium
GCGTGCACGGGGGAGGCGGTATGGGGTTGGACCGCGGGGCGGTCACGTTTGTGGCGGGGCATCGGGGGTTGGTGGGGTCGGCGGTGTGGCGGCGGCTGGCCGCCGAGGGGTTCACCGGGCTCGTCGGTCGGACGTCGGCTGAGCTGGACCTGCGGGACCGGGACGGGACGTTCCAGTTCTTCCGGACGGTCCGCCCGCGGTGCGTGGTGCTGGCCGCCGCCCGGGTCGGCGGGATCATGGCGAACGCGAGCCGGCCGGTCGACTTCCTGTCCGACAACCTGCGGATCCAGACGAACGTGCTGGACGCGGCCCTGGCCGTCCGGGTGCCGCGGCTGCTGTTCCTGGGCTCCAGCTGCGTCTACCCGCGGCAGGCGCGGCAGCCGATCACCGAGGACGCACTGCTGTCCGGGCCGCTGGAGCCGACCAACGATGCGTACGCCATCGCCAAGATCGCCGGGATCATCCAGGTGCAGGCGGTGCGCCGGCAGTACGGGCTGCCCTGGATCAGCGCGATGCCGACCAACCTGTACGGGCCGCACGACAACTTCGACCCGGCCACCGCGCACGTGCTGCCGGCGCTGCTGCGCCGCGCGCACGAGGCTCGGGAGGCCGGCGCGGAGCGGCTGACGATCTGGGGCACCGGCCGTCCGCGGCGCGAGTTCCTGCACGTCGACGACCTGGCCCGGGCCTGCCTGGTGCTGCTGGAGCGGTACGACGGCGCCGCGCCGGTCAACCTCGGCACCGGCGTCGACGTGACGATCCACGACCTGGCCGGGATCATCGCCAGCGCGGTCGGCTACACCGGCGAACTGGCGTTCGACCCGAGCAAGCCGGACGGCACCCCGCGCAAGGTGCTGGACGTCACCCGGCAGACGGCGCTCGGCTTCCGGCCGGTGATCGGCCTGGCCGCCGGCATCCAGGCCACCTACGACTGGTACCGGGAAGCCGTCGTGGCCCGCGCGCTGGCCAGCGCGCCGGTCGACTGCTGATGCCCGGCCCACCCCCCGCCGCCGGCGAGCGGGCTGGCGGCGGTGCGACCGTGCGGCGGGAGCTGGACGGGGCGCCGGTGCGCCGTGCGCTGCCCGGGCCGGCGGAGCCAGCCGGCGGGTTCAGGGTGCTGCTGGTGTGCGTGGGGAACCTGTGCCGGTCACCGCTCGCGGAGCGGTGGCTGCGGGCCGGGCTGGCGGCCGGGTTGGGCGGCGAGGCGGCCCGGTTCACCGTGGAGAGTGCGGGCACCGAGGCGGTAGCCGGGATGCCGATGGACCCGCGGGCGGCCGCGATCGCGGCCGGCCTCGGCGCTGACCCGGCGGGGTTCACAGCCCGGCCGCTGACCGCCGAGCTGGTCGCCGGCGCCGATCTGGTGCTGACCGCGACCAGGGTCGAGCGGGCCGCAGCGGTCCGGCTGTACCCGCCGGCCCACCGGTATTCCTTCACCTTGCACGAGTTCGCCCGCCTGGTGGCAGCCACGTCGAACGCCGGCACGCCGAACGCCGGCACGCCGAACGCCGGCACCGCGGGTGCGGCCGGGGCGGATGCGGCCGGGGCGGATGCGGTCGCGCGGGCGCGGAGCCTGGTGGCGGCGGCGCGGGCGCTGCGCGGCGAGGTGCGGGCGGCCGGGCCGGCCGACGACGACATGCCGGACCCGCACGGCGGCGCCGAGGAGGAGTACCAGGCCGCGGCGGCGGCGATCCAGGGCGCGCTCGCCGGGCCGCTGGCGGCGCTCTGCGGCGCCGACCCACCCGACCCGCCGGGCCCGCCGGAGCCCCGCCCGCCGGCCAGGCAGCGCCGGCCGGCGCGGGTGGCCGGGTTGGCGGTGCTCGGTGCCGTGCTGCTGGTGGCCGGTGCGGCCGGCTGGCTGGTGCTGCGGGGCCTGCAGGCGCGGACGGAGCTGGTCGCGGCGCGGGACGACCTGCACGCGATCCGGTCAGCGCTGCTGGCCGGGCAGCCCGAGCGGGCGAGGCCGGCGCTGGCCGACGCCCGCCGCCGGGCGACGAAGGCGCGCCGGCTCACCGGCGACCCGGTCTGGCGGCTGGCAGCGGCCACCCCGTACCTGGGCGGCACCCCGGCCGCGATCCGCACGGTCGCCGGCGTGGTCGACGACCTGACCGCCCGGGCGCTGCCGGCGCTCATCGACGCCGGCGCCGCCCTGGCGCCGGACCGGCTGCGTCCCGCGGGTGACCGGGTCGCGGTGGCCGCGTTCAGCCGGGCCCGGCCGGCGGTGGAGCAGGCGGCCGGCGCGGTGGCCGAGGCCCGCGGACGTCTGGACACGCTCGGCCCGGGTTGGCTGCCGCATCCGGTGGCCACGGCGGTGGCTGACGCGAGCACCGAGCTGGCCCGGGCGGCGTCCACTTTGGACAGCGTGGACCGGGCGGCGCGGCTCGTGCCGGCGCTGCTCGGCGGCGAGCGCCCGCGCCGCTACCTGCTGGTGTTCCAGAACAACGCCGAGGCCCGTGGCACCGGCGGCCTCCCCGGCCTCTACGCGGTGCTGGCCGCCGACGGCGGCCGGATCACCGTGCGGACGCTCGGCTCGAACACCGACCTGCGCGGCGCCGACCGGATGCCGGTCGACCTGGGCCCGGAGTACGCCGCGCGGTGGGGCCAGGACCCGGCGATCTGGGCGAACAGCAACCTCGACCCCAGCTTCCCGAACGCGGCGCGGATCTGGCTCGCGCTGTGGCAGCGGCAGACCGGCCAGCGGCTGGACGGCGCGCTGGCCACCGACCCGGTCGCTGTCGGCTATCTGCTCGCGGCGACCGGGCCGGTGCGGCTGCCGACCGGCGAGCAGGTCACCGGCGGCAACGTCGCGCCGCTCACGATGAGCCAGGTGTACGCGCGGTTCGCGCCGGGCGAGCCGCAGAACGGGTTCCTGCGTACCGTCGCCCGCAGTGCGGTCAGCGCGCTGCTGGCCAGCCCGGCCCGGCCGCGGGCGCTGCTGGACGCGCTGGCCCGGGCCGGCCGGGAGCGCCGGCTGGTGATCTACAGCAGCCGCCCGGCCGAGGAGCGCGACCTGGTCGCGGCCGGGCTCGGCGGCACCCTGCCGGACGGCGCCGGCTCGTACGCGTACGTGGTGGTGAACAACGTGGCCGGCAACAAGATGGACTACTACCTGCGGCGGTCGGTCAGCTACGCCGGCGGGCGCTGCCTGGCCGGCCAGCGGGACAGCCGGATCACGATCCGGTTCGGCAACGCGGCGCCGGCCGGCGACACGCTGCCGGCCTACGTGACCCAGCGCGAGGACACCGGCGTGACCCGGGCGCAGTCGGCCGCGCCGGACTCCGTGGTCGCGCTGGTCTCGGTGTACGGGCCGCGGCAGGCCGGGGTGGTGCGCGCCACCCTGGACGGTCAGCGGCTCGATGTGGGCGCGCTGCCGGCCGCCGGCCGCCCGGTCTGGAGCTTCCCGCTGGTCGTGCCGCCCGGCCGCTGGCGCACGGTTGTGCTGGACATCCGCGAGCCCGGTTCGGCCGCCGCGCCGGTGGTGCCGGTGCAGCCGCTGGTCCAGCCGCAGACCGTCGGCACGTCGCTGCTGCCCTGTGAGTGATCACCAGGGGTTGCCAACGAGTGACACGGGGTGCAAGATCGGCTACTGACAGTGCCCGATCGGAGTTACGGGGGAGATCTCGGATGGCCATTCGTCGCCTGCTGGTCGGCGCGACCTTGAGCGTGATCGCGAGCGTCGGCCTACCCGCCGCGATCGCCGTCGCCGCACCCGCCTACCCGCCGTCCACCGGCGGGCTGAGCGTCTCGTCCACAACCGTCACAGCCGGCGGCAGCGTGCACGTCACCGGCACCGGCTTCGGGGCGGGCACCACGGTCACGGTCACCGTGTGGGTGGGTGGCGTCGCCGTGGACAGCTTCTCGGTCGTCGCCGACTCCAGCGGTGAGATCAGCACCGGCGTGCTGCTCAGCCACTCCGGCACGGCCACGATCGTGGTGAGCGGCGTCGACTCGTCCGGTGCGACGCGGGTCCTCACCTCGGTGGTCGAGGCGGCCAGCGTGTCAGCCAGCGGGTCGCTGCCCGACACGGGCGCGAGCGTCCGCACCCCGCTGGTCCTCGGTGGCGCCCTGCTGCTCGGCGGTGCCGGCGCGATCCTGGCCGGTCGCCGTCGTCGCCGCCGCGCGACCGCCAGCTGACCGACCCGCTCGACGGCAGCGGCGGCAGTGGCGGGTAGCGACCCGGCGTTCGCTCCCCGGCTGGTGGAGCGGTTGATCAGCAGCCCGACCGGCAGCACCTCGCTCGCCGGTCGGGCTCGCCAGCGCCGGTGGGCGGAGTTCCACCGCCGGTTCCCGGACCTGGCCCAGATGCGGGTACTCGACCTCGGCGGCGTTCCGGCAGCGTGGCAACGCCTGCCGCAACGCCCGGCCGAGGTCGTACTCGTCAACCTGCTGCCGCAGCCGGTCCGGACGCCGCCCTGGCTGGTCCAGGTCGAGGGGGACGCCTGCCAGTTGCCGGACCGGCTCCGCCGCGAGCGGTTCGACCTGGTGTATTCGAACTCGGTCCTGGAGCACGTCGGCGGGCACGCACGGCGGCAGGCCTTCGCCGAGACCGTGCATGCCGCGGCCGGCCGGCACTGGGTGCAGACGCCGTACCGGTACTTCCCGATCGAGCCGCATTGGCTGTTCCCGGGTTTCCAGTTCATACCGCCGGCCGGCCAGGCCGCGCTCTCCCAGTGGTGGCCGTTCGGGCACATCCGGTCCGCCGACCGCCGTGACGCCGTCGCCGGCGTACTCGCCGTCGA
>JBBWZH010000491.1:0-6450 GCA_039648995.1 Mycobacteriales bacterium
GGGAAGATCGTCGCCTGCGCCTACTGGATCGAGGAGTCGACCCGGGTGGTCCGGTGCGACAGCTTCGCCACGTTGCGCCTGCCGCTGTAGGGCTAGCTGAGCATGTACGGCCAGGGCCAGCGGCGGACGCGGTAGGGCAGCCAGAGCAGGAGGCCGGCGCGGGGACGCGGGGCCGGTCCGGGCGTCAGGCTCGTCCGGGTGGCGAGCGGCATGCGCCGTCGCGGGCAGGGGGACCCGAGCCGGACCCGCGGTGGATCGTCCCGGCCCGGGACTGGGTCAACGACCGCCGGCGGCCGTGCGGTGCGGGCCGCGGCCCGGCGGATCCTGGCCGGCCTGGCCAGCCGCGACACCGTTGACCGCGGCGGACGCTTGACGGCCGTCCCGGGCGGCGGCAGGCTCGTGGGGGCCGGCCGGAACATCCCGGCTGCGCTGTAGGAGATCGCGGGTCCGAGCAGCTGCGGCAACTGCCGCGGGCCCGTCCACCATCGCCTCGCGCGATGCGGACGGAAGGCTCTGGATGGCGTCACCACACGGTTGATCGCACGCCGGTTGGCGTCCTATGCCAGCACCGTCACGGTCGGCCCCGGTACGGCGGGTGCCACGACTGGGACCGGACGGTGCGCGCCGGCCATGATCGGAACTCCTTTCGCAGCACCGCTCGCGGGCCGTACCCCGCAACCCGTCCACAGCGGTGAGTCCAGCACGCCCGCGGAAGGAGCGTCATGTTCGGTTCGATCACCCAACCCGCCAGCAGGTCCGCACGGCACCGGTTGGCTGTGCTGCTGGCTGTTCCGGCAGCGGTCGTCGGGATGTCGGCGGTCGCGTTCGTCCAGCCCGCCGGGGCAGCGACGTTGACGGTCGCCGCCGACGGCACCGGCATGTTCCGTACCGTGCAGGCGGCGGTCGACGCGGTGCCGGCGAACAACACCAGCCGGGCCACGATCACGATCAAGCCGGGCACCTACCGAGAGATCGTCACGGTGCCGGCGAACAAGCCGTTCATCACGCTCCAGGGGCTCGGCGCGTCACCGAGCAACGTGCTGATCGTCAACAACCACTGGGCAGGCAACTTCGGCACGTTCAACAGCGCGAGCGTGTTCGTCAACGGGCACGACTTCGTCGCGACCAACCTGACGTTCTCCAACGACTTCGACGAGAACTCCGTCGACACCGGCGGCCAGAACCAGGCCGTCGCGCTGAACCTGGCCGCCGACCGGGCGCTGCTGTCCAACGTGCGGCTGCTCGGTGACCAGGACACGTTCCTGGTGAACGCCGGCGCGCGTAGCTACATCGTGAACTCGTACGTGCAGGGCACCGTCGACTTCGTCTTCGGCGATGGCATCGCGGTCTTCAACAACTGCGAGATCCACGAGAACCCGCGCGGTGGGGCGCTGACCGCGGCCCGGACGCCATCGACCCGGGCGTACGGCTTCCTGTTCTACAAATCGCGGATCACCGGCGCGGCGTCCAACGGCTCCACCTCGCTGGGCCGCCCGTGGGGGCAGGCCGCCCAGGTGCTGTACCGGGAGTCGACGATCAGCGCGGTGATCAACACCAGCCAGCCGTGGACGAACATGTCCACGAGAACCTGGCAGAACGCGCGGTTCTCCGAGTACCGCAACACCGGGCCGGGTGCCACGGTCAACAGCAACCGGCCACAGCTGTCTGACGCGCAGGCGCCGAACTTCACCGCGCAGAAGTACCTGGCCGGATCCGACGGCTGGAACCCGGTCGGCTGACGGGCAGGTCCGGCCGATCTGCCGGCGGGGCCCCGGAACCCGCCGGCAGGTCCGGCCCCTGTCGACGGTCCTGGCTTCCGTCCGGGTGGAAGCACTTTCGGATCCGCGGAAGGAAGCTCATGCTCGGCATCTCCCGACCACCCCTCAGCTGGCGACGACACACCGCTGCCCTGGCACCGGCGGCGGTGATCGGCGCCGCGCTGGTGGCGATCGCGCAACCGGCGGCCGCGGCGGTGCCGGCCGCTGGTGGCGTCTACCAGCTCAGCGTGACCACCAGCGGCAAGTGCATCGACATCCCCGCCGCATCCACAGTGGACGGCACCAAGCTCCAACAATGGAGCTGCACCGCAGGCGCCGCCTGGCAACAGTTCCGCATCGTCTCCGCCGGCTCCAACCGGTTCACCATCGCCAACGTCAACAGCGGACGATGCATCGACATCCCATCCGGCGCCACCACAACCGGCCTGCAACTCCAACAATGGGGCTGCGGCGACGGCCAGAAAGCCAACCAACTCTGGACCTTCACCCCATCCGGCACCGGCACCTACCAGATCATCTCCGCCACCACCGGCCTGTGCATCTCCGACCAAGGCGCCTCCACAACCAACGGCACCGCCATCATCCAGGAAACCTGCACCACCAACTCCAACAAGCAATGGCTGTTCACCCCGGTCGGCAACGGCCGCACCTGGTCGAACGTGGCCGACGGGTTCGCCTCGACCGGCGGCGGAACCACCGGCGGCGCGGCGGGCACTACGGTCACCGTCACCAACCAGGCCGACCTGGCGCGGTTCGCCGGCTCCGCCGACCCGGTGGTGATCCGGGTCAGCGGCTCGATCACGATCGACCCGTTCGGCACCGAGATCAAGGTGGCATCCAACAAGACGATCATCGGGGTGGGCGCGACCGGTGAGATCGTGCACGGCGGGTTCAACCTCGGCACCGGCACGCACAACGTGATCATCCGCAACCTGACCATCCGGGACACCCAGGTGGCCAGCGATGACCCGGACGACAAGGTCTTCGACTACGACGGCATCCAGATGGACACCGCCGACCACGTCTGGATCGACCACAACACGATCGAGCGGATGAACGACGGCCTGATCGACAGCCGGATCGACACCAGCTTCCTGACCGTCTCGTGGAACGTGCTGGCCAGCGACAACAAGGCCTTCGGCATCGGCTGGACCGACAACGTCACCGCCAGGATGACCATCCACCACAACTGGATCCACGACAACAACCAGCGCAACCCGAGCACCGACAACGTGGCGATGGCCCACCTCTACAACAACTACATGCAGAACCTCACCTCGTACGGGAACCTGTCGCGCGGCAGCACCCGGATGTTGATCGAGAACAGCTACTACGACCACGTGAACAACCCGTACTACATCGACACGTCGGCCGCCGAGCTCCGGCAGACCGGGAGCATCCTGGTCAGCTGCACGGGCAAGCAGACCGCCGCCGGCGCGGCGTTCACCCCGGGCAGCTTCTACCCCTACACCCTCGACCCGGCTGCGGACGTGCCGACGATCCTGCGGACGTTCGCCGGCCCGCAACCCAACATCGGCACCTGAGCCTCGGCCCGGCCGGCGGGACGCAACCCCGCCGGCCGGGTCCGCGTGACCACCTGCACCCGGAACGACATGGTGCACCCGCGGGTCGGCAACACCGGCCGGGTCATCCCGCGGGCGGGACCGGCGGGACCGGCGGGACCGGCGGGACGGGCGGGACAGGCCGGTGCGTCAGCGCAGCGGGCAGTCGCCGCAGGTGCCGCCGCCGTCGAGCCGGTAGTAGAGGCAGCAACTGCGCCGGACGAAGCCGAGGTCGGCGGTCAGCACGCCGCTGCCGGCCAGCGGGCCGTACCGCAGCAGGCTGGTCCCGAGCTGGTAGCACCGGTCCACCGGGGCGCCGCCGCCGTGGGCGACCGAACGGAGCGCGCCGGTGAGGCCGGAGGCGACGTTGCCCCAGAGCAGGCCGGTGGCGACCGGCGCGGCCACCTGCACCGACGCGAGGACGGCGCGCAGGTGGCCGTCCAGGATGTCCCGGCACCAGCGGTCGGTCAGCGCGGCCGGGTCGCCCCGCCAGCCGGCCGGGCCGGTCAGCGCGAGCCGGAAGCCCTGGCCGGGCGCGAAGTCGTAGCGGACCCGGTCAGCCCTCAGGTCGACCAGGATCCCGTCCCGCAGCAGCACCGCGATCGCCGGTCCGACCAGCCGGGCCGCGTAGCCGAGCACGACCAGCGACCCGGCCACCCGACGCTCGGTCACGTCGAGCCAGCCGGCCACGGCGTCCACCAGCTCGGCCGCCGCGGCCGGCCCGGTGTCGGGCGCCACCAGCCGCGCGGCCGGCTGCCCAGGGCCTGTCCCCGGCGCGTGCCCCGAGCCCGCCGGACCCGATCCGGCCGCCGGCCCGCCGGGTCGGTCCGGACCGCCGGGCCCGGACGGGGGCAGCGGGAGGTCGATGCCGAGCAGCGGGTTGGTCGCGGCCGACCGGAGCAGGGCGGCGGCAACGGCGGCGCCGTCCGCCGGGACCACGGGCTCGTCCGGGTCGGCCAGGGTCACCCGAACGGGACGGGACGGGGTTGTGCGACGGTGCGGCGGAGGCTGCGGTCGGTGAGCGCGCCGAACAGCAACCCGCAGGTACCCCAGAGCACGAGTTGCGTGCCGAGCGAGGCGACCCGGAACTTCCACAGGACGGTCGCCGGGAACTCGGCCGGCACCTCGTTCACCGTCGGCATGATCAGCCAGGCCGCGACGATCACCGCGGCGAACGCGGCGAACGCTATCGGGACGGCGTCCCAGATGGTGAACCGGGCCAGCAGCCGGCGGCCGAGCACGATCGCGCCGACCGCGGCCGCGACCGAGATGACGATCATCGCGAAGTACAGCTGGGACCGGTGCGCGATCGTGTCCGACCGGCCCACCGACGGCGGGTTGGCCGGGTACTTCAGGAACGGCACCAGGTAGACCGCGGCGAACCCGAGGATCGCGACCACCAGCGCGGTGGGGCGGGCGCCGAGCCGGCCGAACCTGCCGTAGGCGAACGCGAACAGCAGCCCGAAGATGCCGCCCAGCGCGCTGCCGTAGATCAGCACCGCGACGCCGAGCCCGAGCGTCGACTGGATCGTCCGGCTGACGATCTCCGGGTCATCGGTACCGGGCGCCTGGTGCGCGTATTCGAAGGCGACGGCCGCGTCGATCGGGCCCTCGCCAATCAGCTTTCCGAAGAGGAACGCGAGCACGCCGGCGACGACGCCGACGAGCATGCCGCGCACCAGCAGGGTGCGTGCCATCGTCTGAGCTGGGCCGGCTAGTGGCAGGGGAAGCCGAGCAGGTGCCGGCCGTCGTGCACGAACTCGTGCACGTAGTGGCCGCCGATGATCGAGGTGGCACCCTGCTCCGCGCCGACGAAGTAGATCGCGACCAGCGCGAGCAGCAGCCCGAAGACCGCCCAGGGCAGCAACTGCCGCACCGGGATCGGTACTGGAATCGGGGCCTCGGCCGGGATGGGCAGAACAGCGGCCTGTGCCATGGCGGCGAACCTCCTTGGGATCTCGCGTCCCGCTCGGCGGTGTCCGTGATGGCGTGGGGTCTGACTTCCGGCCCAGCCGAAGCGGACCGTCCACAGTGGCGCGACCGTGCCGGATTCTCACCGGCTTCCCACACCATCACTAGATTTGACGGCGACGCTACGGGCAGCCACCAGGGGTGTCAACCGCAGTGATCGTCCCGTGCGACGGGGGCGGCTGGCCGGCCGGACGAGCCGGTGCCGCGCGACACCGGCGGCGGACCTGTGGGGGCAGGACCGCCGCCGGGCGCTCGACCGACCGCCTAGCTGGCGGCCGGGATCTCCACCGCGACAAGCTGCCAACGGTCCCGGGCCGTCAGCCCGGTGTCGTTGACGGTCACCGGCGTGGCGCCGGTGGTCGCGGCCACACGCTGCTGGACCCAGAACGAGTCATGCACGCGCGCGTCGAGGAATGTGTGCACGAACGCCTGGCCGGCGCCGGCCGCCACGGTGGCGTTGTGGGACCAGTCGTGCCCGTCCGCCCATACCAGCGAGTTCGCGGCGGTCGGGGTCAGCGCGAGGGTGGGGTTGCCGCTGGTCCCGGTCCGGGCCGCGGTGGCGCCGACGGACCGGCCCGCGCCGGAGAACGCGGCCACCGTGATCGACGAGTCGTAGCCGTTCACCGCGAACGCGGCCTTGACCGTCGCCGTGGTCGGGACGGCCGTGTACGCCTGCCAGACCTCGGTGGTGCCGCCGGTCGCGTTCGCCCGCCTCACCAGTGTCCAGGTCAGACCGCCACCGGTGACGGCGGTGACCCGCTGGGGCGACGCGCCCGGGCCGTCCGCGGTCACGAACGCGAGCAGCAGTTCGTGTCCGGTGTGCGCGGTGAGCGCCGGCGCGGTGATGTGGTTGCCGGCGGTCCGCTGGTCGGCGCTGACCCGGCTGTCCAGCGTCGGGGTGGTCGCCGGTGGCGGGGTGACGACCGGGGTGACCGTGATCGACACGGTCGCCGGGTCGGAGCTGGCCTGGCCGTCGTTCGTGGTGAAGGTGAACGAGTCCGGGCCCGAGTAGCCGGCCGCCGGGGTGTAGGTCAGGTTCGGCGCGGTGCCCGACAGCGTGCCGTGCGCCGGGCCGGCGCCGACCGCGTACGTCAACGCGTCACCGTCCACATCAGACCCAGTCAGCGTGATCCCGACCG
>JBBWZH010000715.1:0-3206 GCA_039648995.1 Mycobacteriales bacterium
GGTCAAGCAGCAGACCCTGCACCCGGCACTGCTGCGGCCGCTGCGGAGCGTGAAGACGAAGGAGACTCAACTGGCCATACCCAAGCCGACCTCGATGGTGCTCCAGGAGGCTGCCCGCGCGCCGGACGTGGCGAGCGCGGTGCTGAAGCACGTCGCCGACTCGGCGCCGGTCGAGCTCGCGACGGTCGGCCTGGGCCTGCGGTCGTACGACATCACGCCCGACCTGCACACGGCGGCGCTGGGCCCGCGGGCGCAGGCGGGCCGGCGGGGCCGGCTCCCCGGCCTGGCCAACCTCCGCGGGCTGCTCACGCTGGTCGCGCAGTACCTGCTGATGGGCCGGCATTTCAGCCAGGACGGCGGGGGCGCGCTGGACAAGAACATCGTGCCGCTGCTGTCCCGGACCGACCTGGCGCACGTCTACCTGCAGCAGGTACCGGGCTTCAACACCGACGTGGACCCGAACGGCAGCGAGAAGGGCTGGGCGCGCAGCAACTGGCAGGCGCTGCGGGCCGCGCTGCTCGGCAACGCCGCCCGCAGCTCCGGCAGCATGCTGTTCACCGACGCGGTCGAGAAGTGGCAGGGGCCGGGGCGGCGACCCTTCACGGTGAGCGTCGGCGACTTCGTCGACGCGGTGTTCCAGTCCACATCGGACGGTGTCACCCCGTACCTCGACGAAGGTCTGTTCAAGCAGATGCCAGCCGAGCCGGTACACCCGATGGGCTCGGTGCGCGATATCGACCCGCGCAGCGGTCCGGTGTTCGAGCTGCGCAACATGACCCGGCCGCCGCGCGTCGGCACCACTTCCGACCGGCTGCCGCCCGGCCAGTGGGCGCCGCTGGCCCAACACTTCGTCGACCTGCTGACAGGGCTGCACAGCCGTACCGACACGGACGCCCAGACCGACACCCAGATCCTGCCGGGTCCGAACGGGCCCGTGGTCTCCCCCGCCGCCCAGCCCTGGTACCAGTGACCCGGTGGCGAACGCGACCGCCACCAGCCGCACCGTAGGGTCCGCCGGGCTCGGCCCCGCAGCCGAACCACCACCAGCCGCACCGTAGGGTCCGCGGGGCTCGGCCCCGCGACCGACCCGCCACCTGCCGCACCGTGGGGTTCGCGGGGCTCGGCCCCGCGGCCGACATGAAGCGACCCCGGTCCGCGCGTTCCGCGGACAGGGGTCGCCGGAGCGGGTGACCGGCTACCAGTCGGTGGCGACGTACTTGGGTTCGAGGTAGTCGAGCATCCCTTCGTGGCCGCCCTCGCGGCCGATGCCGGACTGCTTGACCCCGCCGAACGGCGCGGCCGGGTCGCTGACCACGCCGCGGTTCAGCCCGACCATGCCGGCCTCCAGCGCCTCGCTCACCCGCAGGCCGCGGGCCAGGTCGCCGGTGTAGAGGTAGGAGACCAGCCCGAACTCGGTGTCGTTGGCCAGCTCGACCGCCTCGGCCTCGTCGCCGAACGTGACGATCGGCGCGACCGGGCCG
This sequence comes from Mycobacteriales bacterium, assembly GCA_039648995.1. Classification (GTDB taxonomy): domain Bacteria; phylum Actinomycetota; class Actinomycetes; order Mycobacteriales; family CADCTP01; genus JBBWZH01. The sequence goes on from JBBWZH010000715.1 coordinate 1,482, forward strand.
AACACCTCCTCGCGCAGGATCGCGGCGCCGGGCGGGACGTCGGCGAGCACGGTGGCGTCGTAGAAGTAGCCGGCGCGGGCCGGCTGGGTGGCACCGACGAGCACCTTCGCGCCCTCGTCCAGCGCGCCGCCGACGAGGTCGGCCACCTTCTCCCGGGACGGGGAATTGACCAGCGGGCCGAGGTCGGTGCCGGCCTCCAGCCCGGGGCCGACGACCAGCTTGCCCATCGCGTCGGCGAACCGGCGGCTGAACTCGGCGGCCACGCCGCGCTGCACGTAGAACCGGTTCGCCGCGGTGCACGCCTCACCGCCGTTGCGCATCTTGGCGATCATCGCGCCGGCCACCGCCGCGTCCAGGTCGGCGTCGTCGAAGACCAGGAACGGCGCGTTGCCGCCGAGTTCCATCGACACGTTCAGCACGTTGTCGGCGGCCTCGTGCAGCAGCATCCGGCCGACCTCGGTGCTGCCGGTGAACGAGACCTTGCGCACCCGCGGGTCGTGCAGCATGGCCGAGACGACCTTGCCGGACGACCGGGACGGCACCACGTTGACCACCCCGGGCGGGGCACCGGCCTCGGTCAGGATCGCGGCGATCGCCAGCGCCGTCAGCGGCGTGTCGCTGGCCGGCTTCAGCACGACCGCACAGCCCGCGCCGAGCGCCGGGCCGATCTTGCGGGTGGCCATCGCGGCCGGGAAGTTCCACGGGGTGACCAGCACGCACACGCCGACCGGGTGGTGCAGCACCAGGATGCGGTTGGTGCCGGCCGGCGCGGTCTGCAGCGAGCCGAGCGCGCGCACCGACTCCTCCGAATACCACCGGAAGAACTCGGCCGCGTAGATGATCTCGCCGCGGGCGTCCCGCAGCGCCTTGCCGTTCTCCAGCGAGATCAGCCGGGCCAGCGGCTCGGCCCGGTCGACCATCAGCTGCCAGGCCCGGCGCAGCACCTCGGCGCGCTCCCGGGGCGGGGTGGCCGCCCAGGCCGGCAGGGCGTTGTGGGCGGCCTCGACCGCGGCCAGCCCGTCGGCCACGCCGCCGTCGGCGACGGTCGCGATGACCTCCTCGGTTGCCGGGTCGGCCACCTCGAACGTGCCGCCGGCCGCGGCCGGCCGCCACTCGCCCCCGATCCGCAGGTCGGTCGGGGCCAGGGCCAGTGCTTCGTCACCCATCAGTCCAGCGCCTTCCGGACGGTTTCGACTATCCGCTGTACCGAGGGGATGGTCGCGTCCTCCAGCGCGTCGGCTGACGGCAGCGGCACGTGCGGGCTGGTGATCCGGACCGGCGGACCGTCCAAATCGGACCACACTTCCTCGGCCACGATCGACACTACCTCGGCGCCCCAGCCGCAGAGCCGCGGATTCTCCTCCACGGTCGCCATCCAGCCGGTACGGGCGACCGCGTCCAGAATTGTCCGGGTGTCCAGCGGCACCAGCGACCGGACGTCCACCACGGTGGCCTCGATGCCGAGCTTGGCCAGCTCGTCGGCCGCGGCCAGCGCCTTCGGCACCATCGCGGCGAGCGCGACCAGCGTGGCGTCGGTGCCCTGCCGGCGGACGACCGCCTTGCCCAGCTCGTCCACGATCTCGCCGTCGGGCACCTCGCCCTTGGTCGGGTACAGGCCCTTGTGCTCGAAGAACATCACCGGGTCCTCGTCGCGGACGGCCGCGGCCAGCAGGCCGATCACGTCGGCCGGGGTGGCCGGCGCCACGACCTTGAGCCCGGGCACCG
>JBBWZH010000719.1:0-5203 GCA_039648995.1 Mycobacteriales bacterium
GTGGACGGTCCTTGAGGTACGCGAACGTGGTCTCGTCCGGCGCGACCAGGCCGGCCTTGGCGCCCGCCTCGATGGACATGTTGCAGACGGTCATCCGGGCTTCCATCGACATCGCCTCGATGGCCTCACCGCGGTATTCGATGACATGCCCCTGGCCGCCACCGGTGCCGATCTTCGCGATGATCGCGAGGATCACGTCCTTCGCGGTGACGCCGGGGCGCAGCCGACCGTTGACGGTGACCGCCATCGTCTTCGGCCTGCGCTGCGGCAGCGTCTGGGTGGCCAGCACGTGCTCGACCTCGCTGGTGCCGATGCCGAAGGCGAGCGCGCCGAACGCGCCGTGCGTGCTGGTGTGCGAGTCACCGCAGACGATCGTGAGGCCCGGTTGGGTCAGCCCCAGCTGCGGACCGATCACGTGCACGATGCCCTGCTCGTAGTCGCCCATCGGGTAGAGCCGGACGCCGAAGTCCGCGCAGTTGCGGCGGAGCGCCTCCAACTGGGCGCGGGAGACCGAGTCTTCGATCTGCAGGACGGTGCCGGCCGGGCCGACCGCGGCGCCCACCGTCGGCACGTTGTGGTCCTCGGTGGCCAGCGTCAGATCCGGCCGGCGCACCGGGCGGCCGGCCAGCCGGAGGCCCTCGAACGCCTGCGGGCTGGTGACTTCGTGCACGAGGTGCAGGTCGACGTACAGCAGATCGGGCTCGCCGTCGGCCCGGCGGACGACGTGCGCCTCCCACAGTTTCTCGGCAAGCGTGCCGCTCATGGTGATCCTCGCTTGTCTATCCCGGTATTTGAGACGGTAGTATTGCTGTGTGGGACAGTCTAGCGGGGTCGGCGTGCTCGACAAATCCGTTCTCGTACTGGAAGCGGTTGCGCACACTCCGGTGGCGCTGGGCGATCTGGTCACGGTGACCGGCCTGCCGCGCGCGACCGCGCACCGGCTCGCGGTCGCGCTGGAGGCGCACCGGCTGCTGGTACGGGACGAGGCCGGCCGGTGGGCGCCCGGGCCACGGTTGGCCGAGCTGGCCCAGTCCGCGCCCGACCCGCTGCTGGCCGGCGCCACCCCGGTGCTGGCCAAGCTGCGCGACCGCACCGGCGAGAGCGCCCAGCTCTACCGGCGGTACGGCGACGAGCGGCTGTGCATCGCCGCGGCCGAGCGCACCAGCGGGCTGCGCACCGCGGTGCCGGTCGGCGCCCGGTTGCCGATGGCCGCGGGCTCCGCCGCGCAGGTGCTGGTCGCGTGGGCTCCCGACGACGAGCAGGCCGGCCTGCTCGCCGCCGCCCGGTTCGGCCCGCGCACGCTGGCCGAGGTCCGCCGGCGCGGCTGGGCGTACAGCGTGGCGCAGCGGGAGGCCGGCGTCGCCTCGGTCTCCGCGCCGATCCGCGACCGGTCCGGCGCCGTGGTGGCGGCGATCTCCGTGTCCGGGCCGATCGAGCGCCTCGGCCGGCGCCCCGGCCCCCGGTTCGCCGGCCACGTCACCGCCGCCGCCGCGGCGCTGTCCACCCGCCTGTAGAACGCCTGCCTGGTCAGGCGGCGCCGCGCGGGCGGGGCGGCTCGTTCCTGGCATCGTGCGTGCTGGGACCTGCCGCGTCGGTATGTGCTTCGCACCGTCGACGCCGGCTCCCGCCTCGTCCCGCGCACCGGGCCTGACGGACAGCGCGGGACCTTATCGGCGGCGACGTTGCCTCGATATCCGACCGCGCGGGACAAGTAATGGTCAATTCACTATTGAGTCCTTATTTGTAAGGGTTCACCAATAAACGACGCTGACACAATCGCGCAGGTTGACCTGCGTGTATCTACAGAAAGTAATCGATGCTGGGCAGAAGGTAGTTCACCCGGTTGCGTTGTGAACATACGTCCGGATAGCCCCTAATCTCTCCACGTTCCGGACCGTGAATGTGCAGCCCCTCGCTGCTACGAATGGATCTTTGGGAGAGTCATGCCCCTCGCTCGGCGCGCCGCCGTAGCGCTCGCAGTCATGGGAGCCGGTGTCCTCGCCTACGCCGTCCCCGCTACCGCAACTGGCAAGGACAACGGGTCGAACAAACAATGTGTCAGCGGTCGGGATGCCAGCAACCTCGACTGGCACCTGAACGCCCGGGCCGGCACGGTCACGGTCTCCGCCCGAGGTGGCAAGTCGTTCTGCCGGGACGTGAGCGTGGTGCTGTCGATCTACAAGGTGCCCGACACCTGGAACGGCACCGGCTTCAACCAGACCGCGGTGCCGCAGCACAAGTTCGCGCCACACGCGATGGGCAAGCTGCACCGCAAGGACACCCTGGAACTGCGCGTCCCGGTGCCGACCTGCGGCAACGCCCAGATCGACCTGTACTACCCGCCGACGCAGGATGACGTCGACATCAACGGCACCGCCCGCTTCATCGGCGGCGACATCTTCTCGATCGGTGGCGAGAACGGTCATCCGGCCAGTTGCACGCCGCCGGTGGAGACGACCACCCCGCCGGTAGAGACCACGACACCGCCTCCGGTGGAGTCGTCCAGCCCGCCGGTGGAGTCGTCGAGCCCGCCGCCGGTCGAGTCGTCCAGCCCGCCCGTGGAGTCGTCGAGCCCGCCGGTCGAGTCGTCCAGCCCGCCGGCGACCAGTCCCGCCGCGGTGGTGACGGTCGTGCCGACGGAGACCGTGCCGCCGATCGCCGCGCCGATCCCGGTGCTGCCGCAGTCGCCGCCGCGGTTGGCGGAGACCGGCTCGAACAGCACGATCCCGCTGCTCGGGCTCGGTTCGCTGCTGCTGCTCGCGGGTATCGGGCTCAGCCTGGCCGGTCGCGGCAAGCCGAAGGCGACGCCGGCCGCCTGATCCGCGGTACCGCCAGCTGACACAGCGGGGCCCGGGACGGAGTTTCCGTCCCGGGCCCCGATCGTCTGCCCGGGTCAGGACGGCGCGGGCGCCGGCATCGGTTGGCCGAGCCCGTCCAGCACCTCGGCGTTCGGCAGTTCGGCGAGCGCGGCGCCGGGCAGCCACAGCTTCGACCGGCGCACCCCGCTGCCGATGACGACCCGGGGGTGGGCGGCCACCGCGGCGTCGATCAGCACCGGCCAGCCGGCGGGCAGCCCGACGGGCGTGATCCCGCCGTACTCCATGCCGGTCTCGGCCACCGCGAGGTCCGTCGGCGCGAACGACGCCTTGCGCGCGTCCAGGTGCCGGCGTACCAGCCCGTTCACGTCGGCCCGGGTAGTGGCCAGCACGAGGCAGGCGGCCAGCCTGGTGTCGCCGCCGCGGCGGGCGGCGATGACCACGCAGTTGGCCGACTCCTCGGGGGCCACGCCGTACCGCTCGCAGAACTGGGCCGTGTCGGCCAACCCGGGATCGATCTCGGCGACGGTGATCTGGTCGACCGGGACCGAGCCCTTCCAGTCCGAGAGCGCGGCCAGCACGGGGGCGGCGAGCAGGTCAGGCCGGCCGAGCGCCGGCTCCGGATGCAGCTGTTCGGTCATCGCCCCATCCTGCCCGGGCGAGCCCGGGCCCGCGGCCCGGGCCCGCCGGCCGGGGGCTCGCCGGCCGGGGGCTCGCCGGCCGGGGGCTCGCCGGCCGGGGCGCTCGTCAGCGGCGTGAGGTGGGCAGGGGGCGGGCGGTGGACCGGTCGAGCGCGGCCAGTTGGGCGCGGACGTCCTCGGCGTCGGGCACCCGCAGCTCGCCGAACAGCGCGAGCGCGCGCTGCCAGTGCACCCGCGCCTGGTCCAGGTCGCCGGTGGCGTGGTGCGCCCGGCCGAGCCCGACGTGTGCCCGCGCCTGCTCGTACCGGTTGCCGGTGCCGTTGGCGACCCGCAGCGCGCCGTGGTGCCGGGCCAGCGCCAGCGCCGGCCGGCCGGCCGCCTGCGCCGCCTCGGCCAGCCCGTTCAGCGCGTCCGCCTCGCCGGCCCGGTCACCCAGCTCCCGATACCGGCGCACCGCCTGCTGGTGATGGTCCTCGGCCTGCTGGAACCGGCCCTGGCGGCGGTAGACCAGGCCGAGGTTGGTCAGCGACCCGGCCTCGGTGGCGCGGTCGCCCAGCTCGCGGAACAGCCGCAGCGCCTGCTGGTGATGCTGCTCGGCGCGCCGGTACCGGTGCTGCCGCCAGTAGATCGCGCCGAGGTTGGTCAGCGCGTCGGCTTCACCGTGCCGGTCGCCGAGGTCCCGGTAGAGGGCGAGCGCCTGCAGGTAGTGCTCCTCCGCCCGGCGCAGGCCGCCGTGCCGCCACAGCACGGTGCCGAGGTTGCCGAGGGTCCGCGCCTCGCCGTAGCGGTCGCCGAGCCCGCGGAACAGCTCCAGCGCCCGCAGGTAGTGCTCCTCGGCCCGCCGGTGTCCGCCCTGCCGCCAGAACAGCGCGGCCAGGTTGCCCAGCGTCCGCGCCTCGCCGTACCGGTCGCCCTGCGCCCGGAACAGCGCCAGCGCCTGCAGGTAGTGCTCCTCGGCCCGCCGGTGCCCGCCCTGCCGCCAGCAGGCGGTGCCGAGGTTGTTCAGCGCGTGCGCCTCGGCGACCGGGTCGCCCAGCCGCTCGGCGGCGTCGCGGGCCAGCCCGTGCAGGGTCACCGCGTCGTCGTGGTAGCCGCCGGCGTCCAGGTACCGGAACAGCACGGCCGCCAGCCGGACGGTGCTGGCCGGGCGCCCGTGCAGCCCGGCGTCGGCGGCGACGGCGCGCAGGTTCGCCCGCTCCGCATCCAGCCAGGCCCGGCCGGCTCCGGCGCCGTCCAGCGGCGGGATCGGGCTGGCCGGCGGCGCGACCCGTGGGCGGCGGTGCTGCTCGGCCGGGAGCACCGCGTCAACCGCCGCGGCCGCCGCCGCCAGGTAGTGGTCGGACAGCCGGGCCAGCGCCGACCGCCGCTCCGCCTCGGTGTCCTGCGGGTTGGCCAGCTCCGCCGCGTACCCGCGCAGGACGTCGTGCATCCCGTACCGGGCCTGGCATTCCCCGCCGGACCGGGCGCCGGAGGCACCTGGCCCGCCGGTGCCGGTGCGGGCGGCTGGCCCGTCGGCCTCGGTGCGGGCGCCGCAGGCGCGTGGGCCGTCGCACCCGGCGGCGTCGGTGCGGTAGAGGAAGTGGGCTCGGGTGAGCACGTCGAGGAGCCGTCCGGCGGTGACGAGCGGGGTGCCGAGCAGGGCGGCCGCCGCGTACGGGTCGATGTCCGGGCCGGGGTGCACGCCGAGCCGGCGGAACGCGCGGATGGCGCCGGCGGGCAGCTGCTGGTACGACCACGAGAACACGG
>JBBWZH010000741.1:0-5582 GCA_039648995.1 Mycobacteriales bacterium
TGCTGTTCCCGGGCATGGAGGTGGTCGAGCACAACCTGTTCCGGGTCACCCGCAACGCCGATATCGAGGTCGAGGAGGACCGGGACGAGGACCTGCTGCAGGCGCTGGAGCGGGAGCTGTCCCGGCGGCGGTTCGGCCCGGCGGTGCGGCTTGAGGTGGCCGAGAGCACGTCGCCGCACGTGCTCGACCTGCTCGTGGCCGAGCTGGACGTGAGCCCCGGCGCGGTGCTGCGGGTGCCCGGCCTGGTCGACCTGGCGTCGCTCTGGCAGGTGTACGGGGTGGACCGGCCGGATCTCAAGGACCGCCGGTACGTACCGGCCACGCACCCGCGGTTCGCCGAGGGTGAGGTGCCCAAGAGCGTGTTCGCCACCCTGCGCGAGGGCGACGTGCTCGTGCACCACCCGTACGAGTCGTTCTCCACCAGCGTGCAGCGGTTCATCGAGCAGTCGGCCGCGGACCCGAACGTGCTGGCGATCAAGCAGACGCTGTACCGGACGTCGGGCGACTCGCCGATCGTGGACGCGCTGATCGACGCGGCCGAGGCCGGCAAGCAGGTCGTCGTGCTGGTCGAGGTGAAGGCCCGGTTCGACGAGCAGGCGAACATCAAGTGGGCCAAGGCGCTGGAGCGGGCCGGCTGCCACGTCGTGTACGGGCTCGTCGGGCTGAAGACGCACTGCAAGACGTCCCTGGTGGTACGGCAGGAGGGCGGCACGATCCGGCGCTACTGCCACATCGGCACCGGCAACTACAACAACAGGACCGCCCGTACGTACGAGGATCTGGGCCTGTTCACCGCCGATCCCGGCGTCGGCGCCGACCTGACCGACCTGTTCAACGTGCTGACCGGCTACTCCCGGCACATCGAGTACCGCTCGCTGCTGGTCGCGCCGCACGGGCTGCGCCGCGGCCTGGTCGAGGCGATCGAGCGGGAGATCGAGCACGCCAAGGCCGGCCGCCCGGCCCGCATCCAGATCAAGGTCAACCACCTGGTGGACGAGCAGATCATCGACGCGCTCTACGTGGCGTCGGCGGCCGGCGTGGAGGTCGACCTGCTGGTGCGGACGTTCTGCTCGATCCGGGCCGGCGTGCCCGGCCTGTCGGAACGGATCAGGGTGCGGTCGATCCTGGGCCGGTTCCTGGAGCACTCGCGGATCGTGCACGTGGCCAACGACGGCAGGCCGGAGTACTTCATCGGCAGTTCCGACCTGATGCACCGCAACCTGGACCGGCGGGTCGAGGTGATGATCCGGGTGGCCGACCCGACCGCCCGCACGCACCTGCGGGACATGTTCGATCTGGCCTTCGCGCCCGACATCGCCGCCTGGGACCTGCAGCCTGACTGCACCTGGCGGCGCGCGGCCGGTGAGCCCGGCCAGCCGTTCCGGGACTACCAGGTCGAGCTGATGCGGCTGCTGGCGAACCGCGGTGAGTAGGCCCCGCCACGCCGGCGCCGGCTCGGATCACCCCGACCGGCCCGCCCCACCCGGCCTGGTGACCCGGTGGGCCAACGCCGACGGCGGCCGGGACATCGCGGCGGCCGGCGGGGTGCTCTGGCGGCCCGCGACCGGCGACGGGCTCACCCCCGGCACCCCGGCGGCCGCTGGCATCCCGGCGGCCGGCGCGGCCGTGGAAGTGGCCATCGTGCACCGGCAGCGGTACGACGACTGGTCGCTGCCGAAGGGAAAGCTACATGCCGGCGAGCACCCGTTGCTGGCCGCCTGCCGCGAGGTGCGCGAAGAAGCCGGTGTCGAGCCGGTGGTGGGCCGGCGGCTGCCGCAGCAGGAATACCGGCTGGGCCCGGACCGGAAAACAGTCGACTACTGGACGATGTCACCCCGGGATATCGCCGCGACAACGATGTTCGCCCCGAATGACGAGGTGGACCAGGTCCGCTGGGTCCGTCCCGCGGACGCGGCCACCTGGCTGACCTACGACCGGGACCGTCAGTTGCTCCGGGCATTCCTGGCGGTGCCGCCGGACGCCGCGATGCTGCTGCTGGTGCGGCACGCGCGGGCCGGCCACCGGGACGGCTGGCCCGGTGAAGACCGGCTCCGGCCGCTGGACGGGGCCGGGCGCCGGCAGGCGGAGGGGCTGCGCGCGGCGCTGCGGTACTTCCAGCCGGACCGGGTGCTGGCGGCCGACAACGTGCGCTGTGTGGAGACGGTCGAGCCGCTGGCGGAGGAACTCGGCGTCCCGGTGGCGACCGAGCCGGCGCTCACCGAGCAGGCATTCGGCGTGGATGTCGGCCGGGGGCTGCGCCGGGTCCAGGAGATCGTCGCGCTGGGCGGCCGGTCGGTGCTGTGCAGCCAGGGCGGCGTGATCCCGCCCATCATCACCGCGATGAGCCGGCAGGACGGGCTGCCGCTGCCGGAGATATCGGCCCGTAAGGGCAGCGTATGGGCGTTGTCCTTTGTGGACGATCGGCTGGCGGCGGCGGACTACTACCCGGACCTGGCCGACCGCGGAACACACACGACTGGGCCGGGTGGTCGGACGCGCTGACGTCCGCCACCCGGCCCGGTGCCCGCTGGAAACCTCCGCGTAACAGGCCGGTCAGGCCTTCTTCGCGGCGGTCTTCCTGGCAGTGGTCTTCGTGGTGGTGGTCTTGGCGGCGGTCTTGGTCGCGGCCGCCTTGGCCGGAGCCTTGGCCGCGGCAGCGCGCGGCGCGGCCTTGACCGCGGTCGTCTTCGCTGCCGTCGCCTTGGCCGCCGCCGTCTTCGACGGAGCCTTGGCCGCGGCCACCTTCGGCAGCTTCTTGGCCCCGCTCACCACGTTCTTGAACTCCTGCCCGGCGCGGAACGCCGGAACCGAAGTCTTCTTGACCCGGACCTTCTCGCCGGTGGCCGGGTTGCGGGCGATCCGAGCGGCGCGGTCGCGCTTCTCGAAGACGCCGAAGCCGGTGATAGCGACCTTCTCGCCCTTCTGCACGGCGCGGTAGACCACGTCGAGCAGGGCTTCGACCGACGCCGACGCCCGCTTCTTGTCGTCGCCGAGACGCTCGGCGAGCGCCTCGACCAACTGGGCCTTGTTCACATGTCCTCCCCGGGAAGGGTTTCTCGGCCATTCGGCCGATCCCGCCGAACGGTAGGCTGACTTTCCTTGACGTTCAACGACCTGGGCGCACGATTTCCGTTGTGTCGCAGTGTCTTCCGCGCCACACCGCGCAGACCGTAGTACGGAAAGCCTACCGGACAGGGGTTCTGGGCCGTTCCGCAGTGGTCCCGGGGGCTATCGGGAAGTGCCGCTCAGAGCCCAGGAATTTCGGCTCAGTCGGCGTGGGCGAGCAGATCCAGCCGGATGTACTCCTGGTCGAACCGGCCATCGGGCCCGCGCGACTCGGCGATCGCGCGCTCCTCGGCGGCCTGCCGGAACGCCCGCAGCCGGTCCGCCGGCACGAGCGCGTCGTACGCGACCAGGACCTGGCTGCGCAGCCAGCCCAGGAAAGCCGTGTCGTCCGGCAGTTCCCGGCGCTGCCGCACCAGCCGCAGCCAGCCGTCCGTGCCGGTCAGCAGCCCCGCCTGCGCCAGCATCGGGGCGTACTCGTCGGGGGTCGGGAAGTACCAGCCACTCGGCCGGCCGCCGGCGCGCCGGGCTTCCTCGTCCAGCACCTGGCGCACCGCGGCGATCTGCCCGTGCCCACCGAACTCGGCGCGGAAGGCGCCGCCGCGGCGCAGCACCCGGCGCACCTGGCCGAGCACCCGCGGGTGGTCGGTGGCCGGGATCCAGTGCAGCACGGCGACCGAGATCACCGCGTCGTACCGGCCGGCCGGCGCGACCGCGTCCAGCTCCTGGGCCCGGCACACCTCGAACCGGACGTGCCCGGCGGCGTTGCGCTGCCGGGCGGTGGCCACCATGTCCTGGTCCGCGTCCACGCCGAGTACCTGCCCGGCCGGCACCAGACCGGCCAGCCGGGCGGTGAAGTCGCCGACGCCGCAGCCCAGATCGAGTGCCCAGTCGCCGCGCCGCAGCCGGACACCGCGCAGCACGTCCCGGTCGTACCGGCGGTGGTGCGCGGTGTTGGCGGCGTAGAGCGAGGCGTCCCACCGGGCCGGCGGCACGGCCACCGGACCGGTCGGGGGGCCGGTCGGCGGCACGGCGACGGGCTCGGTGATCGGCCCGGTCACCGGTGCCGCCGGGGGTTCGGGCTCATCGGGACCGCCACTCACCCGGCCGGCGCGGACGGCACCGGTACCCGCGGCAGCCAGCCCGGCCGGCGCGCCTCGAAGGCGGTGATCTCGTCCGCCTGCCGCAGCGTCAGGCTGATGTCGTCCAGGCCGTTGAGCAGCCGCCAGCGGGAGTGGTCGTCCAGCTCGAACGCCACCGCCGCGCCGGCGTACCGGACCTCGCGCTTGTCCAGGTCGACGGTGACCTCGGTGGCCGGGTCGGCCTCGGCCCGGTCCCACAGGTCGGCGATGGTCTCTTCGGGCAGCAGCACCGTGAGCAACCCGGCCTTGAGCGAATTGCCGCGGAAGATGTCGCCGAACCGCGGCGCCAGCACGGCCCGGAAACCGCCGTCCCGCAACGCCCAGACGGCGTGCTCGCGGGACGAGCCGGTGCCGAAGTCCGAGCCGGCGACGAGGATCGTGGCGCCGGCGTACCGCGGCTGGTTCAGCACGAAGTCGGGCTCGTCGGCCCGCCAGGCGGCGAACAGCCCGTCACCGAAGCCGGTGCGGCCGATCCGCTTCAGGTACTCGGCCGGGATGATCTGGTCGGTGTCGACGTTGCTGCGCCGCAGCGGCGCGACCCGACCGGTGTGCACATCGAACTTGTCCATCGCGGAGACGTCCTCAGGTATCGGGGCCGGCGGTCAGGCCGGGATGTCGTCGGGGGCGGCGAGGTGGCCGGTGATCGCGGTCGCGGCGGCGACCAGCGGCGAGACCAGGTGGGTGCGGCCGCCCTTGCCCTGCCTGCCCTCGAAGTTCCGGTTGGAGGTGGACGCGGACCGCTCGCCCGGCGCCAGCTTGTCGGGGTTCATGCCCAGGCACATCGAGCAGCCGGCGCTGCGCCACTCGGCGCCGGCCGCCCGGAACACCTCGTCCAGGCCCTCCAGCTCGGCGTGCTCCTTGACCCGCATCGAGCCCGGCACCACCAGCATCCGTACGCCGTCGGCGACCCGGCGGCCGCGCAGCACCTCGGCCGCGGCGCGCAGGTCCTCGATCCGGCCGTTGGTGCAGGAGCCGAGGAACACCGTGTCGACGCGGATCTCCCGCATCGGCGTGCCGGCGGCGAGGCCCATGTAGGCCAGCGCCTTCTCCGCGGCGGCCCGGTGGGCCGGGTCGGTCATCGCGGCCGGGTCGGGCACCGCGTCGTCCAGCGGGGCGGCCTGGCCCGGGTTCGTGCCCCAGCTGACGTACGGCGTGAGGGTGTCCGCGTCCAGCACCACCTCGCGGTCGAACACCGCGCCCGGCTCGGACCGCAGCGTCCGCCAGTACCCGAGGGCCTCGTCCCAGGCGGCCCCGGACGGCGCGTGTGGACGGTCCTTGAGGTACGCGAACGTGGTCTCGTCCGGCGCGACCAGGCCGGCCTTGGCGCCCGCCTCGATGGACATGTTGCAGACGGTCATCCGGGCTTCCATCGACATC
>JBBWZH010000763.1:0-3589 GCA_039648995.1 Mycobacteriales bacterium
TCCGGCAGGCGCTCGCGCTGGCGCTGCGCAGCGGCTTCTCCCGGATCCCGGTGATCGGCGAGAACGTCGACGACGTGGTGGGCGTGGTCTACCTCAAGGACCTCGCCGGCCGCGCGCAGGACCCGAACGGCCGCACCACCAGAGTCGAGGACGCGATGCGGCCGGCGCTGTTCGTGCCCGAGTCGAAGCCGGTGGACGAGCTGTTGCGGGAGATGCAGACCAGGCGCACCCACATCGCGGTGGTGATCGACGAGTACGGCGGCACCGCCGGGCTGGTCACCATCGAGGACATTCTGGAGGAGATCGTCGGGGAGATCGCCGACGAGTACGACGTGGAACAGCCGCCGGTGGAGTGGCTGGACGACTCCACCGCCCGGGTCACCGCCCGGATGCCCGTGGACGACCTGGCCGAGTTGTTCGGCGTGACGCTGCCCGAGGGCGAGGTGGAGACCGTCGGCGGCCTGCTGGCGACCGAGCTGGGTCGGGTGCCGATTCCGGGCGCGGTCGCCGCGGTGGGCGGCCTGCGGCTGACCGCGGAGAGCGCGGGCGGGCGGCGGAACCGGATCGATACGGTGCTCGTGCAGCGCACCGCGCCGGCGCGGGCCGGCGCGTCCCGGCAACCCGCGGAGCAGACGACCCATGGCTGAGGCGGACGGCAGCGGGCTCGATCCGGAGGACGTCAAGCTGGTCACGCTGGCCCGCGCGGCCCGCGGGCGCACCGGCGCCACCGAGGGCGCGGCGGTCCGCGACCGGGACGGCCGGACCTACGCAGCGGTCACGGTCACGCTGCCGTCGTTGACCCTGTCGGCCCTGCAGTTGGCGGTGGCGATGGCGGTGGCCAGCGGGGCGGCCGCCCTGGAGGCGGCCGCGGTGGTGACTCCGGTGACCGAGGTCGACCCGGGCGGGCTGGCCGCGGTGCGCGACCTGGCCCCGGGGGCGCCGATCCTGGTCGCGGACCCGGCCGGCACGGTCCTCGTCACGCTCGGCGGCTGACAATGGTCGGCCACCTGGCCGACAAGGCACGCTGGGGGTCCGGCGGGCGATCTGGTTTACTTCGCGCTTCTGCCACCGAAATCCTGGGAGATGGCGCTGTGCGTCCGCTTCGTTACGTTGTTCCCCTCGCCGCGGCTGTGCTGCTGCTCGCCGGATGTGGGGGCACGTCCACGACCACGGGCTCGGGCGGCCCCGCGGCCGGCCAGCCGAACGCGGGGTCGGCGGAGAACGGCGTCGCCAGCCTGTCCGCCGACCAGATCCTGGCCAGGGCGAAGACCGCGCTGACCAGGGCCAGCAGCGTGCATTTCGTCGGGCAGGTGACCGATGCGGGCGACGAGATGCGGCTGGACCTGCGGATCAAGGGCAGCGAGGGCGGCTCCGGCACGCTGTACGTGCAGAACCACAAGATCGAGCTCCTGCGCATCGGGCAGACCGTCTACATGCGTACCGACGAGAAGTTCTGGGCCAGCCAGATCGGCGACTCGGCGCTGGCCAAGCAGCTGTCCGGGAAGTTCCTCAAGGGCCCGACCACCGACGCCCGGCTCAAGCAGCTGGCCAGTTTCACCGACGTGGCCGGGCTGGCCGACCTGATGTTGAAGCCGGACGGCAAGGTCAGCAAGGGGGAGCGGAAGACGATCAACGGCGTCCCGGCCCTCGGGCTGGTCGACGACGACCCCACCGACCCGGGTGTGCTGTACGTGGCGGTGCGGGGCGAGCCCTACCCGCTGCGGCTGGCGCCGGCCAACGCCAAGGGCGCGTCGCAGGGCTCGATCGACTTCCTGGACTACGGCAAGTCGGTGCAGCTCGCCGCGCCGCCGGCGGCGCAGGTCATCGACACCGCGACGCTGGGCAAGCCGGGCGGCTGAGCCCGGCGGACAGACGAGCGGAGGGCGGTTCCCTAGGGAACCGCCCTCCGCTACGTTGACGCACCGACCCGGCTGGTCGCCTCACGGCGAGTGGTCGCTCGAAGCGACTAAGTTGGGACCGGGGGCCAGTTGTCCGGGCCGGTACGACTGCTCCAACCTACCGGCTCGGCCGTCTGTTCCCCAGTCCTGCGTTACGTCGCGAGTGCCACGCGCTCGTTCGGCACGCAGTGCGTCATGGTCAGCCCGGTGACGTCCCGCGCGCCGTTCTTGCCGAGGTTGGCCAGCCGCTGCTGGTCGGCCGGCGACAGCTCCTGGGTGGCCAGTGGCTCCAGCTGCCGGACGTCGTCCGCGGTGACGCCCAGGCCCTCGCCGACCCGCAGCCCCAGCTCGTCCTCGACCAGCAGAAGGTGCCAGACCATCCGCTCCTGCACGGCCCGGTCACACTGGCTGAGCTGGACGATCAGGTTCTGCACCAGGTCGTCCCGCTCCCACTGCTGCATGAGCAGGTAGCGCTGGCCGGCCTGGGTGTAGTCGTTCGTCCGCGGGAGCCGCTTGCGGGTGAGCCGCCCGTTGATCACGGGGCCCTGCTCGTCGTGCCGCGCCGGCGCCTCGGCCAGCCCGGCCCGCAGCGACGGCTCGTAGTTGATGTGCGGGTTCGCCCCGCCATCGTCCACGTGGTGGGCCATCAGACCGTCGCGCTGGTTGGTGCGGACGTCGGCCTGCTTCGGCGAGTTCACCGGCAGCTGCAGGTAGTTCGGCCCGACCCGGTAGCGCTGGGTGTCGCTGTAGGAGAACGTCCGGCCGACGAGCATCTTGTCGTCGGAGAAGTCCAGGCCGTCCACCAGCACGCCGGTGCCGAACGCGATCTGCTCGTTCTCGGCGAAGAAGTCGGACACGTTGCGGTCGAGCACCATCCGCCCGACGACCCGCGGCGGGAACTCGTCCTCCGGCCAGACCTTGGTGTCGTCCAGCGGGTCGAAGTCCAGCTCCGGGTGCTCGTCGTCGGACATGATCTGCACCCGCAGCTCCCACTCCGGGAAGTCGCCGGCCTCGATCGCCTCGTACAGGTTCTTGGTCGCGTGCCCCAGCTCGGCGCCCTGGATGACCGCGGCGTCCGCCTCGGTCAGGCTCCGCACGCCGATCTTCGGGATCCAGTGGTACTTGACCAGGTGCGTCTCGCCGTCGGCGTTCACCCACTTATAGGTGTTCACGCCGAAGCCCTGCATATGCCGGTAGTCCGCCGGGATGCCGCGCGGGCTGAAGAGGTTCACCAGCATGTGCATGCTCTCCGGGGTCTGCGACATGAAGTCGAAGATCCGGTTCGGCTCCTGCCGGAAGGTGACCGGGTCGGGCTTGAGCGCGTGGATCACGTCCGGGAACTTGATCGCGTCCCGGATGAAGAACACCGCCAGGTTGTTGCCGACCAGGTCCCAGTTGCCGTCCTCGGTGTAGAACTTCACCGCGAACCCGCGCGGGTCACGGGCCGTCTCGGCCGAGTCCCGCCCGCCGATCACGGTCGAGAACCGGATCGCGACCTCGGTCCTCTTCCCGGGCTGGTTGAACAGCTTCGCCCGCGTGTACGCCCCGATCGGCTCGTCGCCGTACGTCCCGGTCGCCTCGAAGACGCCGAACGCGACCGCGCCGCGGGCGTGCACCACCCGCTCCGGGATGCGCTCCCGGTCGAAGTGGCTGATCTTCTCCAGGAAGTGGTAGTTCTCCAGGGTCGCCGG
>JBBWZH010000018.1:0-2691 GCA_039648995.1 Mycobacteriales bacterium
GCCTCGAACACGACCTCGGACCCAGCCGAGCCGAGCCACCGCACACACCACTGACCCAGCGCCTCATCCCGGCCGGCTGCTCGCACGATCAGCCTCGTCCTCCACGGCCCTGCGCTACAGCCCCCCCGACAGCTTGTCGAGGTCGCGCACGCAGAATCCGTGGTGGGCCCACTCCTCGTTGAGCACGGTGCCCAGGCACTGCCGCACCCGCCGCCCCCTGGCGTACGGGGGCCACCGGTCGCCGTCGGGCACCGGCGCGGTCAGCGCGAGCTGCTCGGGCGAGACCTCGGCCAGCCAAGCCTCGATCTCCGACGCCTGCCGGTCGCGCACGCCGAGCACCTCGTCCAGGCTCGGCCGGGCGGACCGGTCGAGCCCCTGCTGCTCCTGGTCGGGCACGAACGGCGGTCCGAGACCCATGGCCGTGAACGGCTCGCTCAGCCCGAGCACGCAGCGCCGGAACCACGAGTCGTACACGAAGACGAGGTGACGCAGGGTCTCGACCATCGACCACTCGCCGTCGACACCGCGGTGCTCACTGCCCGCCGGCATGGATCGGACCCGCCCGACGGTCGTGGCCCAGTCGTCCCGCAGCTGCCGCCAGGCCTCCCGCAGGTCGGCCGGCTCGTCGGACCGGATCAGCAGCCGCACCGGGTGCCGGCGGTCGAGCTCGGCCTCGACGTACGGCATGACCTCGACCCCGTTGACCACGAGGTTGGTGACCAGGCCGTCGATCTCGGCGTCCTGCATGACCACGCCGACCAGCCGCGCCCTACTCAGGTCGCACTCGCGGAACTCCGCGCCGGTGAGGTCCTCGTCCTCGAAGCGTCGCATGCGCGACAGGCTAGCCAGAGGGCTTGGTCCGGCGAAGGCGGACCAAGCCCTCTAGGCCGCGTCGCGCTCGATCGGGCAGGTCATGCTGCGCGGGCCGCCGCGGCCCTGGCCGAGCTCGCCGCCGGCCACGGTGATCACCTCGATGCCGTGCTTGCGGAGCTGTGTGTTCGTGCTGACGTTGCGCTCGTAGCCGACGACCACGCCGGGCTCGACGGCGAGGAAGTCGATTCCGTCGTCCCGCTGCCCGAGCGGCGCGGCCCGCTCGTCCTCGCCGGTCTCCAGCACCGTCACCTTGTCCACCCCGATCGTCTCGGCGATCGTGCCGAGCAGGTCGCTGTTGGGCACCACCTCCAGCCCGTCCGGGTCGTCCGGGCCGGCGGTCGGCCGTACCGTCCAGGACCGCAGCGTCTCCCGCAGGTACGGGTACATCACGACGGTGTCGCGGTCGATCATCGCCATGACGGTGTCGAGGTGGACCATGCCGCTCGCGTGCGGCAGTTCGACCGCGATGACCTTGCTCGCGGCTCCCCCGGCGAAGAGGTTGCGGGCCAGGTTCTCCACGCCCAGCGGGGTGCTGCGCTCGCCCATCCCCAGCAGCACCGCGCCGTGCCCGAGCACCTGCACGTCGCCGCCCTCGAGCGTGGCGAACTGGTGCGGCTGATCGTCGGCGCCGTACCAGACCTCGGTCCGGCCGGCGAACATCGGATGGAACCGGTAGATCGCGGCGCTGTGCACCGACTCCCGCATCCGCGCCGGCACCGCCATCGGGTTGACGCTCACCCCGCCGTAGATCCACGCGGAGTTGTCCCGCTGGAACAACTGGTCCGGCAACGGCGGAAACACGAAGTCGTTCCAGTTCATCAGCTCCCAGCGGAGGCTGTGGGCGGTGAGGTCGGCCAGTTCGTTCTTCAGGATGCCGCCGATCAGGTAGTCGGCGAGCCGGCGGCTGTCGGCGTCGTGCGCCAGCCGGTGCAGCGGCCGCACCAGCGGCGGGCCGACCGTGTCGTCGGTGAGCACCCGGTCCAGCACCCAGGATCGGCCCTGCTGGTCGTCGAGCACGTCGGCCAGCAGTTCGGCGAAGTAGTGCACGGTCACCCCGCGGTCGCGCAGTGTCTGGGCGAACGCGTCGTGCTCCTCGACCGCCCGCTTCGCCCACAGGATGTCGTCGAACCGCAATGCCTCGACGTCGTCCGCGGTGGGCCGGCTCAGCTCGACGCCGGGGCGATGCAGGATCACCTGTCGCAGCCGGCCGATCTCGGAGTCGACGTGGAAGCTCATCGCGGGCGCCCTTCGGTCGGCGGTGCTGGCCGGTCAGTGGTCCCTGTCGGTGGTCACACCAGGCCCAGCTCTCGGGCCCGGCGGACCGCGTCGTTGCGTCGCTCGACGGACAGCTTGCGGAGGATGGCGCGCACGTGCGTCTTCACGGTGTTGACCGAGACGAACATCGCCCCGGCGATCTGCTCGGTCGGCAGCAGCGCGGCCAGGTGGGTCAGCACCTCCTGCTCCCGCTCGGTCAGCGGCTGGACGATCGCGTCGATCGGCGCCACCGGGTCGGCCGCGGTCCGCAGGATGCCGGCCGCCGCCGCCCGCCACCGGCCCGCGTCGGCCGGCTGCTGCTCCCGCAGCGCCCGCCGGACCCGCACCGTGGCCTGGTGGAACGGCCGGCGCAGCCGCTCCGGTTCGGCCAGCCGCACGGCCTGGCCGAGCGCGGTGCGCGCCGTGTCCGACCGGGACAGGTCCAGCTCGCTGGCGGCGGCGAGGAGCAGCGCGTCGACCCGGATGTCCAACGGCAGCCGGCCGCGCCGCAGCACCTGCTGGGCGACCTGGCCGGCCGCTGCCGCGGCACCGGTCGACACCATC
>JBBWZH010000055.1:0-3652 GCA_039648995.1 Mycobacteriales bacterium
CCGACGCCCTGGATCTCGCCGACGACCTGGGGAAGCTGCACGAGGCTGCGGAAGTCGGCGCCGCCCGGCGGCCGGCTGCCGTCCGGCCGGTCGGCCAGCACCTCCACCCGGTGCTGCACGCCGACGGTGAGCGGGCCGCCGCAGACCGGGCAGCGGTCGCCGCGCTCACGTGTCTCGGCCGGCTCCAGCCGTACGTCGCAGCGCCGGTGGCCGTCCAGGTGGTACTTGCCCTCCTCGGGGAAGAACTCGATCGAGCCGGCGAAGCCGTCGCCGGTGCGCAGCGCGTCACGGATCGACCAGTAGTCGACCTGGGTGTCGAAGACCGTCGCCTCCCGGCCGAGCGCCGGCGGCGAGTGCGCGTCCGAGTTGCTGACCAGCCGGTACCGGTCCAGACCGGACACCCGCCAGTTCATCGCCGGGTCGGACGACAGCCCGGTCTCCACGGCGAAGATGTGGTCGGCCAGGTCGGCGTAGCAGTCGGCGATCGAGTCGAAGCCCGACTTGGAGCCGAGCGCGGCGAACCAGGGCGTCCAGATGTGCGCCGGCACCAGGTAGGAGCCGTCGCCGCTGGCCAGCGTGATCTCCAGCAGGTCGCGGGAGTCGAGGCCGAGTATCGGCCGGCCGTCCGAGGCCAGGTTGCCGACCCGGGCCAGCTGCCGGGTCAGCTCCTCCATCGCGGCCAGGTCCGGGACGTACAGCAGGTGGTGCACCTTGCGGGTCGCGTCGTCCCGCTTGTAGATCGTGGAGATCTCCACCGACAGCAGGAACCGGACCGGGTTGCGGCAACTGGCCGGCAGCGTGCGCAACACGTCCCGCTCCAACTCCGGGCGCAGCCGGAACAACCCCGGCTCGGCCGGCACCAGCTTGCCCCGGATCTCCTCCGCCCAGGCCGGGTGGCAGATGTCCCCGGTGCCGACCACCGCGATCCCCTTGCGAGCCGCCCACCAGGCCAGGTGCTCCAGATCGCAGTCCCGGCTGCAGGCCCGTGAGTACTTCGAGTGGATGTGCAGGTCGGCAATGAAGTGCATGCGGACGATCCTGGCCTGCCCGCCGGGCCGAGCCCAGCACCACCCTCGGCGCGCCGCGGCACCGCCCGGCAGCGCCCCGCGTCGGCCCCCGGCGCCACCCGCCAGACCCGCGGCGCCACCCCGCCAGGGCCACGGCGGCGGCCCGCGGGGCCCCGGTGGCGAACGGCCGGGGCCCGGTGGCGGCCGGCCGGGGCCCGGTGGCGGCCCGCCGGGGCCCGGGTGGCGGCCGGCCGGCCGCTACGCTCGTCAGTGATGTTGCAGCTCTACGACACCAGGACGCGCCGGGTCGAGCCGATCGAGCCGGCCACCCCCGGCCTGCTCCGGGTCTACGCCTGCGGCCCGACCGTCTACCGGGACGCGCACGTCGGCAACCTGCGCGCCTTCCTGCTGCACGACCTGATCGGCCGCGTCGCCGGCCTGCACGGGCTGCGGGTGCGGCTGGTGCAGAACATCACCGACGTCGGCCACCTGGTCGACGACGCCGCGGCGGACGCCATCGGCGAGGACAAGATCCTGGCCCAGGCGCGGGCCGAGCGGGCCGACCCGCTGATGATCGCCCGGCACTACGAGCAGCGGTTCCACGCCGACGCCAGCGCGCTCGGCCTGCACCCGGCCGACCGCTACCCGCGGGCCAGCGAGAGCATCGAGCTGATCATCGAGCTGGTCGGCCGGCTCGTCCACAGTGGACACGGGTACGTCGGCGCGGACAGCAGCGTGTACTTCGACGCGCGCAGCTTCCCGTCCTACGGCGCGATCTCCGGCAACCAGCTGTCCGAGCTGCGCGCCGGGCACCGGATCGACGCGGCCGAGGCGGTGATGAACAAGCGGTTCCACGCCGACTGGGCACTGTGGAAGGCCGGCGGTGGCCGGCACGAGCTGGTCTGGGATTCGCCGTGGGGGCAGGGCTTTCCGGGCTGGCACATCGAGTGCTCGGCGATGTCGCTGGCGTTCCTGGGCCAGCACATCGACGTCCACACCGGCGGCATCGACCTGCGGTTCCCGCACCACGAGGACGAGCGGGCGCAGTCGAACTCGGTGGCCGGGCACGAGGTCGTACAGCGCTGGGTGCACGGCGAACATCTGCTTTTCGAGGGCCGCAAGATGGCGAAGGCCACCGGAAACGTGGTGCTGGTGTCCGATGTGGAGGGTCGCGGCTACGACCCGCTGGCGGTCCGGCTGGCGTTCCTGCAGAGCCGCTACCGGCAGCAGGCGAACCTGAGCTGGGACGCGATCGCCGGCGCCGACCGGACGCTGGCGCGCTGGCGGTCCCGGGTGGCCGAATGGGCCGAATCCCCGTCCGCGCCGATCTCGCCGGCCTACCGGCAACGCATCCTGGCCGCGTTCGACGACGACCTGGACACACCGGCCGCCATCATCGCGCTGCGCGACCTGGAGCGGGACGACGCGATCCCGCCGGGCGCCAAGTTCGAGACGTTCGCGCACGTGGACCGGCTGTTCGGGCTGGATCTGGCGCGCACGGTGGGCGCCGCCCCGCCGGCGCCGCGGGAGCTGCCGGACGGCGCCGCCGAGCTCCTCGACCAGCGCGCCGCGGCTCGGGCCGGCAAGGACTGGAGCACCGCCGACCGGCTGCGCGCCGGGCTCGACGCGCTCGGTGTGTCCGTTGTAGACACTGCCGGCGGTCAGGAGTGGACAGTCCGCGGGCCGGCCTGAACCGCCGCGACGGCGGGCAGGAACCGCGGCCGCTACCAGTCGGCCGGTTGGTAGTCACCGCGGTAGAACACCAGCGGCAGCGCTTCCGGCCGCCGCACGGTCAGGTCGAGCACCGCGCCGAGCAGGATCGTATGGTCGCCGCCGCCGTGCACCTCCACCGTCCGGCACTCGAATGTGACCAGCGCGTCGTCCAGCAGCGCGGCGCCGGTGTGCGGCCCGAAGTGGTGCGGCACCGCGGCCAGCGCCTCGCCGACCGCCCGGCCGCGGCTGGCGAACTGCGCTGAGATCTCGACCGCGTCCGCGGCGAGCACCGACACGCCCCACCCGCCGGCGGCCAGCACCAGGTCGTGCAGCCGGGCGGACCGGTCCACGCAGACCAGCACCAGCACCGGGTCCAGCGAGACGGAGGTGAAGCTGTTCGCGATCATGCCGTGGTGTAGGCCGTCCCGGTGCGCGGTGACGACGGTCACGCCGGTCGGGAACCGCCCGACCGCGTCCCGGTAGCGGCGGGCGTCCACCTGGAACGCCGGCCCCGTCGCGTCGTCCGCTGGCCGCGCTGCTGCATCCATCCGGCTACCCGCGCGGGGGCTCCTTCCGGGAGTCGGCCGCCGGTCCGGTCAGGGCGGCCCTCGGACGCCACGAGCCCAGCATGGAGCTGGCCGCGCCGAAGGCGCCGGCGATCGCGCCGACGAAGAGGAACAGCACGCCTTCCCAGCTGCCCGGCACGATCAGGTCGCCCTCGCGGCGCGGCGCGGCGAAGGCCAGCACGACGATCAGCCACAGCACCGGCGGCAGCAACGCGGTGGACCGCCGGCCGGCGACCGCGACGATCATCCGCGGCAGCAGCAGGTTGCCGGCCACCGCGGCCAGCGCGGCCACCGGCACCGGCCACCGGCCGGCGCGCAGCGGCACCAGGAAGCACTCCAGCACGGCGGCCTCGAACGCGACCAGCG
>JBBWZH010000078.1:0-27887 GCA_039648995.1 Mycobacteriales bacterium
CGGCGTTGCTGTACTTCTTCGGCGGCGGCTGGGTGCTGGGCACCATCGACACCTCGGACGCGATCTGCCGCGGCCTGACCAACACCACCGGCTGCGCGACGATCTCGGTCGGCTACCGGCTGGCGCCCGAGCACAAGTTCCCGGCCGCGGTGGACGACTGCTTCGCCGCCGCCCGATGGGTCGCGGCGCACGCGGCCGAACTCTCGGTGGACCCGCGGCGGATCGCGGTCGGCGGCGACAGTGCCGGGGGGAACCTGGCGGCGGCGGTGAGCCTGCTGGCCCGCGACCGCGGCGGCCCGGCGCTGGTGCACCAACTGCTGGTGTACCCGAACACCGACTACCGCGCCGACACCGCGTCGCTGCGGGAGAACACCGACCCGCTGCTGTTCAACCGGACCTCGGTCGGCTGGTACTGGGGCCACTACCTGGACAGCCCGGCCGACGGCGACGACCCGCTGGCCTCGCCACTGCGCGCGACCGACCACAGCGGGCTGCCGCCGGCCACCGTGCTGACCGCGGAGTACGACCCGCTGCGGGACGAGGGGGAGCGGTACGCCGACGCGTTGGCCGCCGCCGGCACCCCGGTCGAGCTGACCCGCTACGCCGGCATGGTGCACGGCTTCTTCGCCATGGCCGGCGTGCTGGACACGGCCACCCGGGCGATGGCGCACGCCGCGGCCCGGCTGCGCGCCGCGTTCGCACCGTCCGATGTGGACGCCGGTATCGCGCCGTCCAATGTGGACGGTCTCGCGGGCGCGGCGGCGCCGGCCGGGTCGGGGCGGTTGCCGTGACCGGCTCGGCGGCGGCGACCGGGTCGGCCGCGGTGCCGGCCGGGCCGGGGCGGCTGGCGTTGGCGGACCTGCACGGGTCGCTGGCGGACCCGCTGATGGACGCGATGACGTTCCTGAACGAGGTCACCTCGCGGTTCCCGGAGGCGATCTCGTTCGCCCCGGGCCGGCCGTACGAGGGACTGTTCGACGTCGACCGCATCCCGGCCTACCTGACCGCGTACACCGACTACCTGCGGGACGAGCGCGGGCTCGACCCCGAGCAGGTGCGGGCGGCGGTGTTCCAGTACGGCCGCACCAACGGGCAGATCCACGACCTGATCGCGGCAACGGTCGCCAACGACGAGGGCGTGCGGGTGTCACCCGACGCGGTGGTGGTCACGGTCGGCGCGCAGGAGGGCATGCTGCTCGCGCTGCGTGCCCTGTTCGCCCGGCCGGACGACGTACTGCTGGTAAGCTCGCCCTGCTACGTCGGCATCACCGGCGCGGCACGGCTGCTCGACATCGAGATGGTGCCGGTGCCGGAGCGGCCGTCCGGTCCGGACCCGGACACGGTCGCCGCGGTGGCGCAGCAGGTACGGGCCGGCGGGCGCCGGCCGCGGGCGTTCTACGTCGTGCCGGACTTCGCCAACCCGTCCGGGGCCAGCATGACGGTCGCGGCCCGGCAGCGGCTGCTGCGGGTGGCCGCCGCCGAGGGGCTGACCGTCATCGAGGACAACCCGTACGGCTTCTTCACCCGGGACGCCGCGTTCCGGCCGACGCTCAAGTCGCTGGACACCGAGCGGGTGGTGGTCTACCTCGGCTCGTTCGCCAAGACCTGCTTCCCCGGCGCCCGGCTCGGCTACGTGCTGGCCGACCAGGAGGTGTCCACACCGGACGGCGGCAGCACGCTGCTGGCCGACCAGCTGGCCAAGATCAAGAGTATGACCACGGTGAACACGCCGACGCTGAGCCAGGCGGTGATCGGCGGCCTGCTGGTCAGCCACGGCTGCCGGCTGCGGCCGGCGAACGAGCCGACGATCGCGTTCTACCGGCAGAACATGCGGCTCCTGCTGGACGAGCTGGACGCGGCGCTGCCACCGGCCCGGCGGGCCGAGCTGGGCATCGACTGGAACATCCCGGACGGCGGCTTCTTCGTGCTGCTGACCGTCCCGTTCGTCGCGGACGAGGCGGCCGTGGAGCGGTCCGGCCGGGACTACGGCGTGCTGTGGACCCCGATGAGCCCGTTCTACCTGGACGGCGGCGGCCGCAACCAACTGCGGCTGTCCTGCAGCTACGTCGCGCCGGGCCAGCTGGTCGAGGGCGTCCGCCGGCTGGCCGCGTTCCTCACCGACCAGGCCTCGTCCGTCGCGTTAGGAGGGTGAGATGCCGGACAGTGCCGATATCCCCGCCGCCGGGCTGCCGGAGCGGCTGTACCGGACGATCCGGCTGATCCGGCGGTTCGAGGAGCGGTCGATCGAGCTGGTGAAGTCCGGCGACATCGGCAGCGGTGTGCACCCGTGCATCGGGCAGGAGGGCGTGGCGGCCGGGGTGTGCGCCGCGCTCGTACCGGACGACGTGGTGTTCAGCAACCACCGCGGACACGGCCACCTGCTGGCCAAGGGCTGCGAACCGGGCCGGGTGCTGGCCGAGATGGTCGGCCGGGTGGACGGCATCGACCGCGGCCGCGGCGGCTCGTTCCACCCGTCCGACTTCAGCCACAACGTCTACGGCGCGACCGGCACCGTGGGGCACGGCGCGGCGATCGCGGCCGGCGCGGCCTGGGCCGCCAAGCAGGCCGGCGCCGGCCAGGTGGTGGTCAGCTTCTTCGGCGATGGCGCGGTGAGCCAGGGCGCGCTGCTGGAGGGGCTGAACCTGGCCGGGCTCTGGCAGCTGCCGGTGGTGTTCGTCTGCGAGAACAACCTGTACGCCACGACGCTGCCGGTAGGCACCGCGGTGGCCGGCACGATCACCGGCCGGGGCGAGGCGTTCGGCATCCCGTCGTCCACTGTGGACGGTCAGGACGCCGAGGTGGTGCTCGCCGCGGCCGCCGCGGCGGTGCGGCGGGCCAGGGACGGCGGCGGCCCGGCGCTGCTGGAGATGAGCACCTACCGGTACCACGGCCACCATACGTTCGAGCTGAAGACCCGGCTGCGCTACCGGGACCCCGACGAGGTGGCCCGCTGGCTGGCCCGCGACCCGCTGGAGATCCAGGCGGCGCGGGTGCCGGCGCCGGCCCGGGAGCGGATCGACGCGGAGGTCGAGGACGAGGTCGCCGCCGCGGTGCGGTTCGCGCTGGCGAGCCCCCGGCCGGACCCGGGCGACGCGCTCGCCCACCACTACTCCACCGGCCTGCCAGCCCGCGCCGGCGTGGCCGACTGACAGACATCCAGAGCCGGGGCCGGCGACTCTACAAAGGACGGTGGGCGGATGCCCAAGCTGTCGTACCTAAAGGCACTCAACCGCGCGCTCGGTGATGAGATGGAGCGCGACCCCGCGGTGTTCATCATGGGCGAGGACATCAACCTCGCCCTCACCAACACCACGCACGGCCTGCTGGAGAAGTTCGGGCCGGACCGGGTGATCGAGACGCCGCTGTCCGAGCAGGGTTTCACCAACTTCGCGACCGGTGCCGCGCTCGCCGGGCGGCGGCCGGTGGTGGAGTACCAGATCCCGTTCCTGCTGATGCTGGTGTTCGAGCAGATCGCCAACCAGGCCAACAAGTTCTCGCTGATGAGCGGCGGGCAGGCCAGCGTGCCGGTGACCTACCTGCTGCCGGCCGCGGGCTGGCGGTCGGGCTGGGGCGCGCAGCACTCCGACCAGCCGTACCCGCTGTTCGCGCACATGGGTGTGAAGACCGTGCTGCCGGCCACGCCGGCCGACGCGTACGGCCTGCTGGTCACCGCGATCCGGGACGACGACCCAGTGGTGTTCTTCGCCCCCATCGCCGCGCTCGGGGTGCGCGAGGACGTCGAGTACGCCGACCTGGGGCCGGTCCCGCTCGGTGTCGGCCGGGTGCACCGGCCGGGCACCGACGTGACGGTGGTCGCGGTCGGGCACCTGGTGCACGACGCGATCGCGGTGGCCGACGAGCTGGCCGGGGACGTCTCGGTGGAGGTGTTCGACCCGCGCTCGGTCTACCCGTTCGACTGGGCCGGGCTGGCCCGGTCGCTGGACCGCACCGGCCGGCTGGTGGTGATCGACGACTCGAACCGGTCCTGCGGGCTGGCCGCCGAGATCGCGGCCACCGCGGCCGAGGAGCTGCACCTGGTGGCGCCGCCGAAGCGGGTGACCCGGCCCGATGGCGCCATTGTCGGTGCGGCTCCAGAGCTGGACGTGGCGCTGCAGCCGAACCGGGAGCAGCTGACCGCGGCCATCTACAAGGTGCTCAAGAGCGGCCTCTGACCCGGGCCGCGATCATGCGGACCGCCATGGCCGCCGCGCGCTCGTACCGTCCCGGTCCGGCGCCGACCCCGCCGGCTACCCGCCGGCGCCGACCCGGGCGCGGGCCGGGCGGGCGGCGACCGCCGGCCGAGCCGGCCGGGAAACTGTGCACGCCCCGGGCCGGTACCGGCCCGGGCAGTGGTGATGGCACAACTAGAAACCCCATGTGGAAGGCGGCGGCAATGGTGGCGCGGGTTCTCGTCCCGTTCGACGGCGACGGTGCGGGTGTAGGCGAGCTGACCTGGGGGCAGCGCGGGCTCTGGACGTCGATGCAGAGGACCGGCACGTCGCTGACGCTGTCCGGGGCGCAGCGGCTGCCGCCGGGCACGACGGTGCCACTGGTGGTCGCCGGGCTGCGGTTCGTGCTGAACCGGCACCAGTCGTTGCGCACCAGGCTGCGGTTCACCGCTGACGGTAGCCCGCGGCAGGAGCTGGTCAGCTCCGGTGAGCTGCCGCTGGAGCTGATCGAGGCCGGCGATGGTGACCCGGACGCGTTGGCCGAGCGGGTCCGCGACCGGTACGAGCACACGGTGTTCGACTACGCCAACGAGTTCCCGATCCGGATGGCCCTGCTGCACACCGACAACGTGCCCAGCCACGTGGTCGTCGCGTACTGCCACCTCGCGCTCGACGCGTTCGGGCTGGAGGCGCTGCTCGCGGATCAGGCCACAATGGACATACGTACCGGCCTGGCGACGGTGCCGGTGACCGGTGTGCAGCCGCTCGAGCTGGCGCGGCGGCAGGCCGAGCCGGCGACGCTGCGGCAGTGTGACGCGTCGCTGCGGTACCTGGAGCGGCTGCTGCGGCAGATGCCGGCGCGCCGGTTCGGCGGCGGCGGCGACCCGCGGCAGCCGCGGTACTGGCAGGTCGGCTTCAACTCGCCGGCCGCGCTGCTGGCCGCGCAGGTGGTGGCCGCGCGCAACCGCGTCGGCACCGGCCCGGTGCTGCTGGCCGCCGCGTCGATGGCGGTGGCCCGGGCCACCGGCTCCGACCCGGTGGTGCTGCAGGTGCTGGTGAACAACCGGTTCCGGCCGGGCTTCGCGACCGCGGTCACCCCGCTCACGCAGAGCGGTGTCTGCCTGGTACCGGTCGGCGGCGCCGGGCTGGACGAGGTGATCGCGGTGGCGGCGCGCGCGTCCACCCGCGCGGCCAAGAACGCGTACTACGACCCGTACCGGTCCGACGAGCTGATCGCGGCGGTCGGCCGGGAGCGCGGCGAGGAGATCGAACTGTCCGTCTTCTTCAACGACCGCCGGTCGCAGGTCGGGCTGCCGCCGCCGGACCGCCTCCCCGGCCGGGCCGAGATCGAGGCGGCGCTGCCGCGCGGCACGCTGCGCTGGGAGCGCCCGCTGGACCGGTTCGACCACGCGCTGTTCATCCACGTCAACGACGTCCCGGACGCCGTCGACGTGCTGGTCTGCGCCGACACCCACCAGGTCGGCCCCGCCGACATGGAAGCACTGGTACGCGGGGTGGAGGCGGTTTTGGTTGAGTCCGCGGCCGGTCCGGCGGTCGTGGCAGGTACCCGCACCGTGCCGGCGCCGGCTTGACGGCACCCGGTGCCCTACCAGCGGAGGCGTTATGGCGGCTCAGATGTTCGTCCCGTTCCACGGCGAAGGCTCCGGTGTCGGCGAGCTGACCTGGGGGCAGAAGGGGATCTGGCAGACGATCTGGTTGTCCGGCCAGTCGGTGACGATGGGCGGGGTCGACGCGCTGCCGCCCGGCACCACCGTCGAGGACGCGGTGGCCACCCTGCGGTACGTCGTGGCCCGGCACCAGTCGTTGCGGACCCGGCTGCGGTTCGAGCCGGACGGCCGGGTGCTGCAGGTTGTGTCCAGCGAGGGGGAGATCCCACTTGAGTTGGTCGACGTGGACGGCGGCGACGACCCGGCCGAGGTCGCCGAGTCCGTCCGGCTGCGCTACCAGTCCAGCGATTTCGACTACGTGCGGGAGTGGCCGCTGCGGATGGCGCTGATCCGCCAGCACGGGGAGCCCACCCACGCGGTCGCGATCTACCTGCACATGGCCATGGACGCCGGCGGGATGGACGTGCTGATGGCCGACTCCCGCGCCGACCGCACCGGCAGCCCGGCGGCGACCGCGATGCAGCCGCTGCAGTTGGCCTGGCAGCAACAGCAACCGGCCGCGCTGCGGCAGGGCGCGGCGTCGCTGCGGCACCTGGAGCAGGTGCTGCGGACGATCTCGCCGCGCCGGTTCGGCCCGCCGACCGGCGGGCCGGTGCCCGGCTTCGAGCAGGTCAGCTACTCCTCGGCGGCGATGTTGCTGGCCAACCGGGCGGTGGCGGCGGGCACCGGCGTGGGCGTCAACCCGGTGCTGCTGGCCGCGTTCGCGGTCACGCTGGCCCGGCACACCGGGATCAACCCGGTCGTCGTCGTGCTGCCGGTGAGCAACCGGTTCCGGCCCGGCTTCGCCGGCATGGTCAGCCCCGTCGCCCAGATCAGCCCGTGCGTGCTGGACCTGGCCGGAGTGAGCTTCGGCGGCGCGATCCGCCGGGCGGCGCGGTCGTCCATGCACGCGTTCAAGCACGCCTACTACAACCCGGACGAGCGGTACGCGCTGTTGCGGCGGGTGGACGAGGAGCGCGGCGAGGAGATCGACATCTCCTGCTTCTTCAACGACCGGCGGCGACCCGGCCGCCCGCTGCCGGCCGGTCCACTCGCGACGGTGCGGGAGATCCGGGCCGCGCTGCCGAGCAGCCGATTACGATGGACCACGGAGCCGGGCATCTCCAAGCAGAAGCTGTACCTGAGCGTCGACGACACCCCGGACACGATCGAGCTGGCCATGTCCGCCGACACCGAGCATCTATCCACTGTGGACATGGAGGCGATCGTGCGGGGAACCGAGGCGGTGCTGGTCGAGATGGCGGTCGATCCGGAGGCTCCGACCGGAGTGCCCGCCGCCGCGCCGGAACCCGCGGCCGCGCCGGAACCCACCGCGGCGCCGGCGGTCGGCACCCGGGCGGGCGGGGCGGCCCGGTGACCGCGCTGGCCGCGGTCTCGGCGTACCTGCCCCCGCGGCGGGTCCCCATCGCGGACCTCGCCGACCGGTTCGGGCTCACCCGCAACCAGGTGAAGGTGTTCCAGCGGTTCCACGGGCTGTCCGAGGTCTGCCGGGACGACGGAACCCTGCACGACCTGCTCGTCCGCACGGTCGCCTCGCTGACGGCGCTGCATGGCAACGAGCACCGCGTCCGGTACGTGCTCTACGCGCGGAGCACGCCGGCCGCGGTGCCGTACCCGCTGAACCCGCTGCACGATGTGTGCCGGCTGGCCGGGCTCGGCCACGCGCAGGCGTTCACCGTGACCCACCACGCGTGCGCCACGAGCCTGCTCGCGATCGATGTCGCCGGGCGGCTGCTGGCCACCGACGGCGACCCCGACGCGCTGGCCCTCGTGCTGGCCGGGGAGAAGGCGTTCACCCGGGACACCGAGATGGTGCCGGAGACGACGGTGTTCGGCGAGGGCGCGGGAGCCTGCCTGGTGAGCCCGGCCGGCGACCGGGACCGGCTGCTCTCGTACGCGACCCAGCCGCGCGGCGATTTCGACGGCCGGCTGATCGAGGACGCTGAGCTGCTCCTCCGCTTCCAGCGGGAGTACCCGGAGGAGCTGACCCGCGTGATCGACGCGGCGCTGCGGCGGGCCGGCGTGCGGCTGGAGGACGTGGCGCTCATCCTGCCGCACAACGTGAACGCGGTGTCGTGGCGGCGGCTCTGCAAGCGGATCGGCTTCCCGCTCGAGCGGGTACTGCTCGACAACGTGCCGCTCACCGGGCACACCTTCACGTCGGACGCGTTCATCAACTACCAGACCGCGTCCGAGCGGGGCCTGCTGCGCCCGGGCGACCACTACCTGATCGCGGCCGTGGGGCTGGGCGCCACGTTCTCGGCGATGGTGTTCGAGCACTAGTCCGAGCACTAGCAGGCGCCGAGCTTGGCCTCGACGTCGGCGGCCTCCGGGTGGTCGAGCTCGGTGAGGATGTCCAGCGCCTGTCGCCAGGCCGCGCGGGCGGCGGCGAGGTCGCCGGCGGCATGCCAGCTGTCGCCGACGCGGCTGAGGGTGTCGGCCTTGTTGTAGCGGTCGCCGGCGTCGTTGAACAGAGCCAGGGCGTGCTGGTAGCTGTCGACGGCCTGGGCGTGGTCGCCCAGGTGCTGGTGGGCGTAGCCGAGGATGTCCCAGGTGTGCGCCTCGGTATCGCGGTCGCCGAGCCGCTGGAGCACGACCAGGGCCTGCCGCCGGTGCACGAGCGCCTCGCCGTGGTTGCCGGACAGCGCGTGGTACCAGCTGATCTGGATCAGCGTGAGCGCACACCCGCGGTCGTGACCGGCCGCCCGGAACAGGGCCAGCGCCTGCTGGGCGTGGCCGAGCTGCTCTTCGTGGCGGCCCTCCTGGGTCCTCAACGTCGCCATGTTGTGGTGGGTGAAGGCCTGCCCCACCAGCTGGCCGGTCCGCACGTAGTGGTCCAGCGCGTGCTGGTAGTGGACGTACGCGTCGGCGTACCGGCCGGTCAGCGTGCACCCGTAGCCGAGCCGCCGGCGCGCGTGGACCTGCGCCTCGGTGTCCCCCAGCCGGTCGGCGGCCAGCTCGGCCACCCGCCACGCGGTGGCCAGGTCGTGCCAGTGCCCGCGCCGGAACAGGAACGTGTCCAGCGCCCACGCCAGCTGCCAGGCTGACGCGTCGAAACCGCCATCGACCGCCTGCCGGAGCGCGTGCAACAGCACGGTGTGTTCGGCGACCAGCCATGCCATCGCGTCCGCGTGCCCGGCGAACACCTCGGCCGGGGCGCAGCCCTCGACCGGAGCCGAGGCGGCGGCGGGGGCCGCGAGGTGCGGCGGGGGGTCGCGGTACGGCTTCAGCAGCCGGTCGGCCGCGCACGCGGTGCGGACGTAGAAGTCGAGCAGCCGGCCGGTGGCCGCCCGGCGTTCCGGCTCGGTGTCGACCGCCCGGCTGAGGTCGGCGGCGTACGCGCGCAGCAGGTCGTGGCAGGCGTACCGGCCCGGGGCGTGTTCGGTGACCAGGCTGGCGCGGGCGAGTTCGGCCAGCAGCCGCTGAGCGTCGGGCAGCGGGCGATCGGCGATGCTGGCCGCCGCCGCGACGGCGACATCCGGGCCGGGCAGCGGCCCGATCAGCCGGAACATCCGGGCCGCCGCCGGGGTGAGCGCGTCGTAGGACCACGAGAACGCCGCGCGCACCTCGCCCACCGGGCCGCCCGCGGCCAACGCCTCCAGCCGGCCCTGCGCCTCGGCCAGCTCGGCGGCGACGGTGGCCAGCGGGAAACCGGACTGCAGCACCCGCGCGGCGGCGATCGTCAACGCCAGCGGCAGCCGGGCGCACCGGACGATGACCTGCTCGGCCGCCGCCGGCTCCGCTGCCACCCGCTCGGCACCCAGCCGGCGGACCAGCACCGCGCGGGCCTCGGTGGCGGTGAGCAGGTCGAGGTCGACCGGGTGGGCACCGTCGGCGACGAGAGGGCTGAGCCGGTCGCGGCTGGTCACCACGACCAGGCTGCCCGGCGCGCCGGGCAGCAGCGGCCGGACCTGCTCGGCGTCGCGGGCGTTGTCCAGCAGCACCAGCATCCGCCGGTCGGCCAGCACGCTGCGGTAGAGCGCCGCCTGGGCGTCCAGGTCGGGCGGCATCCGGGCGGCCGGCACGCCGAGGCCGTGCAGCAGCCCGCGGATCGCTTCGGCCGGCGCCACCACCCGCCGCCCCGGGCCGAATCCACGCAGGTCGACGTACAGCTGCCCGTCCGGGAAGCGGGCCCGGACCAGGTGCGCCCAGTGCACGGCGAGCGCGGTCTTGCCCACCCCGGCGGTGCCGGAGATCGTCGAGATCACGGTCGCGGCCGGGTCCCGCCCCGCCTCGGCCAGCGCCGCGTCCAGCGCGTCCAGCTCGGCGCGCCGGCCGATGAAGCCGCCGGCGTCCCGGGGCAGCTGCGCCGGCCGGTGCCCGGCCACCGGCGCCACCGCCGGCGCCCCGGCCGGCGCCGGGCCCGGCACCACGGCTGGCACCGGGACCGGCGGCCCGGGGGCGGTGCCGTCGAGCTCGCCGGCCAGGATGGCCTGGTGCAGCCGGCGCAGCTCGGCCCCCGGCTCGATGCCGAGCGCGGTGGCCAGCGTCCCGCGGGTCGCGGCGTAGCGAGCCAGTGCCTCGGCCGGCCGCCGGTCCCGGGCCAGCGCCTCGATCAGCCGCGCGGCGAGCGGCTCCACCAGCGGATGGTCGCCGACCAGCTCGCGCAACGGCCCGACCACCAGCCCGGCCCGGCCCAGCCGCATCTGCAGGGCCGCCCACAGCAGTACCGCGTCCAGCCGCTGCTGTGCCAGCAGGTCCCTGGTACGCGCCGCCCACGGCCCGGACAGGTCCGCCAGCGCCGGCCCGCGGTACAGCCCGAGCGCCCGGTCCAGCGTCGCCACCCGGCCTTCGTCGCCGTCGCGCTCCTCGCGGGCGTCGGCGACCAGCCGCTGGAAGCGGAGCAGGTCCACCCCCTCGGCGTCGAACTCCAGCGCGTAGCCACCGGACCCGGCCCGCAGCCGCAGGTTGGGCAGGCCGGCGCGGGTGAACACGCGCCGCAGCCGGGCGACGTAGGCGTACACGCCCTCGCGTGCGGCCGCCGGCGGCGCCTCGCCCCAGATCCGGTCGATCAGCGTGTCGATCGGCACCCGCTGGCCGGCGTCCACGGCGAGCACGGCCAGCAGCGTCCGCTGCCGGGCCGGGCCGATGTCCACCGCGTGCCCATCAGCCGTGAGCCGGACGTCGCCCAGCAGACACAGCTCTACGCTGCCATCGCCGCCCATCGCCGCCTCCCGGCCGTGCCGCCTGGCCGCTGCGACGCACGGCCCCGCGGAATTCGACCCTAATCGAGTCGATCCCGGGGCGATGGTCGTCCGGGTGGCACGTTGGGGCGGTCGTCCCGCCCGTCCGGACCCGCCTGGAGGGCAGCCGGCCCGGGCCGCCGGCGGGGCCGCCGGCGCGCCGGTCGGCCCCGCCTGCGGGTCAGGACCGGACGACGACCGGGGCGCCGGACCTCCGTGGCGACGTCCAGTGCGGTGCCGGGCAGCAGTCGGGGGGCACCGGCTCAGGCCCCGGCCCGGCGCCGGCTCCGGGGGATGAGCCGGCGCCGGGCGTCAGCGCCGCGACGTTCGCCTCCGGGACGACCAGCGCGGGGTGGTCGGGCGATACGGCGGCGGCCGGGATGCGCCCCGCCCGGGCCCGCACCGCGGCGAGGTTGTGCAGGGTGACGGCGACTTCGTAGTGCCGTGGGCCGCCTCGCTGCCGGGTCCGGTGTGCATCGGTCAGGACTTGCTGTGCTGCCCGCCCCGGGCGGCCGGCGCGGCCACGGCCTGGCTGTGCTGCATGGTGATGCCGCCGGCCCGGACGTTGGTCCGGACCCGGATGGGTGCTGCGGCGGCCTGGCTGTGCTGCATCGAGATGCCGCCGGCCCGGACATCGGTGCGGACCCGGATGGGTGCGGCGGCGGCCTGGCTGTGCTGCAGGGTCACGCCGCCGGCCCGGACGTCGGTCCGGACCCGGATGGGCGTGGCGACCGCCTGGCTGTGCTGCATGGTCTCGCCGCGGCCGGCCCGGACGTTGGTCCGGACCCGGATCGCGCACGGCTTCGCTACTACCTGCTTCATTCGCGACTCCTCCTGCTGTTGCCAGCCGATCGCCGACGGGTGTCGCCATCCTGCGAGGCCGACCTGTCAGTCGACCTTGAATTAACCTTGAATAGTTTTGATAAACCTGACGCCGGTGGCCGGAGTCGAGTTCACGCCGCTGTCACCACCCGTGCGCGGTTGACAGCGAATAGGTCTGCTCTTGTGTGGCCAGGCCTGGTGTGCCACCTTCTTGGATCAGTTCAGCCGGCCCGCGATCGCTGGCGGCCGGATCATCAGGGCCGGTTACCCCGCGTCCTTGCGCTGCCCAGCGAGGTGGACCACCATGCGTTGGACCGTGACTGCTCCCCCCGGTAGGCGCCCATGCCGGACGACCCGGCGCGGCGGCTGGGTGGCGACCATAGCAGTGCTGATGCTCGGCACCGGCCTGCCCAACTCGGCCGCGCAAACGACCGCGGGTAGCATACCGGCGGCCGCCGCGGCCGCGCCGGGTGCGCTGCGCTATTCCGTCGCCACGCTGCTGACCGGCGACCGGGTGGCGGTGACCACCGATTCGGCCGGACGGCAATCGACCACGCTGCTGCCGGCCACCGGCGCGGCCGGTTCCGGTTCATCCGGCGGATTCGTCACGGTGAGTTCGAGCGACCACAACTATGTCATTCCGGATATGGCGCTGCCGTATATCGGGACGACACTCGATCAGTCGTTGTTCGACGTTTCCCGGCCGCCCCAGGACGGTTCCGGCGGCCAGCCTGTACAGGTGCGCGGCGCGCCCGGGGCCGCGGTGCCGCGGTTGCCGGGAATGGTGTTGCGACCGGTCGGGGCCGGGCTGGCCGATGGCGAGGTCGCACCGGCCGGCCGCGCGGGTTTCGGACAGGCGCTCGCGCGTCAGTGGGCCGCCGACCGGGCAGCCTGGAGTCGGGGATCGACCCGCTCGGGATCGACCGGCCTGTTCAGCGGCGTCACCCGGATCAGCGCCGCGGGCCCCGCCGCCGCCGCGGCCCCGGCGGCCCCCGCGGTCAGCCCGCGCTACGCCATGCAGACGTTGACGATCAACGGCATCGACCGGAAGGGACGCCCCGACAACGGCGACGTCGCCATCCTGGTCAACCTGGACGACCCGGCCAGATTCAACGTGCGGTTCGTCCCGTTCATCGACGGGCTGGTGCAGGTCAGCGTGCCATTGGGGCACTACCTGGTGAACGTCGTCTTCGTCGGTGGCGACCCGGCCGACCCGCTGCGCGGAATCACCGCCGAGCAGTACGTGGTATTCAAGCCCGAGGTCACGGTATCGAAGCGGACCGCGCTGACGATGGACGCCCGGAAGGCGACCGCCCCGGTATCGGCCAGCACCCCGAGGCCATCGGTGCCCCAGTTGGTGCAGGTCGGGTTAGGGCGCACCACCGGCACCGGGCAGCTACTCGAATTCGGCGCCGGAACCGTCGCTCCCGATGTGTTCGGTGGCACGGGCAGTACGGCCGCCAACGTTTTCGTGCAGCCCGACAGCACACGTTTGACGGTCGGGACGGAGCATTTCTATACCTATTCGCGGCTGGCCGATCCGGGTGGCGGGTCGAGTTATATCTACGACCTCGAACAGCCTTTCGACGGTGTTATCCCGGCGAACCTGAGCCGGACTGTAGCGGCCGGTCAACTGGCCAGTATCGACGCCCGGTATGACAGCCAGATCAGCGACCTGCAGGGCGCCGAGTCGCGGTTCTCGTTCCTCCCGTGGGAGAACGGCAGTACGCGCGTCAGCGCCCTGCCCGTCGCCCGGCCGGCGCACCGGACGGAATATGTCGAGGGGAATCCGAATATCACCTGGAGCCAGCAGACGGACCCGAACCTGAACAGCTCGTCGGGGGTCGGCCTGGACGCCTACCACACATATCTGCCGGGCCAGCTCAGCGCCCAACACTGGTGGGGACAGCCCACCCAGCCCAGTGCGTCCCGGGCTGAATACCACCCGGGGCAGGATTTCCTGGTCCCCAGCGACCGCGAAGGGAACACGCTCAACTTCACGATCTTCCCGTTCGGCGACAGCTCGCCGGAGCACGTCATGCTCGCCGACCTCTTCCCGGACGCCGGGCTCACCGAGCGGGCCGACTACGCCCTGTGGGAGAACGGTGCCAAGATCGCCGCGGGCCCGGTCGGTTTCGGCAACCAGCGGATCCCGGTGTCCGCCGCGCCGGCCGACTACACGCTGGAGTACGACACCGGCCGCACCGCCCCGTGGCTGCCGCTGTCGCCCAGAACGATCACCGACTGGACGTTCCACTCCGACCCCGCACGCGGCAGCGGTGCCCTGCCGCCGCACTGGTTCTGCGGCATCACCCTCGCCACCAGTTGCGGCGTGATCCCGCTGCTGTTCCCGCGCTACGACCTGGGGCTCGACTCACGCGGCCAGGCCGGCGCGGGCAGTGCGATGAGCGTCGAGGTGAGCTTCGGGCGCACCGACGGTTCGCAGCCGCCCGCCCCGGACCGGGCGACCCTGGCGGCCACCTTCGACGACGGCGCGACCTGGGTGGACGAGCCGGTGCTCAGCCTCGGTGCCGGCCGGTTCCAGGTCACGTTCGCCAACCCGCGGATCTCCGCGACGAACGGCTTCGTGGGGCTGCGGCTGGCCGCCGCCGACAGCGCCGGCAACGGCGTGACCCAGACACTGCTGCGCGCCTACGCGCTGCGCTGACCCGCCCCGGCGTCGCCTACCCCTGACCCAGCTGGCGTCATTCACGGATCTGGAGACCACGTGATCGCGCGAATCTCAGCACGTGTGAGCGGGCGGCGGGTGCTGCTGCCGCTGCTGACCGGGCTCGCCCTCACCGGCACGACCGCCGCCGCCCACGCGGACACCCCGCGACCGGCCGCACCGGGCCCCGCCGTGCAGACCGCCTGCGGCGACGCGGCGGCCGGCCACGCCCGCTGCTTCGCCCAGTACCGCACCGCCGCCCCGCGCCCCGGCCTCGCCGCTGCCGCGCCGCCGGACGGGTACGGGCCGGCGGACCTGCAGTCGGCGTACGGCCTGTCGTCCGCGCCGCACGGCCGGGCCGGCTCCCCCCGGGACGCCCACCCGACCGTCGCGGTCGTGGACGCGTTCGACGACCCCGACGCCGAGGCCGACCTCGCCGTCTACCGGGCCACCTACCGGCTCCCGCCCTGTACCACCGCCAACCGCTGCTTCACCAAGATCAACGCCCGCGGTGGCAAGACGCCGCCCGCGGCGGACCCGGACTGGGGCGTGGAGATCAGCCTGGACCTCGACATGGTCTCCGCGACCTGCCCCACCTGCAGGATCGTGCTGGTCGAGGCCGACGACTCCACCGCCGCGTCGCTGGCCACCGCCGAGAACACCGCGGCCGGCACCGGCGCCGTGGTCATCTCGAACAGCTACGGGGTCCAGGAGTCGCCGCTGATGCGGACCTACGCGGCGGCCTACGACCACCGCGGCGTCGCGATCGTGGCGTCCAGCGGCGACCGGGGTTTCCGGGTGGCGCAGTGGCCCGCGGTCTTCGGGAACGTCATCGCGGTCGGCGGTACCACCCTCACCCGCGACCCGGGCAGCCGCCGCGGCTGGACCGAGACCGCCTGGAGCGGTTCGGGGTCCGGCTGTTCGGCCTTCATCCGCAAGCCGTCGTGGCAACGTGACCGGAACTGCCCCATGCGCACCACCGCGGACGTCTCCGCCGTCGCCGACCCGGACACCGGGGTGGCCGTCTACGACACCTTCGAGCTCTCCGGCTGGCTGGTCGCCGGCGGCACCAGCGCCAGCGCTCCGATCATCGCGGCCGTCTACGCCCGCGCCGGTGACGCGAAGCAGATCCGCGACGCGTCCGGGCTGTACGCGCGGGCCAACCGGCGCTACCTGCACGACGTGGTCGGCGGCTCGAACGCCAGCTCCAGCCAGGACTGCGGCGGCGACTACCTGTGCACCGGCCTGCCCGGCTACGACGCGCCCACCGGCGTCGGCACACCACGAGGCACCGACGCCTTCGAGTCCAGGGCTTTCTAGTCCCGGGTCACCTTCGGTACCGGGCAGCCTGCTAGTAGAGGACGGAACGGACGCCGGCCGGCCACTGGTCCGGCCGGGGTCCGTGCGCGTGGATCACGGCCAGCGCGATCCGCTCCAGCCCGAACGCCACGCAGGAGGTGTGCCCGACCGCGGCCTCGCCGGTCTCGTCCACGCAGGCGAACCGGAACGCCTCGCCGAAGTGGTCCTTGTGCAGGTTGGCCGACGCGACGGCCTGCACGATGCCGTCCGCCACCGGCACCCGCATCTCCAGCTTGAGCTCCTGCAGCCGCTGCGCCGCCTGGTAGAGCTTGCGGCCGGGGCCGAAGAACGGGTCGTCGGCCACCTCGACCGCCACGTCCAGCTCGAGCGCGGTCAGCCAGGCGGTGACCCGGTCCAGCCACTCGGCCCGCCAGCGCACGCAGTGCTCCTCGCTGGCCGCGGTGACCAGCTCGGCCATCCGGAAGGCGCGCAGCCGGCCCGGCTCGCTGCTTCCCTCCTGCCGGAAGCACGGCGCCTCCACCGCGAACCTGGCCGGCTGGTCCAATGTGGACCCGGCCAGCGTCGCGTACACCGGGTAGCAGGCGGCCGGCAGCAGCACCAGGTCGCTGATCTCCTGGTCGGCGTGCCAGGCGCCGTGGCTGTCCACCAGCGGGGCCAGCCGCGCCCAGGCCTTGCTGTCGCCGGCGTAGCGGTGCACGGTGCCGAGCAGCTGCGGGAAGGTCTTCACGTAGCCGGCCCGCTCGATGGTCCGGCGGGAGATCACCGGCGGCATCTGCAGCCGGCGGAACCGTTCCTCCGCGGCCAGCGCGGCGATGCCCCGGCGCAGCAGCGTGATCACCGTCTCGAACGACTCCGGGTACAGGTAGACGCCGGGCACCTCGGTCGGCACCGGCAGGCCGTCGTCCATAGTGGACGCGCTGGCCGGCGTGGTCAGGTCGACGTGGCTGTCAAGCATGCTCTACCACCATCTGCTCGGGGCTGTCCATTGTGGAAACCGTTGTCTGCTGGGTGGCCGCCAGCTCCGGCCAGCGGTGCTGGGTGACCCGGTACGGGTCCGTGCCGCTGACCGCCACCGCGGCCCGGAAGCCGGCCGGCGCCGGCAGGTCGTCGACCAGGTACGGGCCGGGCAGCAGGCCGCCCGGCTGGCCGAGGCGCACCGGCCCGGCGCCGCGGGCGGGCAGCCGCAGGCCCTCGGTCAGCCGCCGGCCGGCCGCTTTCACGCACGCCTCCTTGCGCGCCCACAGCCAGGCGTAGCGGTCGGCCCGCCCGACCGGGCCGGCGCCGGCGGCCACATACGCCGCCTCGTCCGGCGGGTAGTACCGGGCCGACATCCGGGCCACGTCCAGCCGCCCGGGCAGCCGCTGCAGGTCCACCCCGACCGGCCGGCGATCGGTGACGGCGAGCATCGCGTACCCGGCGCAGTGGGAGAGGCTTATCCGCGCCGGCGGCGGGTCGCCGGCCACCTCCGGCTTGCCGAACCGGCCGCGTTGCCAGCCGATCCGGCCGGGGGCCAGGCCCAGCCGCGCGCCGAGGATGTGCCGGGCCGCGCCGTGCGCGGCGACGAACCGGGCCCGCGGGCCGGGCAGCGCGAACGCCTCGGCCCGGGCCCGCTCGCCGGCGTCCAGCACCGCGGCCAGCTCGGCCAGCACGGCCGGCGGCTGGGTCACCGGGATCAACCAGACCTGCACCGCGTCCATGTCACCGCACCGGCTGACCGGGCCGCAGCAGGCCAGCCGCCGCCGCGCCGGCACCGCCGGCGGAGCTGTCGAATGTGGACAGGCACAGGTAGCGCAGCGCCGGGTCGTAGTCGGCCAGCAGCACCGGGCGCCCGCCGCGGGCCCACTCGGTGGCGCCGCCGGCCAGCTCCCACCAGACCCCGGTGTACGGCTGCCCGGCCGGCGCGGTCACCACCTTGCCCGGCAGTTCGCCGGCCGCGTCGGCCAGCCCGGGACCGACGATCACCACGACCTCCGCGGGATCGGCCGCGACCGCGTCCAGCGCCGCGGCCAGCCGGCCGGACAGTTCGGCCGGCCCGACGTCGGCGTACTGCGCCACCCCGGTGATCGCGAGCCCGGTCGCGTCCGGGTCCACCGGCCGGGCGCCTCCCGGTGCCGCGCCCGCTGCCGCCGGTGCCGCGCCCGCGTCGAACAGCAGCGCGACGGTCGCGTGCACGTCCGGGATCGGGGCGACCGGGCCGGGCGCGGGCTGGTAGTGCAGCGCCGACTGCTCGGCCACGATCAGCAGCGCGCGGCGGCAGGCGCCGGTCCGGGCGTACGCGTCGACCAGCCGCAGCCCGGTGAACGCGGCCGCGGCGCCCTGGTCGCAGACCGCGAAGGCGTGCGGCGTGCCGGGGCAGCGGCTGCTCAGGTAGACCGCGGTAGCCTGGCCGATCCGGATGTCGTGGATCGCGAACGCCAGCACCAGCAGGTCGATCGGTTCGTCGGCCGGCAGCGTGTCCCGCAGCAGCGCCTCGGCCATCTGCCCGTACGACTGACCGGCGCCGGCGGCGAGCAGGTCCTCCCGCAGCGGCACCCCGTACGGGCGGACCATGTCGCCGATGAAGACGCGCAGCTGCGGGTCCAGCGCCAGGTCCGAGGCCTCGGTGAACACGCGCCGGCCGGCCCGGCCAAGACGCACCGGGCCGGCGTCGGGCGAGCCGGTCAGATCGGCGGGCTGGCCGGTGATGAACACCGCCTCACCCGTCCGGGAGCGCGTGCTCCGCGATGAAGTTCGCGAGCGTGCCGATGGTCTCCAGGTCGCCCTGGTCGATGTCCTCGACGTCGATCTGGATCTCCAGCTCCTCCTCGAGCTCCAGCAGCAGCTCCAGCGTGGTCGACGAGCTCAGCCCGAGCTCGTCGAACAGCTTGGTGGCCTCGGCCGTCGCTGGTGCCTCCTGCTTGAGGATCCGCGGCAGCAGCGCGAGGATCCCGGCCAGCACCCGCTGCCGCAGCTCCGGGTCGGCCACACCGACGGCCTGCCCGGTCACAGCGGCTCCCCTGCCCGCGGCGCCGGCGCACCGTCCACATCGGACCGCCAGAGCACCGGGCAGAACTCCGGGTCGGCGTAGTCCGGCCGGCCGTCCGGGGTCCGGCGGACCAGCACGTCGTGGTTGTAGACGACCGGGCTGCCGTCCGAGCGGCGGTACGGCCGGTAGGCGTTGTCGCCGTCCTGCAGGTGCAGCGAGATCGCCTGCCGCGGCCGGTCGGCCAGGTTCGGCCCGCTGCCGTGGTAGATCTTGCAGTGATGGAAGCTCATGTGTCCCTTCGGGATCACCATCGGGATGCGGTTGACCTCGACCCCGTTGTAGTGGGCGTTCTCGGCCAGCAACTGCTCCAGCTCGCTGCGGTCGCGCTCCGCGAAGTGCCGCGTGGAGTCGTCGCCGGGCACCTCCTGCCACCGGTGGCTGCCGTCCACCATCGTGATCGTGCCGAGCTCCACCGTGCAGTCGTGCAGCGGGATGAACGCGGTCAGCATCCGTTCCGAGGTGCAGGTCTGCCAGTAGTGCCGGTCCATGTGCCAGGGCACCAGGTTGGTCGGCTCGCCCGGGCGCGGCGGCTTGTAGATCAGCGTCGACTGGAACACCCGGATCTCCGCCGCGCCGGCCAGCCGGGCCGCGACCGCGCCGATCAGCGGCTTGCGCAGGATGCCGCCGATCACGTCGCTCTCGTAGTGGATGTAGTCGTTGTGCCGTTGCACCGGGCCGTCCGCGGTCGTCCAGTAGGCCAGCTTCGGCGGCCGAACCGGCAGGCCCCGGTCGCGGCCGCCCTGGTAGAACCGCTCGGCTTCGGC
This sequence comes from Mycobacteriales bacterium, assembly GCA_039648995.1. Lineage (GTDB taxonomy): Bacteria > Actinomycetota > Actinomycetes > Mycobacteriales > CADCTP01 > JBBWZH01. The sequence continues at coordinate 19,640 of JBBWZH010000078.1, forward strand.
CGCGATCGCGTCCACTTCGGACTCGGTGAGCAGCTGCCTGGTCAGGTACCAGCCGTGCTCGGCGTAGCCGGCGACGTCCGCGTCGGACGGCAGCAGCGCCTGCTCCTGCTCGGTGAGCAGGAAGGGGGCGTCGATGGCCGGCGCCCCGGTAGCTAAACCGCCCGGCAGGTCAGGCAGCGAAGTGTTGATAGACACGCCTCATCCCTCCGATCAGCCGGCGATGCCGGCGCTGGCCCTGGCCCGCTCCCGCTCTACCGCCTGGTAGAGGGCCTTGATGTTGGCGCTGCCGAACGTGCGGGCGCCCAACCGCTCGATCACCTCGAAGAAGAACGTCCGTCGCGGGTGGGTGGACTGGGCGAAGATCTGGAACAGCTCGCCCGCCTCGTCGCGGTCGACGAGCACGTTCAGCTCGCGCAGCGTGTCCAGCGGGATGCCGACGTGTCCGAGCCGGCGTTCCAGCTCGTCGTAGTAACTGCCCGGCGTGCTGAGGAAGCCGACGCCGCGCTCGGCCAGCGTGCGGACGGCGGTGGCGATGTCGCCGGTGCGGAACGCCACGTGCTGCACGCCGGCGCCGACGTGCTTGGCCAGGAACTCGTCGATCTGCCCCGGCACGTGCTGGCTGTCCGGCTCCAGCAGGGTCAGCGTCACCTCGCCGGACGGGCTCTGCACCACCTTCGAGTTCATCCCCTGCTCGCCGACCTCGATGAACTCCTCGAAGATCTGCTCGAAGCCGAGCACCCGCTCGTAGAACCCGGTGATCGCGTCCAGTTCCCCGGCCGGCACGCACGCGGCGACGTGGTCGATCGCGTCCAGCAGGTCCAGCCCGCCCTCGACGCCGGCCGGCTGCGGTGCGCCGACCAGCGCGGCGAGCTCGCCGGCCCGGACGAACGTGTGCGAGACATCGCCGAAGGCGCCGATGCGGACCTGGTTGGTGGCCGAGACCGGCCCGTCCGGGACGGCCGGCGGCAGCGGCACCGCGCCGCGGAACACCGCCTCGGTCATCGCCTCCACCGGGTCGTCGGTGGCCAGCGCGACCGTGGCCAGCCCGTCCCCGTGCCGGCGGACGTACTCGGCGGCCGGGTGCTCGGGGGCCAGCCCGGCGGTGACCAGGATCTGGATGTCCCGCTGCCGCAGCAGGATCGAGTGGTGGTCGCCGGCCTCCGGGCGGAGCCGGCCGGCGATCTGGAAGCCGTAGCTGGCGCATAGCTGTGCCGCCGCCTGATCGGCATCGTCCACATAGAACTCGACGTGATCGATCCGCTGTACCTGCATGGTCAAACCTCTTCAGGGTCCGGGGTGGACTGCGGGACTTGGGTGGCCCGGGTCAACCGGGTGCTCGGACGGCCGAAGGCCAGGGTGAGGTTGTGGCCGCCGAAAGCGAACGAATTGGACAGTGCACAGTGGACGGCGCCGAGCCGCGGCTGGCCGCGGACGTGGTCCAGCTCGCAGGCCGGGTCCGGGTCGTCCAGGTTGTACGTGGGCGGCAGCACGCCGCGGCTGACCGCCAGGCTGGTGACAGCGGCCTCGACCGCGCCGGACGCGCCGAGCAGGTGCCCGGTCAGCGCCTTGATCGAGCTCACCGCCGGGCCCGGCGCTCCGAAGACGGCGCGGATAGCGACCGCCTCGGCCGGGTCGCCCAGCGGGGTGCCGGTGCCGTGCGCGTTCACGTAGTCCACATCGGACGGTGCCAGCCCGGCGTCGGCCAGCGCGCGGCGCATCACCGCGGCCGCGCCGGCGCCGTCCGGCCGCGGCGTGGTCGGGTGGTGCGCGTCGGTGGTGGCGCCCCAGCCGATCACGTCGGCGTACCCGGCCGCACCCCGCCCGTCGGCCAGCCCGGCCCGCTCCACGACCAGCACGCAGGCGCCCTCGCCGAGCACGAAACCGTTGCGCCGCCGGTCGAACGGCCGGCTCGCGGCGGTCGGGTCGGCCCAGTTGCGGGCCAGCGCGCGGGCGTTGCTGAACGCGGAGACGATCGTCGGGTGCAGCGCCGCGTCGGTGCCGCCGCAGACCACCACGTCCGCCTCGCCGCCGCGGATCAGCCGCAGCGCCTCGGCGATCGACTGCGCGCCGGCCGAGCAGGCGGTGCCGATATTCGAGGAGTAGCCGCGGATGCCGTACTTGATGGCGATCCGAGCGGCCGCCATGTTCGCCAGCATCCCGGGCAGCAGGTACGGGCTGACCGCCGGCCGGCCGCGTTCCCGCCGGGCCGCGGCGAACTGCTCGTACGTCTCCAACCCGCCGCCGCCGGTGGAGACCACGATGGCCACCCGCTCCGGGTCGACGTCCCGGCCGACCGAGAGTCCCGCGTCGGCGACCGCGTCGTCCGCGGCGGCCATCGCGAGCAGCACGAAGCGGTCCACCGCGCGGGTTTCGGTGGCCGGCAGCACCTCGGTCGGGTCGATGTGCGGCGCGATGCCGGCCGTGTCCAGCAGGCCCGCGACCGGGTGTTCCGGCGGCGGCGTGCGCAGCCCGGACCGGCCGGCGCACAGCGCGTCGAACACCTCGCCCGGCTTGCGCCCGAGCGGGGTCACCAGCCCCATGCCGGTGACCGTGGCGGCCGGCCGGGTCGCCGTCATGACCGCCTCACTTCGCGCCCAGCGCCTGCAGGTAGCGCTCGCGCAGGTGGAACTTGCGCACCTTGCCGGTCGGCCCGAGCGGGATCTCGTTGTCCTCGACCACCACCACCCGGCGCACGGTCGACGCGACCTCGGCGCCGAGCGCCGACCGGATCGCCGCGGACCGGTCGACGCCGGGGTCGGCCGCCGGATCCAGCTCCAGCAGGACGTCGGTGAGCACCCGGCCGCCCTCGCGCACGGCGACCACGGTGCAGTCCAGCACGTCCGGGTTGGCGGCCAGGATGCGCTCCTCGGACAGCGCCGTGTAGAGCCGGTGCCCGTTGCCCAGGTCGACCGAGTCGACCAGCCGGTCCACCTGGTAGAAGTAGCCCTCGTCGTCGCGGTAGCCGAGGTCGCCGGTGAGGAAGTAGCCGCCCACCCGGGTCCGGTACGTGGTCACCGAGTCGTTCCAGTAGCCCAGCGCCAGCGTCGGCGACTTGGTGCCGAACTCGCCGATCTGCCCGTTCGGCAGCTCGTTCCCGTCCGGGTCGAGCACGACGACCTCGGCGAACGTGTGCGGCCGGCCCACGCACCGCCCGTACCTGTCGGAGTCCCTGGTGTGCGTGATGAAGAAGTGCGAATGGCCCATCTCGCTGGAGCCGAGCCCGTCGATGAACACCGACCCGGGCCGGCGCTCCCGGCCGGCCGAGGTGACCACGGTGCGCTGGCCGCGGGCGACCAGCCGGCGGATGTGCGCCTCGTGCGCGCAGTCGCCGGTGTTCCACCACAGCGCGATCGAGTCCAGGTCGCGGGTGGACAGATCGGCCTTGGCCAGGTCGGCCCAGGTGGTGGCGAAGCCGAGAACGCCGCTGGGCCGCCACCGCTCGATCGCGTCCAGCACGCCCGGGCCGGTCTGCGTGGACAGCATCAGCAGCTCGGTCTGGCCGGCCAGCGAGAGGTTCAGCGCGATCAGGCCGGCCGCGTGCGGCACGGGCAGCGCGGACAGCAGCCGCTCGATGCCCTGCGCCTTGGGCATCAGCAGCCGGTGGTGGATCGCCGCGAACAGGCTGCCGTGCGAGTGCACCACCGCCTTGGGCACCCCGGTGGTGCCGGACGAGTGGGTGATCGCGACCGGGTCGTCCACGTAGTGCCGGTACGGCGCGGGCGCGGCCGCCGGGTCGCCGCTGCCGAGCTCCTCCAGCCCCGCCAGCACCGGCAGCCCCGTGTCGTGGCCGTGCAGCTGGGCCCGGCGCGGCGCGTCGGCGAGCAGCCCGACGGCCTTCAGCCGGCCCAGGTACAGCGCGGCCAGCTCGGCCGGCACCTTCGCGTTCACCAGCGCCGGGATCGCGCCGAGCCGGACCAGCGCGAGGAACGCGAGCACGGTGCCCGCGGCGGTGGTGGACGAGACCGCCACCGGGTCGCGCGGCCGGACGCCGAGCGCGTGCAGGCTGGCCGACCAGGCCCGCACCCGCTCGTCCAGGTCGCGCAGCCGCAGCGGCTGCCAGGTCGGCAGGCCGTCCACGTCGGTGTCGAAGGTCAGCGTCGGGTTGTCCAGCCCGACGCCGCGATCCACCAGGCTGGTCAGCACGTTGCCGGCGCCCAGCGCGGGGTCGGCGGCCAGCTGTGCCCGAACGCTCTTCATGGTTTCCCTTCCCTACCGTGGCTCATCGGGTTCATCGGGCGCGGTGCCGGGGCCGGCCGGGCCGACCAGCAGCGCGGTCGCGCCGTCCCGGTCGCTGTCGTCGGCGAGCTCGGCGGCGATCACCAGCACCTCGGTGGCGTCGCCGTCGGCCAGCAGCAGCCGCGCCACCGCCAGCCCGTCGGCCAGCGCGTCGCCGCCCGGGCTGGTGCAGACCACTGGCCCGGCCAGGCCCCAGCGCGCGGTGATGTGGCCGAGCACCGCGTTCGGGTTGGACTGGAAGAACAGCAGCGGCGGCACCCGCCGGCCGGCGCGCAGCGCGTCGGCGACCGCGGTCGCGGTCGCGGTGTCGCCGCGCACGCTGGCCAGCACCACCGCGGTGCTCTCCGCCCGGGCGGGCGGGGCCGGCGGCGCGGCGTACCGCTCGCGCAGGCAGCGCTCGGCCACCTCGGCCACCAGCGGGTTGAACGAGGAGACGATGAAGCCGGCGATCGGCGGCAGCGCGTCACCGTCGGTCGCCGGCCAGACCGCCCGGGCCAGCACTCTCAGTCCACTCGGGACAGTCGGCCGCCGCGCCGCCGGGGCGGTCACGGCGCGGCCACCAGCAGCGCGGTGTTGGCCCCGCCGAACGCGGCGTTCAGGCTGAGCGCGTACCGGGGCGTGGCCGCCCGGGCCTCGACGACCACGGCCAGCGCGCAGTTCGGGTCCGGGCCGAGGTAGCCGGCGTTCACCGGCAGCCGGCCCGCGCCCAGCGCGAGCACGGTCAGCGCGAACTCCAGCAGCCCGGACGCCTCCAGCGCGTGCCCGTGCACGGACTTGGTCGAGCTGACCGGGACGCTCGAGGCGTCCGGGCCGAACACGGTGTGCAGCGCCGCGGTCTCGGCGGCGTCGCTGAACGGGGTGCCGGTGCCGTTGGCGTTGACGTAGCCGACATCGGCCGGCAGCACACCGGCCCGCTGCAGCGCGGAGCCGATCGCGCGGGCCAGCCCGGCGCCGTCCGGCCGCGGTTGGCAGACGTGGTAGGCGTCGCCGGCCCGGCCCCAGCCGGCCAGCCTGGCGCGCACCGGCGCGCCCCGGCCGGCGGCGGCCGCGGCCGATTCCAGCACGACCGCCGCCACCCCGTCGCCGAGCAGCAGCCCGGACCGGCCGGCGCTGAACGGCCGGGCCTGGTTGTCCCGGGCCAGCGCCCGGCCGGCGTCGAACAGCGCGAACGTGTCCGGGTCGACCAGGTAACCGGCGGCGACCACGACCCGATCCAGCTCGCCGCGGCTGATCTGGCCGGCCGCGTCGGCCAGCGCGGTGCTGCCCGCGACGCAGGCCGCGGTGTAGGTGCGCGGCACCGCGCCGAGGCCGGTGCGGGCGGCCACCTCGGCCGCGACCGTCCGATTGCGACGGTCGGCGTGCGCGGCCAGCAGGAGCGGCACGCCGGCCCAGCCCGCGGCCGGCGTGGCGTCGGCGCACGCCGCCCCGACGGCGGCGACCAGTTCGTCGGTCAGGTCGGGCGCCCCGGGCATGGTGGCCGCGACGTTGGTGCGGTAGGCGGCGGTGCCGAACCGGGTCACCGGGGCGAACGCCGGCGTGCCGGCCAGCGCCGGCGGCAGCAGCGCCCCGGCACCGGTGCCGAACGCGCTGCGCACGGCCAGGCCGGTGACCACCGGCGACAGCTCAGCCACCGGTCACCCCGCTGCTCGAATCGTCCACAGTGGACGGCTGGTCGAGCGCGGCACGCAGCCGGTCGAGCGCGCCGGTGACCGTGGACATCGAGGCGAACACGTCGTCGTCCAGATCCAGCAGCACCGAGTACCGCTGCTCGACCTGCGCGATCAGCCAGGTCAGCTCGAGTGAGCCGAGCTCCTCGCCGACCTCGTCCGGGCGCCGGTCGCCGTAGCTGGCGAGCATCGCCAGCACGTCCTCGCGGCGCAGAAAGCGCTTACTCATGCACAGTCCTCCCGGCGGGATGCCAAGCCGGGGCGCACCACGCCGGAGAACGCCGCGCCGCGGGGAGCGGCGCGGGGAGCGCCGCCGGCGCCTGGGCGGCGCCGGCACTGCGGAACAGGGACGGTGGCACGCGGATCACGCCCGCTCCGGGCCCGGCCAGCCCGGGGCGGTCATACCGCGGTGTCGGCGGCGGTGACGGTCGCCTCCCCGGCGGCGGTCGCCGGCTCGGCCAACCGCTCGGTGAGCGCGGTCGTGAACTCGTCCAGGGTCATCAGCGCGAGCGTCTCCATGTCGTCGTCGCTGAACTTGATCTGGTAGCGGTCCTCCAGCCGGACCGCGAGCTCGGCCAGCGCGAGCGACTCCAGGTCCAGGCCGGCCGGGCCCAGTTCGGTGTCGTCGGTGACCGCACTGACGTCGTAGTTCATCTCCCGCAGGGCATCCAGGGTGAACTGCCGTAGCTCGTCTTTCATACGTTCGCATCGGCGGCCCGGTCCCGCCGGTGGACGGGACAGTCCGCCGATCCCTCCTCTCAGGGAATCGGTGGACGTGCTATTGGCGGCGGTCAGCCGCTTGGCGGGCGGCCGTGGTCAAGGGCCAGTTGGCGGATCACTGTCCACGGCGGCCCGGAGTGCCGATGAATCGCGGACGATCTTCCCGGTGGCGGTCCGGGGGAGCTTGGGTAGCACGTGCAGCCGGCGGGGGCGCTTGTACGGCGCCAGCTCACGGGCCGCGGCGTACCCGACGGCGTCCACAGTGGACCCGTCGGAGAGCGCGAGGTAGCCCTCGATCTCGCCGCCGTCGAAGACGACGACGACCTCGGTGACCTCGGGCAGCCCGGCCAGCGTCTGTTCGACCTCGGTGAGGTCGACCTTCAGCCCGCCGATGGAGATCTGCGAGTCCAGCCGGCCGAGGATCGTGACCTCGCCGGTGACCGGGTCGACGGTGGCGGCGTCCTTGGTGCGCAACCAGCCGTCGGCGTACCGGGTCGGGTCGGTGAGCCCGATGTACGGCGAGGCCGGCCGGCGGATCTGCAGCTCGCCGCCCTCGGCCCGGACCTGGATGCCGTACACCGGCGTCACGGCCGGCCAGCCGGTGCCGAGCAGGTCGGTGGCGATCACGCCGACCTCGGTCATCCCGTACATCGTGCCGAGCGGGACGCCGTACCGGGCGGCGAACCGGGCCGGCACGCCCGGCCGCACCAGCTCGCCGGCGACGATCATCTTGACCAGCTGCGGCAACGGCGGCGGCCCGGCCACCGCGGTCAGCAGTTCGGCGTGGAAAGGCACGCCCAGCACGGTGGTCGGCGCGGCCCCGGCGGCGACCGTGGCGAGGATGCCGTCCGCGGTCAGCCGCTGCGCGAGCGCCAGCTCGACGCCGGCGTGCAGCCCGTGCAGCAGCCCGCCGACCAGGCCGAGCACGTGCACCATCGAGGCCAGCAGCACGACCCGCTCGCCGCGGCGCGGGTAGTCGGCCAGCCGGGCGTACCGGTCCAGCTCGGCGATGAGGTCCTCGGAGGTCCGCGCGATCACCTTCGACGCGCCGGTGGACCCGGAGCTGAACTGGATCAGCGCGTGCCGGGTGGCGGCGGGCCGGCCGGCCGGCCGCGCGGTCACCGAGATGCCGAGCACGTCGGCGTAGCCCCGCAGCCGGCCGCCGGCCACCTCGGTCGGCTCCACCACGAACTGGGCGGCCACCCGGTCCAGCGCGCGGTCCACCTCGTGCTCGGTCAGCCGGTGGTCCAGCAGGCTGACCTGGGCGCCGGCGCGCCAGGCGGCCAGCAGCGTGGCCACGAACGCGAGCGACGGAGGCAGCCGCAGCGCCACCGTGCCGCCCCGGCTCAACCCGGCGGCGGCCAGCCGCTCCTGCTGCTCGGCGACCAGAGCGCGCAGCGTCCCGCGATCGATCGGACGGTCAAAGGACAAGCACACGTCAGCGGCCCCGCCGCTGAGGAGAACCCCGTCGACCCAGCCCGTTGGTAACGGAGCCACAGAGGCGTCCGAAGCAACAGAGCCCTTCATTAGAGGCCCCCCTGCATTGGCAACTTCGATTAGTCGGAATGTCGCATTCGCTTCGGTTCGGACACCCGTCGGCAGAGTTTCACACGGCGCAAGCGCCG
>JBBWZH010000089.1:0-6545 GCA_039648995.1 Mycobacteriales bacterium
TGGTAGGCCGCGGTGGCGACACCCCAGCGGAAGTCGGTCGGGAACTGCAGGCCGTCGGCGAACCGCTGGTCCGGCACTAGCGCCTCCTGTTTACGCTCGGCTGGTGGCAACTGCGACCCTAGGTCCCGCCGGCTATGCCGTCACTGTCCAGAGTGGGCGGCACCGGCTGGCCGCCGACGAGCCCGAGTCGTCGGGCGGCGGCGACACCGGGCCCACCCCTGTCGGCCTGCTGCTGTCGGCGCTGGCCTCCTGTACGGCGATCACCCTGCGCATGTACGCCGAACGGAAAGGCTGGCCGCTGACCGGCGCCCGGGTGGAGGCCCGGCTGCTGCCGGACGACGCCGGCGGGCACATCGAGCGGGACATCACGCTGTCGGGTGACCTGGATCCCGCGCAGCGGGCCCGGCTCGGCGAGATCGCCGGACGGACCCCGGTCACCCGCATCGTCGCAGAGGGCCGGAAGATCACCACGACCGTCCGGTGACGCCCGCCGGGTTGTTCGTGGGGCTGGCGACGCTCGACCTGGTGTACCGGGTGGCGGCGGCGCCGGCGCGCAACCGGAAGGTGCAGGCGGCCGGGCAGGAGCTGGCCGCCGGCGGGCCGGCCGCGAACGCGGCGGTCACGTTCGCCGCGCTCCGGGCGGCGACCGGGGTGCCGGCCGGGCCGGTGCTGCTGGTGACCGCGCTGGGTCGGCACCCGCTGGCCGCCGTGGTGGCCGAGGAGCTCGCGTCCCGGCAGGTGACCGTGCTGGACGCGGCCCCCGACCGGACCGAGCCGCCGGCCGTGTCCAGCGCCTGGGTCGTGGCCGGCACCGGTGACCGGTCGGTGGTGTCGGTGAACGCCGGTGGCGTCGCGGCCGGCCCACCGCCCGAACTGCCCGCGCTGGCGGCGGCGGCACCGGTGCTGCTGGCGGACGGGCACCACCTCGCGCTCGCGGTCGCGGCGGCGACGGCTGCCCGGGCCGCCGGCCGGCCCGTCCTGCTGGACGGCGGCAGCTGGAAACCCGGCCTGGAGACGCTCCTGCCGCTGGTCGACCTTGCCGCCTGCGGCGCCGACTTCCGCCCACCTGGCGGCACGGCGCCGGACCTGCTCGACCGGTACGGCGTGCCGGCGGTCGCGGTCACCGCCGGCCCGGACCCCATCCGCTGGTGGCGCCGGACGCCGGTCCCGGCCGCCGGCGAGATCCCCGTCCCGGCGATCACCGCCGCCGACACCCTCGGCGCCGGCGACGCCTTCCACGGCGCCCTCGCGTGGGCCTGCGCGACCGCGCCCGCCGCGTTGGCCGGGTTGGCTGGGGCGGCCGGGTTGGCTGGCACCGCCGGGTTGGCTGGGGCGGCCGGGTTGGCTGGGTCGGCCGGGTTGGCTGGGGCGACCGCGCCCGCCGGGTTGGCCGGGGCGGCCGGGTTGGCCGGGGCGGCCGGGTTGGCTGGCACCGCCGGGTTGGCTGGCACCGCCGGGTTGGCTGGCACCGCCGGGTTGGCTGGGACCGCCGGGTTGGCTGGGGCGGCCGGGATGGCCGGGGCCGCTGGGATGGCCGGGGCCGCCGGGGCCGCCGGGGCGGCCGGGTTGGCCGCGGTGTTGGCGTTCGCGGGACGGGTCGCGGCTATCCGGTGCGAGACCGCCGGCGCGCGCGGCTGGCTTGCCGATCCTCGGCTGTCCGGTCTGGCCGGGGAATGGCTGAGCGCCGCCGCGACGGCCTAGCCGGCTGACCGGGCCCGGTCGTTGCCGGAGCGCGTCCGGCGCCGCTGGCCGGTATGTACGTTCTGTGGGTGTCCTGGGCCGGCGTGGCGCGTGCCCGGGGAGGGCCTGATCGGGCGGTCCGGCCTGGGCACCGGGCCGGGTGCCGGCATGGCGGGGTGGTGCGGATGTGGCGCGGGTGGTCGGGTGTGCCGCGCCGACGCGGCGATAATGCTCGCGGGCGTGCCGGCCCGGCCGTGAACGGAGGATGCAGCGTGCTGATGGGCACTCGTCGCACCGCCGCGCCCGCGATGGCTCGGCTGGCGCGGCCGGCATGACGGGTGACCCGGCGGGGGGCGCGGGCGAACTGGCACCGCCCGAGCTCGTGCGGCGGGCCCGGCGGCTGTGCCTGCCGGGGGAGCGGCGCATCCTCGGGCTGACCGGCGCGCCGGGCGCGGGCAAGTCGTGGCTGGCCGCCCGGCTGGTCGACGCGTTGGCGCCGGGCGCGGTGGCCGCGCCGATGGACGGCTTCCACCTGGCGAACGTCGAGCTGCTCCGGCTCGGCCGGCGGGACCGCAAGGGCGCCGCCGATACCTTCGACGCGGCCGGCTACGTCGCGCTGCTGCGCCGGCTGCGCGACCCGGCCGAGGGTGTGGTGTACGCGCCCGCGTTCCGGCGCGAGATCGAGGAGCCGATCGCCGGGGCGATCCCGGTGCCCCGGCACGTCCCGCTGGTGATCACCGAGGGCAACTACCTGCTGGTCGACACCGGCCCATGGGCGGAGATCCGGACGCTGCTGGACGAGGTGTGGTTCCTCGAACCGGACGAGCCGGCCCGGATCGACCGGCTGGTCCGCCGGCACGTCGAGTTCGGCAAGACCCCGGCGGCGGCCCGCGACTGGGCCATGGGCAGCGACGAGCGCAACGCCGCGCTGATCCGCGCCACCCGAGGCCGCGCCGACCTCGTCGTCCCCGGCTGACCCGGCGCCGCCCGGCCCCGACCCGGCCGCCGGTGGGGTCGGTCATGTCGACCGGCTCCGTGACGGTGGGACGTACCGCGCGCCGACGCGTTCGACGAGGGAACGCACCCGGGCGGTGAGTGCCTGCTGGGCGGCGTCAGGGAGGTAGGCGCGCTGGTAGCGGCGCTCGTAGTCGGCGGCCAGGGCCGGGTCGAGGGGGCGCAGCCAGCCCAGGAAGTGCTCCCGCACGCCGGGCCGCAGGTGCAGGTAGAGCGCGGAAACGGAGCTCGCGCCGGCCTCGACGCAGGCCGTCACCACTGCCTCCAGTTGGGCCGGCGAGTCGGAGACGCCGGGCAGCACCGGGGCGACCAGCACCCCGGTACGGATGCCGGCCGCGCTCAGCTGGCGGACGGCAGCCACCCGGCGCAGCGGGTGCGGCGTGCCCGGCTCGGTGGCCCGCCAGACCTGCTCGTCCAGCGTGCCGATGGACAGGCTCACGCTGATCTCAGCCCGCTTCGCGGCCGCGGTCAACACGTCCAGGTCGCGCAGCACCAGCGCGGACTTGGTGAGGATCGAGAACGGGTTGGCCGCCTCGCCGAGCGCCTCGACCAGCCCGCGGGTCAGCCGGTACTTGCCCTCGCAGCGCTGGTACGGGTCGGTGTTGGTGCCCATCGCGATGTGGTCGCCGGCCCATCGCGGGCTGCGCAACTCGGCCCGCAGCCGCTCGACCGCGTTCACCTTCACCACCAGCCGGCGCTCGAAGTCGGCGCCGATGTCGAGCCCCAGGTACTCGTGGGTGGGCCGGGCGAAGCAGTACGTGCAGGCGTGGCTGCAGCCGCGGTAGGCGTTGATGGTGAACCGGAACGGCATCCGGGACGCCTTCGGCACCTCGTTGATGATCCGGCGGGCGTGTACGTGCATGAACTCCATCCCGGACAGCCGGCCGGTGCCGCGTTCGGTGGTGACCAGCTCGTCCGAGGAGAACAGCGCGCCCTGCCCGTCCGCCGGCTCCTCGTCCGCCTGCCGCCAGCGCATCGGAGCCCGGCTCAACGGAAATCCCGGGAGGTCTTGCGGACGGCTAACACGAGTGGCTCCATCCGTTCGGCGACGATGTTGGTGACCCCGTCCGAGCGCTCCAGCACGCCGCGGATCACCAGGGCGGCCGACTCCCGGGCCACCCGGCGGTGCCGGGACCAGACGTCCCGCCGGCAGATCACGTTCACCAGGCCGGTCTCGTCCTCCAGGTTGAGGAAGGTGATGCCGCTCGCGGTCGCCGGCCGCTGCCGGTGGGTCACCACGCCGGCCACGGTGACCCGACCGCCGTGCGGCACCGCGGCCAGCCGGTTGGCCGGGACCACGCCACGCCCGTCCAGCTCGGCCCGGACGAACTCGGTCGGGTAGCTGCCGGGGGAGACGCCGGTGGCCCACAGATCGGCCATCGCCTCCTCCTCGCCGGACATCCCGGGCAGCACCGGCGCGTCGGCGCCGACCACCAGGCCGCCGATCCGGTCGGGCCGCTCCTGGGCGACCGCGCCGGCCGCCCACAGTGCCTCCCGGCGGGTCAGTCCGAGGCAGTCGAACGCGCCGGCGGTGGCCAGCGCCTCCAGCTGACGGGTGGTCAGCTCGGCCCGGCGGACCAGGTCGGTCAGGTCGGCGTACGGGCGCCCGGCGGCGACCCGCTCGGCCAGGTCGTCACCGAGCAGCCGGACGTAGGACAGCCCCATCCGGACCGCGAACCCGCCCGCGCTGCCCTCGTCCTCCTCCAGCACCGCCTTGGCCGCGGACGCGTTCAGATCCGGCCCGCGGACCACCACGCCGTGCCGGCGGGCGTCGGCGACCAGCGTCTGCGGCGAGTAGAAGCCCATCGGCTGGCCGTTCAGCAGCGCCGCGCAGAACGCCGCCGGGTAGCGCAGCTTGAGGAACGCGCTGGCGTAGACCAGGTAGGCGAAGCTGATCGCGTGGCTCTCGGCGAAGCCGAAGTTGGCGAACGCGGCCAGCTTCTCGTAGATCTCGTCGGCGAGCGGGCCGGTGATCTCGTTGGCGGCCATCCCCGCGTACAGCCGGTCGCGCAGCTCGGCCATCTTCTCCGCCGACCGCTTCGAGCCCATCGCCCGGCGCAGCAGGTCGGCCTCGGTCGGGGTGCACCCGGCCACGTCCATCGCCAGCTGCATCAGCTGCTCCTGGAACAGCGGGATCCCGAGCGTCCTGTCCAGCGAGCCGGTCAGCGTCGGGTGCGCGTACTCGACCGGCTCCAGGCCCTTCCGGCGGCGGATGAACGGGTGCACCGAGCCGCCCTGGATCGGGCCCGGCCGGATCAACGCGACCTCGATCACCAGGTCGTAGAACTTGCGCGGTTTCAGCCGGGGCAGCGTCGCCATCTGGGCCCGGCTCTCCACCTGGAACACCCCGATCGAGTCGGCGGCGCAGAGCATGTCGAACACCTGCGGGTCGTCCGGCGGCAGCGTGGCCAGGTCGATGTGCTGGTGGTGGTGATCACGGATCAGGTCGATCGTGTAGTGCAGGACGGACAGCATGCCCAGCCCGAGCAGGTCGAACTTGACCAGCCCGGCGGCGGCGCAGTCGTCCTTGTCCCACTGCAGGACGGTGCGGTTGGCCATCCGGGCCCACTCCACCGGGCACACCTCCACCACCGGCCGGTCGCAGATGACCATGCCGCCGGAATGGATGCCCAGATGCCGCGGGAAGTGCTGCAGCTCGCCGGCCAGCTCGACCACCTCGGCCGGGATGTCGTGGTCGACCGTGTCGGTCAGGGCGCCGCCGAAGCCGGCGCCGAACTCGATCTGCTTCGACCAGGCGTCCTGCTGGCCGGTGGCGTACCCGTACGCCTTGGCGATGTCGCGCACCGCGGACCGGGGCCGGTAGCTGATCACATTGGCCACCTGGGCCGCCCGCTGCCGGCCGTACTCCTCGTAGACGTGCTGGATGACCTCCTCCCGCCGGCCGGACTCGATGTCCACGTCGATGTCCGGCGGGCCGTCCCGCTCCGGTGCCAGGAACCGCTCGAACAGCAGCTTGAAGCCGACCGCGTCCACCGCGGTGATGCCCAGCGCGTAGCAGACCGCGGAGTTGGCGGCCGAGCCGCGGCCCTGGCAGAGGATGTCCTTGACGCGGCAGAACCGGACGATCTCGTCCACGATCAGGAAGTAGCCGGGGTAGCCGAGCTGCTCGATCATGTCCAGTTCGTGCGCCAGCTGCCGGTACGCGCCCGCCACCCGCTCCGCCTCCGGCGGCCCGTACCGCTGGTACGCCCCCTGTATGGTCAGCTGACGCAGCCAGCTCATCTCGGTGTGCCCGGCCGGGACGTCCCAGTCGGGCAGCCTCGGCGCCACCAGCTTCAGGTCGAACGCGCATTCCCGGCCCAGCTCGGCGGCCAGCGGGACCGCGTCGGGCCAGCGGGCGAACCGGGCGGCCATCTCCCGACCGGACCGCAGGTGGGCCGCGCCGGCCGCGGGCAGCCAGCCGTCCATCTCGTCCAGGCTGCGCCGGGCCCGGACGGCGGCCAGCGCGGTCGCCAGCCGGCGCCGGGCCGGGCTGGCGAAGTGCACGTTGTTCGTGGCGACCACGCCGAACCCGCCGCGCTCGGCCAGCGCGACCAGCGCCTCGTTCCGATCGGAGTCGAGCGGCTGGCCGTGGTCGGTCAGCTCCACCACCACGTTCGCCGGCCCGAACAGCTCCGCCAGCCGGGCCAGCTCCCGGCCTGCCGCGGCAGGGCCACCCGCGGCCAGCGCCTGTTGCACCGCCCCCTTGCGGCAGCCGGTGAGCACCAGCCAGGAGTTGGCGTGCGCCCGGCTGAGCGCATCCAGGTCGTACACCGGGCGGCCTTTCTCGTTGCCGGCCAGCTGCGCGTTGCTGATCACCGTGCTGAGCCGGCGGTAGCCGCCCAGGCCGC
>JBBWZH010000095.1:0-6163 GCA_039648995.1 Mycobacteriales bacterium
GTTGTACAGCGGCTCGCTGGTCTTCTGCCGGGTCTGCGGGTGCGTCCACTCGCGGCCGCCCTGCGCCAGCTCGACGAAATTGCGTACCGTCTTCGGGGCGTGGTCAGGGAGCAACTGGAGGACGATATCCCCGGCCGTGGTGTGCAGGGTCGCGTAGAGGACGGTGGCCACCGACGGGGCTCCTTCGGTTGGATGCTGTGACACTGAGGAAACCCGGCCATCCTCTCACGCGGGATTAGGCGGCCGGCCGGCCGGGACGGAGGGACGGGGATGCGGCGGAGCAGACGATCCCGGCGCCCGGTGCCGAAGCGCCCGGTGCCGAAGCGCGGCGCGCTCGCCGCCGTCGGGGCACTGGCTGTCGGCCTGTGGCTCGGCATCCTGGCCGGCCTCGCCAGCCGGCCGCGCCGGCGCGACCACCCGGCACAGCCGTAGCCTCCACGGCCGACCGCCCAGGGCTCAGAGGTGGGCGACGACGTAGCCGGCGATCTCCCGGGCCTCCAGCGAGATGCGCTGGTTGATCCGGATCACCACCAGCGCCCTCCCCTTGCTCACGGCGAGCACGGCGCCGGTCGGCGTCAACGCGACCACCCCGCCGTCACCCACGTTGCTGATCGGGTTGGCGCTGTGGCCGCCCAGCGCGACCGCCTTGGCCTGCGCCGCCACCGCCGTGGGCAACACGCTGACCTGGATGTCGGCCGCCTGCTCCCCGTTCGGCCGGTAGAACGAGCAGCCCGGGTGCGGCTTGGTCGGCGTGACCGTGCTCCGGTCGATGTGCTGCCCCACGGTCTCCGCCACCTGCTCGGACGCGACGTACGGGCAGACGCCGGTGACCGGCACCGGTGGCGGGGTGGCCGGCGGCCGCCCTGCCGTCGTCCTCGGCGCGGCCGGGGTCGTCGGGGTCGGCCGCGTGGCCGGGGGCGTGGTGGGGCCGGCGACACTGCCGCTCGGCGCCGCGACCGCACCGCCGGTCGTCGAACGATCACACCCCGCTGCCCCGCCACCGGCCGCCGCCAGCAGCCCTGCCGCGAACACAGCCGTCCGCGCGTAGTGGATCCGCCACACAGCCGACGAGCCTAGGCCGCGCCCCACCCGCCGCCGCGAGCGGGCCCGCCGTCACTTGCGTGTGATCCGCCGCAAGTCTGCCCCCTCCCGCCAGAACTCGATCACCAGGTGATCAGCCGGGTCGCCGACCCGGGTCAGCACCACCTCGGACACGTCCAGCCGGAACACGTGTGCCGGCCCAGGCGGGTGCTCCCCGCCGGCCAGGTAGGCCTCGGCCTCGGCGGCATCGGTCACCTCCACCGCCCGGCCGGACAGCTTGGCGTCGCCGAGCCAGGCGGCAGGATCGTCCGGCGGGTCGGGCGAACCAGCGTGCAGCGCGAACCGCGGGTCACGCTGCATGTCACGCGCCTTCCGGGCGCCAGGCATCGAGCCGAGCCATAACCAGTCGCCCTTGCGGTCCACCTCGATGCCGCTGACCCGGGGCGAACCGTCCGCCCGCACGGTCGCCAACACCTTGTGTTTGTGCGCGGCGAGCAGCGCCCAGACCCGCCCCGCCAGGTCCGGCTGCACCGCCGTGAAGTCCGCCCAACTCACCATGCCCACATGCTGCCGCAGCCCACCGACAAAACCGCCCGGTCACGCCCGCGGGGTCTGGCGCGTCCACCCAGCAGCGCGCCCCGCTCGTCACCGGCAACGCCACTTCCTGGACCTCCCCGGCCTCGACCTCCGCACCACCGAGAACTGACGACCCACCCCGCGGCCCGGCCACCCCACCGGGCCGCGGGTCAACCGTTCGCCGGCTCGTCCGGACCGGTCGCCTCGGGTAGCAGTACTCACCCCGCACCGCTCCGACCAGGCGTGCTCTGTATGTCGACGCGCCGGGCCGGCTCGTCCGCGGGTTCCTGACCGGGCTCCGCGCCGGGTTCGCCGCCAGGCCCGCTGGCCCGCCCGGTGCCCGGCTCGGGTGCGGCCTCGCCGTCGAGGTCTCCGTCGAGGTCTCCGGCGGGTTCGCCGCCGGGTCCCGCCGCCGGTACGGTCACCGGCTCCGGGTTGGCGGCCGCCAGCTTCCGACCGGCCAGCAGCACATGCGCCGCCAGCGCGGCGGCGGCGCAGGCGAACGGGACCGCCGGCAGCACGTACCGCTGGTCGAACTGGGCGGTCATCGGCGGGAGGACAAGCAGCCCGGCCGCCATCGACCACAGCAGCAGGATCTGCCAGCGCCGGCGGTCCCGGCGCGGGAATGCGAGCACGCCGACCAGACCGACGACGAGCAGCGCGCCGAGCACCGGCCCGGGCAGCCAGCTCACCCGCTGGTAGCTGATCACGGGCCCGGCGTACGGCTGGATCACCCGGGTGCGGGCCGGGCCGCGCTCGTACGCCGTGGTGTCGTGCAGCGCGTCGCCGCCGGGGACGAACACCGCCGCCCGCGGCTGAATCAGCGGCCTGGTCGAGAACCGGTACGCGCCCGTCACCTGGGGTCCTGGGTAGTTCGCCGGGGCCCAGGAGAACGAGCGTGCGACGTCCCGCAGCACTGCTCGGGCGTAGCCGAGCGGCTGCCGGCGGACGGCAAGCAGCGCGAACCGCCGGGCCGGGTCGTTGCGTGCCGGCACGAAGCGGTCCTGCGGGGTGGCGCCGGGCGGCAGCGGTCCGGCCAGCCGGTCCAGCGGGCTCGGGTGCCAGATGTAGTTCGACGGCGCCGGCCGCCGCGCCAGCGGCGTCTGATCACACAGCTGCGCGAGATCCGGCGGCGGGGCGATCCTGGCGCAGTCGGCGAAGGTCATCGTTCTGGAGTACAGGAACACCCCGTCACTGTTGGTCAGCTCGTAGCGGCCGTGCTGGCCGTGGTACCAGGCGGCGTAGCCGGCCAGCGGCACCGCGGCGACCAGGCCGAACGCGAGCACCGCCCGCCAGCCGGCCCGGCGCACGAGGAGGTAGACGCCGGCCAGCGCGAGCAGTGGCAGCCCGACCGAGCGGACCAGCGTCGCGGCCGACAGGGCCAGGCCCGCCCCGGCCGCGCACCACCAGGACGGCCGGGCCGGTCGCCACCCGAGCGCGACCACCCCGCCGACCAGTAGCGCGGTGAACAGCGTGTCGGACATGACCAGATGCTCGAGCTGGACCTGCCGGACACTGAGCAGCTGCGGCAGCATGGCCACCGCCGCGAGCCAGCCGGGCAACCCCGACCGCACCAGCAGCAGGTACAGCGCGACCGCGACCGCGATCCCGAGCAGGTGCTGCACGACCACGACCGCGGCGAAGCTGTGCAGCGGCTGCAGCAGCCGCAGGAACCAGCTGTACCCGTCCGGCCGGATCGGGTAGGCCTCCGGACGCAGCGCGACGCCGAGGTACTCGTAGCTGTCGTTGAACCAGAACGCGGGGCGGAACCCCAGAACGGCGAACAGCCGCAGCACACCGCCAGCGAGCAGCACGGCGGCGAAGACCCCGTGCCTGCGCAACAGTCCCAGCGCGGCGGTGCGGCGAGCGGTGGCGCCCGGCCCGGCGCTGGCGCCGGTCGGCGGTACGGGCGGCGTCACCTGCCCACCGGCTGGCTCACCGGCTCGGGCCGCGGTGTATCGGCGCCGGCGGTCCGGTGCCGGATGCCCAGCACGCTGACGACCAGACTGGCGAACGCGGTCTGGCAGCCCACCACGGCGGCGACCACGCTCGGTACGACCAGCCGCAGCTCCCGGCTCGGGTTCAGCCGACCGAAACCGGCGAGGTTCCAGTGCAGCACCGCGACGACCAGCCCGACCAGGCCGGCGACGACGAGCAGTGCGCCGGCGAGCAGGCCCCACTCCAGTCGGAAGTCCTCCTGCACCCGGCGGGTCCGCGGACCGGCTGGTAGGAACCCCTCGGCCGCCGCGTAGACCCTGGTCAAAACCGCGAAGACCACCGCCTGGTATCCGGCCACCAGGCCGCCGCCCGCGGCCACCAGCGTGTCGACGTCGAACGTCACCCGGCCGACCTGGGTCGGGCCGATGCTGACCACCAGCCCGACCACCAGGCTGACCGCGGTCAGTGCCAGGCCGGGGTAGAAGAACAGCCAGCGCGGGCTGTACAGGAGCAGAAAACGCAGGTGTCGCCAGCCGTCCCGCCAGGTGCGCAGATGGGGCGGCCGGGACCGGCCGTCCGGCGCCAGAGTCGTCGGCACCTCCGCGATCCGCAGGCCGCCGAGTGCCGACTTCACGACCATCTCGCTGGCGAATTCCATCCCCTGCGAGGTCAGCGACAACGCCAGCGCCCGGTCCCGACGGAAGCCGCGCAGACCGCAGTGGAAGTCACCGATCCGGATCCGGAAGAACCGCCGGCCGAGGAAGCTGAGCACCGGATTGCCGAGGTACCGATGCAGCCCGGACATCGCCCCCGGCGCGATGCCGCCAGCGAACCGGTTGCCCATCACCAAGTCAGCGCCGGCCCGCAGCGCCTCCAGGAATGGCATCAGCGCGCTCAGGTCATAGCTGTCGTCAGCGTCGCCCATGATCACAAACCGGCCCTCGGCGGCCTGGATGCCACTGAGGAGCGCAGCCCCGTAGCCCCGCTCGGCCACCGGGACGACCCGCGCCCCGGCCGCGTTGGCCAACGCCCGGCTGCCGTCGGTGCTCCCGTTGTCAGCGACCAGCACCTCTCCGGCGACGTCATGCTCGGCCAGGAACGCCAGCGCCTTCCGTATACACGTCTGGACCGTCTCTGCCTCGTTCAGGCACGGCATCAGGATGGTCAACTCCACCGCGGTCATTCTGGAAAGGCCTCACTATTTCAGTAGCGGACAGCGACGAACCGTCACGGCATGGGCGAAAATGAATGACAGCGCTGTGTGGTGTATATGGCCGGAAGAACAGCGTTGGTTGCATCTCGACGGTGGTGTCGGCAGGGACTTGGTGTTAACCGGCTACTGGACGCGGTCAACCCTCAGTTGCGACAGACACCGCGAGAGGGTCGCGGGTTGCACGTTGCCGGAGGAACCCGTCGTAGACGGGAGCACGCCCGCGCCGAGGGTCGGCAGTTCGGCTGCCTGCGGCGGCACCCCAAATGCGGGTAAGCCGGGCGGCCTACGCGTCGCCAGCGCCGTCAGGCGGGCCCGGGGTCGGTGCCGGCGGGCGTGCAGGCGGCCGGGGTTGTGGACGAGTCGGAGCCGCCGACCAACGTGACGGCCAGCACGGCGGTCGCCATGACGCGAATCGGACGCCCGAGGGAGGCCCTACACAGGTAGTGAATGGCGGCCCGCCCTGTGGTTGCGGCGCTGCAGCACGCTGCTGGCCGGCGGGGTGGCCGAATAAGTACAACGGGTTCGGGCCGCACACGCCGGTGCCCGCCCGGAGTCGGCCGGGCGGGCCCCTGTCGTGGGTCTGCTCAGGCGCTGTTCATCGACGAGATGCAGGACGTGCCCCCGGCGGACGTGTCCGCAGTCGCCGGCCAGGATCACCGCGTTGGGGATGACCTCGACGCCGGTGTCCCAGGCGTAGGTCGAGCCACCGCTACTGCCGACCGCATCGATCACCGCCCGCCCGGGGGTGCTGATCGTGCCGGACAACGCCCACGACGAGGCCAAGGTCCGACCGCTGCTGCCGCGCACGCCGACCTGCCGGGATGATCATCACCGGCCGGCGCCAGGTTGGCCTGGACGACGCCAACCACCTGAGCCTCGACAGACTGCCGCTGGCCGAGCCGATCGAGCTGTTCGCGACGATGGTCGCCCGACGCCCACCCCCGCGACGGGCCGACGGTCGAGGAGATCGTCCAGCTGTGCGGGCTGCTCCCGCTGGCGACGAACGCTATCCGCCCAACCGCCACCGACCGCATCGCGGGGTCCGCGAGGCCCCGACCCCCGCCACCAACACGACAGACGCCCCAGCGAGCGCTACCCGCGAGCAGGACGCACCCAAGTCCGCGGAGCGGACGTTGCCCCATGCGAACCGCCGGCAACCGCCAAACCACCGCCCGCCGCACCGCGGGGTCCGCAGGGGCTCGGCCCCCACGGCCAGCATGACGGACGCCCCGGCGAGCGTTCCCCGCGAGCAGGGGACACCCAAGTCCGTGGAGACGGGGGGACTCGAACCCCCAACCCCCGCCTTGCAAAGGCGGTGCTCTGCCAGTTGAGCTACGTCCCCGACCGGCCGCCGGGTCGGTGGTAGCCGTGGCCCGGCGGCGGTTTCAGTGGTTG
>JBBWZH010000122.1:0-10563 GCA_039648995.1 Mycobacteriales bacterium
GGGCTGACCGCGGTGTACGTCACGCACGACCAGGCCGAGGCGCTGGCGATGTCCAGCCGGATCGCGGTCATGCAGGCCGGCCGGATCGTCCAGGTCGGCAAGCCGCGCGACGTCTACGAGCACCCCACCTGCGCGTTCGTGGCCGACTTCATCGGCATCACGAACTTCATCTCCGGCACGGTGGCCGCGATCGACGGCGACCGCAGCCGGGTGCACACCGTCGACGGTGACCTCTGGGTGGAGGGCGGGCCGCCGGTGGCGGTCGGCGCGACGGTCACGCTGTCGATCCGGCCGGAGGCGATCGGGCTGTCAACCACCCCGCCGGACGGCGCCACCGGCCCGAACAAGCTGCGCGGCACCGTCGTCAACCGCGCCTTCCTCGGCGACTCGGTCGATCACGTGGTGGCGATCGGCAAGACCGAACTGCGCAACCGGTCAAACCCGGCGCAGTCGATCCCGCCCGGCACCGAGGTCACGCTGCTGGTCGACCCGGACAAAGTGGCGCTGGTGCCGGAGTGACGGTCAGCTCGACGGCGGCGCCGGCAAGCTCGGCCCGGTCGGCGCGGACACCCCGCTGGTGAGCGGCTGGGCGAACTAGCCAACGGGGCAACAACCCTCGACACAGACAGGTGGTACTGATGGGTGAGGACGGGCGGGTTTTCCTGCGCGGGATCAACTCGCAGACGTACGGGTTGACCGAGTTCCGGGAGCGGCAACTGGCCGCGCCGCGGGTGCGTGACGACTCGGTGGTGGTGGACGACGCGCAGGTGGGGCATTCCGGGGACTCGGCGAAATCGCGCACCTGGTGGCGGATCGGTCCGGGCGACGAGCCGTTCCTGACGCAGTCGCTGCAGGTGCACTTCGTCGAGCTGCCGGCGCGGTCGTCCAATCATGGGCACGGACACCAGAACGAGGCGGCGTTCTACATCCTCACCGGCCGCGGCTACGAGATCCACGACGACCAGCGCTACGACTGGTCCGCCGGCGACCTGGTCATCGTGCACACCGACTCGGTGCACCGGCACTTCAACCCGTACGACGAGACCGCGCGGTGCCTGGTGTTCAAGGCGAAGAGCCTGTGGATGTACCTGGGCCTGATCCAGCAGGGTCGCAGCGGCCCGCTGGCCGACCCGGACGCGTACGGCCCGCGGCAGGACTGGTCGGCGGTCTGGACGCCCGGGGTGGCCGGCCGCACGAAGGTGGTGACGCCGGACGACGCACAGTGGCGGACAACGCCGCTGGGTCGGGTCCGGGTGCTCTCGGCGCCGGAGCGGGACGACGTGCGGGTGTTCAGCGTGGACGTGTTCGAGCAGGAGATCCCGGCCGGGTCGCGGTCCGGCAAGCGCTGGCACATGGCCGACGAGGTGCTGTACGTGCTCTCGGGCTCCGGCTACAGCCTGCACTGGCAGGTCGAGGCGGAGATCGCCGAGCGGTACTACGCGCACGTGGCGAAGGAGCCGACCCGGCACGAGATCACCGCCGGCGACACGCTGTACGTGCCGCACAACACGGTCGCCCAGCACTTCGCCGCGGACGGCGAGCCGCTGCGGCTGCTGTCCGGCCAGAACCGCGTCTTCAAGCTGCTCGGCTACGACGCTGTGTCCTACCTGGAGAACGCCCCGGAGTACGAGGCCGCGGTCGCGCCGGCGGCGGCCGCCTCGTGACAACGCAAGGGCAACAGGCCGCTGAGGTGTGGCGGGACCGCGGGTTCGCCACCGCGTGGGCGGCCGGCGACACGTTCGGCGACCTGCTCGCGCTGCCGCGGGCGATCGCGGCCGCGCTCGTCGAGCACGACCGCCCGGGGACCCGGCTGGTGCTGGACATCGGCAGCGGCCCGGGCGCGTTCCTGGCCGCCTTCCTGGACCGGTTCCCGGCCGCGGCCGGCGTCTGGTCGGACGCGTCCGAGGCGATGCTGGAGGTGGCCCACGAGCGGCTGGCGCGCTTCGGCGACCGGGTCAGCTACCGGCTCGGCGACATGACCGACCTCGCCGGCGCGGGGCTGCCCGCCGGCGCGGACGTGGTGCTCACCTCGCGCGCCGCGCACCACCTCGACGCGCCCGGGCTGGCCGCCTTCTATTCCGAGGCGGCCAGGTTGCTGAGCCCCGGCGGCTGGCTGGTCAACCTCGACCACACCGGCCCCTCGGACGTCTGGGACGCCCGCTTCCGGGCGGTCCGGCCGGCCTTCGCGCCACCGCGGCCGGACGAGCCGAAGCATCATCACAACTACCCGCTGACCAGCATCGCCGACCACCTGCGTGGCCTCGCGGCGGCCGGCATCGAGGACGTCGAGATCGCCTGGAAGGCCTTCTACACCTGCCTGTTCACCGGCCGCCGGGCCGATTGACCGCGGGCGGGTCGACCCCCTAAGGTCCAATGGTCAGTCCATTTAGGAGGCGCGGTGCCCACTCGGACGACGACCCAGACCACGCACTACCACGTGCAGAAGAAGCGCCGGGCCGAGTTCATCGAGCAGTGGCGGCAGCACCGGCAGACCGTCGTCCGCTTGTCCGACGTCGCGATGCTGGACACCGCACGCGGGATGCGCCGCGGTGTCTACGTCGGCGTGGACGGCGACCGGCCGACCCGGTCGATGGACGCGCATGTGCACGAGATCGACCCGGGCGTGACGTCCACGCTGCACCGGCACTCCTGGGACGCGATGCTGTTCGTGGTCGCCGGCTGGGGCTGGACCGAGATCGACGGCGAGCGGATCGGGTGGGGCCCCGGCGACTCGCTGCACCTGCCGGCCTGGGCCTGGCACCGGCACGGCAACCCGGGGGACGGCACCGGGCGCTTCCTCAGCTTCTCCAGCGAGCCGATGCTGTCCACGATGGGGCTGGCCGTGCAGGAGGACGCCGCGCGCAGAGCGGTCGAGCAGCTGCCGGGGCGGCCGCCGTACGCACCGCCGATCGACGGGGACGACCCGTACGCGCGGCGGATCCGCCGGCTGGCCCGCGACCAGCAGGCCCGGCGCAGCGGGCGGCTGCACACCAGCTGGGCCGACCTGGAGCTGCGCAACACCCCGCGCGGCACCCGCACGACGTTCCTGCTGGACCGGGCGATCGGCTACCAGGCGTCGGGCATCACGATGGCGATGTTCGAGCTCGCCCCGGGTGGGGCGCAGTCGATGCACCGGCACCCCGGCGAAGCGTGGCTCTACGTGGTGGACGGCACCGGCCACTCCTACCTCGGCACCGAACCCGAGGGCGGCGAGTACCACCCGTGGAAAAAGGGTGACCTGATCGTCGTCGATCATTTCCTCTGGCACCAGCACCTGAACACCGACCCGGACGCGACCGCGCGGGTGGTGCGGATCCACATGTTCGACTCGCTGCTGGAGACGATGCGGGCGCTGTGCGACCCGCTGGTGCTGTTCGAGGAGCCACCGGAACACATCCGGGACGCCCAGGCCGGCGACGCGTCCACAGTGGACTGGCCGGAGCTGACCCGGCCGACCTGGCCCTGACCGGTGGGCACGCTGCCCCCGGGGGTCCGCGGCCTGCACGTGCTGCCGGCCGACCATCACGACGGGCCGTGGGACGCGGTGCTCACCCCGCCGGGCGTGAAGGAGCGGTTGCTGGCCAGCGCGCTGCTGCCGCTGCGGCACGGCCGGCTGCTGGCCGGTACCGCGGGCGCGCCGCACGGGCTGCTGCTGCTGGCCGGCCCGCCCGGCACCGGCAAGTCCACGCTGGCGCAGGGGGTCGCGCAGTCCGCCGCCCGGGTGCTGGCCCCGCACGGCGCGACCACGCTGGTGGAGATCGACCCGCACGCGTTCCCGAGCGAGCTGCTGGGGGAGAGCCAGCGCGCGGTCGCCCGGCTGTTCGCCGAGACGCTGCCGGAGCTGGCCGCACGCCGGCCGCACACGATCGTGCTGGTGGACGAGGTCGAGTCGCTGGCGGTGCGCCGGGCCGCCGCGTCGTTCGAGACCAACCCGATCGACGTGCATAGGGCCACCGACGCGGTGCTCGCCGGCCTCGACCTGCTGCGCGCCCGCTGCCCGGCCACCGTGCTGGTCACCACCACGAACTTCCCGGCCGCGGTGGACGAGGCGTTCCTGTCCCGGGTCGACCTGGTGCTGCGGCTCGGCCTGCCGGACGAGCCGACCCGGGCCGCGATCATCGCGCACTCGCTGACGGAGTTGGCCGGACAGTGGCCGCTGCTGCGGGTGCTGGCCGGCGATGCGGGGCTGCACCGGGTGCTCGCGGCCCGGGCCGGCCCGATGGACGGGCGGCGGCTGCGCAAGGCGGTCACCGGCGCGCTGACGCTGCGCCCCGAGCTGGCCCTGGAGCCGGCCATGCTGACTGTTGCTGACCTGGTCACGGCGTTCGACGAGGCCCGGGCTGAGGCGGCGCGCCCCGTCGACGGTGCCGCCGGCTACCTATGGCCGGATCGGATCGACAGGCAGTGGGCACAGGAGGTGACTGGGCGGTGAGCGTGGACACGGCCTTGGCCGGATCAGCGTCAGTGGACCGGCCGGTACCGGGTGGGCCGGGCGGCCGGTACGCCAGCGACGTGGTCGTCGACCTGCTGCGGGCCCTTGGCGTGCGGTACCTGCCGATGACGCCGGGGTCCAGCTTCCGTGGGCTGCACGACTCGGTGGTGAACCATGGCGGCAACGCCGACCCGCAGCTGCTGCTCTGCCTGCACGAGGAGATCGCGGTCGCGCTGGCGCACGGCTGGGCGAAGGCCGCGCGGGCGGTCGGCGTGGCGGTGGTGCACGACCTGGTCGGGCTGATGCACGCGACGATGGCCGTCTACGACGCGTACTGCGACCGCGCACCGGTGCTCGTGCTGGGCGGCAGCGGGCCGGCCGACCCGGCCAGCCGCCGTCCCGTCGACTGGACCCACTCCGCCGCCACCCAGGCCCAGCTGGTGCGCGACTACGTGGTCGCCGACGCCGAACCGCCGACGGCGGCGGCCACGGTGACCGAGGTGCTGCGCGCGTTCCGCCGGGCGGCCGGCGTGCCGGCCGGGCCGGCGTACGTGTCGCTCGACGCGGGCGTGCAGGAGTCCATTGTGGACGATTCGGTGGCGGTGCCGGACCTGGCCGGGCACGCGCCCGCGCCGCCGCCGGTGCCCGACCCGGCCGCGGTCGCCGCCGCGGCCCGGCTGTGCGCGCGGGCCGCCGACCCGGTGCTGATCGGTGGCCGGCTGGGCTGGGACCCGGCCGCCACCCCGGTGCTGGTCGAGCTGGCCGAGCTGCTCGGCGCCGGCTACTGCGACGACCGGAACGTGGTCAGCTTCCCGACCGCGCACCCGCTCAACCGCACCGGCGACCCGGATCTGCTGGCCGCCGCGGACCTGGTGATCGCCATCGACGTGGCCGACATCGGTGGGCTGCTGCGGGGGCGCGGCCGGTCCCGCAACGGCAGCGGCCCGGTTCGCACGCCGACCGTCGTCGACGTATCGCTGGGCGATCTCGGCCGGCGATCCTGGTCGCAGGTCGGGGGGACGCCGATCGGCCGGGCCGCGCAGCTGCTGGGTGACCCGCTGGCCGGTGCCGGGGCGCTGCTCGCCGCGCTCGGTCCGCTGGTCGACCGGGCCGCGGCGGCGGGCCGGGCCGAACGGGTCGCGGCGGCCGGCGTGGCCCGCCGGGCGCTGGACGGGGCCCGGCTGGCCCGGCGCTGGGACGACCGGCCGATCGCGCCGGCCCGGCTGGTGGCCGAGACCTGGCGGGCGGTGGCCGGCGTCCCGCACCTGCTCTGCGTGCGGAACACCCGCAGCTGGCCGACCGGCGTCTGGCAGTTCGACGGGGCCGGCGGATACCTGGGCGACTCGGGCGGCGGCGGTGTCGGCTACGGCCCCGGCGCGCTGGTCGGCGGCGCGCTGGCGGCCCGCGACTCCGGCCGGCTCGGTGTCGGCATCCTCGGCGACGGCGACCTGCTGATGGCCCCGAGTGCACTGTGGACGGCCGTGCACCACCGCATCCCCGCGCTGGTCGTGGTCAACGACAACGGCTCGCTCTACAACGACGAGGCACACCAGGCCGAGGTGGCCGCCGACCGCGGCCGGCCGGTCGCCAACCGCGGCATCGGCGTGCGGGTGGACGACCCGGCCGTCGATATCGCCGCGCTGGCCCGGGCGTACGGCTGCTGGGCCGCCGGGCCGATCACGGACCCGGACGGGCTGGGTCCGGCCCTGGCCGAGGGGGTCGCGCGGGCCAGGGCCGGGGAAGTCGCGGTCGTCCACGTCCGGACGGCGCCAGAATGACCCTCACCACCGGGGGGCCGCCGCGGTACCGGATGGTGATCGGCGGTGCGGAGGTCGAGGCGGTCGGCGGCGGTTGGCTGGACAGCGTCGACCCGGCCACCGAGGAGGTGATCGGGCTGGTGCCGGCCGGCGGCGCCGCCGACGTCGACGCGGCGGTCGCGGCCGCCACCGCCGCCGCCCCCGGGTGGGCCGAACTCGGCTGGGAGCGCCGGGCCGCGCTGCTCGGCCGGCTGGCCGCCGCGATCACCGACAGCGCCGACGAGCTGGCCCGCCTCGACGTGCTCGACTCCGGTAACCCCATCGCCGGGATGCGGCCGGACGTGACCGGCGCGGTCCGCGAGATCCGCTACTTCGCCGGGCTGGCCGGCGAGACCAAGGGCGTCACCATACCGTCCACTTCGGACACCCTGGCGTTCACCGTACGCGAGCCGTACGGGGTGGCCGGCCGGATCGTGCCGTTCAACCACCCGTTCAAGTTCGCCGCCGGCAAGGTGGCCGCGCCGCTCGCGGCCGGCAACGCGGTCGTGCTGAAGCCGGGCGAGCAGACGTCCCTGTCGGCGCTTGCCCTAGCCCGGATCGCGACGCAGGTGCTGCCGCCGGGCGTGCTGAACGTGGTGACCGGTACCGGCGTGACGGCCGGCGCCGCGCTGGCCGCGCACCCGGGCGTGCCCCGGATCGCGTTCACCGGCTCGGTGCCGGCCGGGCAGGCCGTGCTGGCCGCCGCCGCGCCCGGCATCAAGCACGTCAGCCTGGAACTCGGCGGCAAGAACCCGATCATCGTGTTCCCGGACGTGGACCCGGTTCGGGCGGCCCGCGCCGCGGTGGCCGGGATGAACCTGGCCCGGTGCAACGGGCAGTCCTGCGGGTCGACGTCCCGGCTGTTCGTGCATGACGAGATCAGGGCACCCTTCCTGGCCGCGCTGCTGGCGCGGCTGGCCGAGCTGCGGGTCGGCCAGCCGCTGGACCCGGCCACCGAGGTCGGCCCGCTCGCGTTCCGGGCCCACTACGAGCGGGTGCGGGCGCACATCGCCGGCGCCCGGGCCGAGGGCGCCACCGTCGAGTTCGGCGGCGGGCGGCCGTCCACTGTGGATCGCGGCTTCTACGTCGAGCCGACGCTGCTGGCGGTGACCGACGCGATGACGGTGGCCCGGGAGGAGGTGTTCGGCCCGGTCATGTCGGTGCTGCGCTGGCGCGACGTGGACGACGTGACCGCCCGGGCCAACTCCGTCCCGTTCGGACTGACCGCGAACGTGTGGACGGCCGACCTGTCCACCGCGCACCGGGTGGCCAGGGCGGTGCAGGCCGGTTACGTCTACGTCAACGGCACCGGGCGCAAGCCGCTGGGCACGCCGTTCGGCGGCTGGAAGGCCAGCGGGCTGGGCAAGGAGGGCTCGCTGGACGAGCTGCTGTCGTACACCCGGGAGAAGACGGTCGCGATCACCTTGTGGTGAACCGCGGGCCAGGGGAGGACCGGAGATGGCCAACTACGCGCCGTACCAGCAGCCGGAGTGGGGCTCGGACCTGATGGTCGATGTGCTGCGGCGGCTGGAGTTGCCGTACGTCGCGCTGAACCCCGGCTCCTCGTTCCGCGGCCTGCACGACTCGCTGGTGAACTACGGCGGCGACGACATCACGATGATCGAGTGTCCACACGAGAAGGTCGCGGTCGCGCTGGCGCACGGGTACGCGAAAGCCAGCGGCCGGCCGATGGCGGTGCTGCTGCACGACCTGGTCGGCCTGCTGCACGGCACGATGGGCGTCTACTACGCCTACCTGGACCGGGCTCCGGTGCTGGTCCTCGGCGGCTCCGGCCCGGCCGCGCACGACCGGCGCCGGCCGAACATCGACTGGATCCACTCGGCGAACGTGCAGGGCGAGGCGGTCCGCGCGTTCACCAAG
This sequence comes from Mycobacteriales bacterium, assembly GCA_039648995.1. Taxonomy (GTDB): domain Bacteria; phylum Actinomycetota; class Actinomycetes; order Mycobacteriales; family CADCTP01; genus JBBWZH01. The sequence goes on from JBBWZH010000122.1 coordinate 8,110, forward strand.
TGGGATCACGAGCCACGCTCGCTGGCCTCGGTGCCGTCGGTGCTGGCCCGCGCGCACCGGGTGGCCACCAGCGAGCCGCGCGGCCCGGTCTACGTGGCGCTGGACGCCGGCCTGCAGGAGGACCCGCTGCCCGCGCCGGTGCCGCTGGACGACGTGGCCCGGATGGCCGCGCCGCCGTCCCGGCTGGCCCCGGACCCGGCCGCGCTGCGCGAGCTGGCCGAGCGGCTGTGCGCGGCGCGGCGCCCGGTGCTGGTGCTCGGCTACCCCGGCCGCGACCCGGAGTCGTTCGACCGGCTGGTGGAGCTGGCCGAGCTCGTCGGCGCCGCCGCGGTGGACACCGGCTGGCGGCTGAACTTCCCGAACCGCCACCCGCTGGCCGCCACCGGCACGCCGGCCCTGGAGGAGGCCGACTGCGTCCTGTTCGTCGACGTGAAGGACCAGGGCAAGGCCACCCAGCGGCTCGACTCGATCAGCCGCACCGTGGTCTCCCGGCTGCGCCCCGGCTGCCAGCTGCTCGACCTGGGCTTCGCCGACGTCGGCATCTCCTCCTGGAGCGAGGACTACGCCGAGCTGCTGCCGCTCGATCTGCAGGTCGCCGCCGACACCGCGGTCGCGCTGCCGCCGCTGATCGCCGCCTGCCGCTCGATCGTGTCCACGCAGGACGGTGACCGGGCGGAGGCGCGGGCGGCCTGGCGCGACCGGGTCGCCGAGCTGCACGACCTTGCGTGGACCGGCTGGCGTACCGAGGCGGCGAAGCTTGCCGATGAGGTGCCGGTGTCGACGGCCCGGCTCGCGCAGGAGGTGTGGGCGGTGATCCGCGAGCACGACTGGGTGCTCACCGCCGGCACCGCCGCCGACTGGGCGCCGCGCACCTGGGATTTCGACCGGCCGCACCGGCACCCCGGCCGGTCGCTCGGCACCGCGACCCAGTTCGGCATCTCGCTCGGCGTCGCGCTGGCACACAAGGGCACCGGCCGGCTGGTGGTCGACCTGCAGCCCGACGGCGACCTGATGTTCGACGTGGGCGCGCTGTGGGTGGCCGCCCGGTACGAGCTGCCGCTGCTGGTGGTGATGTTCAACAACCGCGCCTACTACAACGACTGGGAGCACCAGGAGCGCCTCGCCCGGCAGCGCGGGACGCCCCGGGAGCGGGCCAGCATCGGCATGGCGATCGACACGCCCGCCCCGGACTTCGCCGCGATCGCCCGCGGCTTCGGCTGGTCGGCCACCGGCCCGGTCACCGACCCGGCCGCGATCCGACCCGCCGTCCGCGCCGCCGCCGACCACGTCCTGAGCACCGGCCACCCCGCCCTCGTCGACGTGGTCTGCGCCCCGAAGTAGCGCGCGGGTGGGGTCGGGCGGGCGCGGTCAGGGCACGCCGGTGGTCGCGGCCGGGTCGAGCGCGGCCGCGACCGCCGACGCCTCGAACTCGCGGAGGTAGGCCTCGGCGTCCGCGGGCGCGACGTACCCGGTGTCCAGGCTTACGCGTAGGTCCACCGTGCCCGCCGCCCCGCTGACGTGGACGAAGAACGGCTCGCTGGTCGGCTCGAACGGGGTCGGCGACCAGCGCCGCCAGCCGGACCGCAGCGCGGCCCGGACGTCCGCGGCCGTCGGCACCGGGTCGGCAGGGTCGGCCGGGTCCTGCATGCGGCGGTCGTTGAAGTAGCAGGAGATGTCGATCTCCTCGCCCCGCTCGGCGGAGATCCGGGCGTGCAGGGCGTCCCGCTGCACCGGGTCGCAGTAGGCGTACTTGTACGTGTTCAGCGAGGCGCGCCAGGCCCGGGCGACCGCCTCGTCGAAGCTGGCGCCGGCCACGTCGATCACGCACAGGCCGGGCTGGCTGACCGTGCTCACGCTGTCCGCGAAGCCGGCCCGGAACCGGTTGTTGACCAGGATCAGCATGACGCTGGGGTTGTTGCCGGTGACCCGGGCCAGCGCGGTCGCCGACGCCGCCAGCAGCACCGCCGGGGTGTCCACGCCGGTGCGGGCGGCGATCAGCCGGGCGGCCAGGTCGAGCGCCGGCGAGTGCGCCTGGATCTCCCGGAACCGCGGCGGCGGGCAGTCGGCCGGAGCGCTGAACCGGCTCGCCGGCACGGCCCGCAGCTGCCGGTTCCAGTACCGCAGCGTGCGCTCGTTGTGCCGCTGCCCGGCCGGGCCCGTCTCCCACTCCGCCTGCGCCAGCGGCTGGCTCGCGGTCACCGGGCCGGCGCCGTCCAGCGCCGCCACGTCGGCCAGCAGCGCGTCCAGGCCGAAGCCGTCCAGCGCCAGGTGGCAGTACAGGGCGACCAGGTAGACCGGCGCGCCGTCGACCCGGACCACGGCCATCCGCACCGGCCACTCGTTCGCGTACTCGAACTGCACCCGGTGGTACCCGTCCCGGACCCGTTCGGCGACCGCGGCCGGGTCCTGCCCGGCGGGGACGTCGACCAGCTCCAGCATGATCTCCCCGGCGGC
>JBBWZH010000136.1:0-11602 GCA_039648995.1 Mycobacteriales bacterium
TACGACGGCGGCAAGGGTGACGTGTGGAAGTTCAACGCCACCACCGGCGCGTGGACGCAGATCAGCCCGATCCCGTCGTCCAGCGCGGACGACTACTTCGGCTACGGCGGCCTCACGATCGACCGGCAGCACCCCGGCACGATCGTGGTAGCCACCCAGATCTCCTGGTGGCCGGACGCCATCTTCTTCCGCAGCACCGACAGCGGCGCCACCTGGACCCGGATCTGGGACTTCACCAGCTACCCGAACCGGTCCTTCCGCTACACCCAGGACATCACCTCGGTGCCGTGGCTGAACTTCAACAGCAACCCGCAACCGCCCGAGGTCACGCCGAAGCTCGGCTGGATGAACGACAGCGTGGAGATCGACCCGTTCGACAGCAACCACCTGCTGTACGGCACCGGCGCCACCCTGTACGGCACCACCAACCTCACCAACTGGGACACCGGCGGCCAGATCACGATCAAGCCGTCGGTGGCCGGGCTGGAGGAGACCTCGGTGCTCGACCTGGTCAGCCCGCCGTCCGGGGCGCCGCTGGTCAGCGGGCTCGGTGACATCGGCGGGTTCCGGCACGACGACCTGACCAAGGTGCCGGCGAAGATGTTCGGCTCGCCGAACTTCACGTCGACCACGAGCCTCGACTACGCGGAGGCCTCGCCGTCGATCATGGTCCGGGCCGGCAACTTCACCGATTCCGACCGGCCGAACGACAGCCACGTGGCGTTCTCCACGGACGGCGGGGCGAACTGGTTCCAGGGCTCCGAGCCCGGCGGCATCAACAACGGCGGCACGGTCGCCTCGGCCGCCGACGGCAGCCGGTTCGTCTGGTCGTCGCCGGACTCGCAACCGGTGTTCTCGGTCGGCTTCGGCAACTCGTGGACGCAGTCGCAGGGCCTGCCGCAGGGCGCGATCGTCGAGTCCGACCGCGTCAACCCGATGAAGTTCTACGGATTCTTCGCCGGCCAGTTCTTCGTGAGTACGAACGGCGGGCAGACGTTCACCACGAGCGCCGCCACCGGGCTGCCGTCGGACGCGCGGCACTTCAAGGCCGTCGCCGGGCACGAGGGTGACATCTGGCTGGCCGGCACCACCGGGCTGTTCCACTCGACGAACTCCGGCGCCTCGTTCACCACAGTGTCCACGGTGGCCTCGGCGATCAGCGTCGGGTTCGGCAAGGCCGCGCCCGGCCAGACCTACCCGGCGCTCTACATCGCCGGCACGGTCGACGGCGTGGCGGGCGTGTTCCGCTCGGACAACGCCGGCGCCGCGTGGGTGCGGATCAACGACGACCAGCACCAGTACGGCAACATGGGCGAGGCGATCACCGGCGACCCGCGCGTCTACGGCCGGGTCTACCTCGGCACCAACGGCCGCGGCATCCTCGTCGCCGACAAGAGCGGTACGACGACGCCGCCGACCACCACTCCCCCGGTCACGACCACGCCGCCGGTCACTACAACACCGCCGGTCACCACCACGCCGCCGGTCACCACCACCCCGCCGGTCACCACGACGCCGCCGCCGACCGGTGGCTGCAAGGTGACCTACTCGGTTCCCGGCCAGTGGGGCGGCAACTTCCAGGGCAACGTGCACCTCACCAACGGCGGCAGTACCGCCACCAACGGCTGGACGCTGCGCTTCACGTTCGCGAACGGCCAGACGGTCAGCCAACTCTGGGGCGGTGGCGCCTGGTCGCAGTCGGCCGCCACGGTGACCGTGCCGGATGCCGGCTACAACGCGGCACTCGCCCCCGGCGCCAGCACTGATGTCGGCTTCATCAGCAGCTGGAACAACACCACGAACAGCCCGCCGACAGGCTTCACGCTCAACGGAGCCGCCTGTACGACGGGGTAGTCACGGGACAGCGGCCGACACCCGCATCGGGACGGGCCCTGCCGGACACCGGCCGGGCCCGTTCCCGTCCCCCGACAGTTCCGGAAGGATCAGCCGTGAAAGTTGGACGCGTCCTCGGCACCGCCGCCGCGGCCCTGCTCGCCGGCACCGCCAGCGTTGTGCTGGCCGGCGGGCTCGGCGCCGGTGCCGCCGCCGACACCGTGATCTGCGACCAGTTCGGCGCCACCACCATCCAAAGTGGACAGTACATCGTCCAGAACAACCGGTGGGGGGCGTCGACCGAGCAGTGCATCACGGTCACCGCGACCGGCTTCGGGCTGACCACCTCCGCGGCGAACAAGGCCACCAACGGCGCGCCGGCGGCGTACCCGTCCGTTGTCTGGGGTTGCCACTTCGGGAACTGCACGCCCGGGTTCAACCCGATCCAGGCCAGCGCCTCGGCGTTCGGCGGGGTCAACACCAACGTGACCATGTCCTACCCGGGCAGCGGCCAGTGGGACGCCGCCTACGACATCTGGTTCGACCCCACCGCGCGCCGCAACGGGCAGAACACCGGCGCGGAGATCATGGTCTGGCTCAACCACGCCGGCGCGCCGCAGCCGGTCGGATCCCGGATCGCCACCGTCTCGCTGGCCGGCGGCACCTGGGACGTCTGGGAGGGCAACAGCGGCTGGAACGTCGTCTCCTACGTCCGCACCTCGGCTACCGGCTCGGCCAACTTCCCGGTGAGCACGTTCTTCAATGACGCGGTCAGCCGCGGCTTCGCCCAGCGCTCCTGGTTCCTGACCAGCATCCAGGCCGGGTTCGAGCCCTGGGTCGGTGGCGCCGGCCTCGCGGTCAACTCGTTCGCCGTCACCAGCGGCGGCGGTGGTGGCGGGGGTGGCGGTGGCGGTGGCGGTGCGGCGGGTTGCACGGCCACGTACTCGAACGCATCGACCTGGCAGGGCGGTTTTGTCGGCGACGTCGTCGTACGCAACACCGGCACCGCGCCGACCACGGGCTGGACCGTCGGCTTCACGCTGCCCGGTGGGACCAGCATCACGAACTCCTGGAACGCCACGGTCGGCCCGAGCACGGGCGCGATCACGGCGCGGAGCATGCCGTCCAACTCCGCGCTCGCGCCCAGCGCCCAGACCAGCTTCGGCTTCCAGGGCGCCGGCCCGGCCCCGACGCTCAGCCCGACCTGCGCGGCCACCTGAGCTCCGCGTACCACCCCGCAGGCCGCGTGTCGAACCGTTGTCCACAGGCGGAACCATTCTCCACAGATCCGCCGCGGCACCTGCCGCCCAGCCAACCTCCTCCGTAGCGTTCCTCGCGCCAGCCGCCACCCTGCGGCTGGCGCGAGGCCTTCCCAGGGCCGCGCTCGCCGCTCCGGCACAGCAAACAATCACAGCGGAGGACGCAATGCCGATGTCAACCACCACCTCCATGAACTACTCTGTCATCATGACAGAGCCTCTCTACACCCCCGCCCCGCTCGGTGGCACCAACGACCGCATGTTGGCCGCATACGCTGACGCGCTCCGCGGTCACGTCATCGAGGGCTTCCGCATCCTCGAAGCTGTCGTCCGGGCCGACTGGATGCCCCAGCTCGGCGACTACATACGGGTCTTCGTGGTCATCGACGATCCGCCCGAGGGCACCAAGTCCTGGCCGAGCCCGCGGGTGAGCGCCCTCCACACGGCCGTCAGGGACGCAGCCATGCGGTTCTGCATCGTCGAGCACATCCACGTTCGCTCGATCAGCCTGCGCGGCGTGGTCCGGGTCGGTCTTCCCGCAGACGTCATCGCTCGGGCACGCGCCGCGGCCGAACGCCCGTCCGCTCCGACCCAGACATGACCACACCGCCGATCGTCGAGGGTCTGCTCGACTTCGCCGACGACGTCCTGCGCGCACCGGCGCCCAAGCCCGCCGCCCTGAGGCGCGCGGTGTCCGCCGCCTACTACGCGGTGTTTCACCAACTGGTCCGTTCCGCGGCGCGGCAGATCTTCGGCGACGATCCGGTGCACGAGGTCGACTGGCAGGTCGCCAGCCGCTGGTATTCACACCATGACGTCAAGGTGGTCTCCGGCTGGGTCGTCAACCAGGCCGGCCGGCGGCAACTCCCGCAGTCCCTCCAGCTGCTCCTCGATACGCCATCGCCCGAGCTCATCGAACTCGCCGGCATCGTGAGCGAGCTCCAGGATTCCCGGATCGAGGCCGACTACGTGGCGTCGGAAGACCTTGAGGCTGATGAGGTCGGCTTCCTCGTTTGCCAGGCGAGGAGGGCGCTGGCGCTCCTGACGCGGTTGTCCGGCGATCGGGTCAGCGACAACTACCTGATGTTGTTGCTGGGCGGTCCACGGTTGCCGCTTCGGCGGGCCGGTTGAGCGGAGCGCGCCGGTAGGCTGCCGGAATGGGTAAGCGGGCGGGCCTGGGCTCTGTTGGTTTCGCGGTGGTGGCGGCCCTCGCGGCGGCGTGTAGCAGCACGGTGGGCGGGTCGGGGCAGGCGGTGGGGGGTGGTGGGTCACCCAGCGCGGGGGCAGCCGATCTGAGCGCGGTGCTCCACAAGGACATCACCGTGCGGAACCACGTCACCGGCCACGTCGACTATCCCGACTCGCCACCGTTGGGAGGCAACCACAACCCGGTCTGGGCCGACTGCACCGGCACCGTCTACACGCGACCGGTGGCCAACGAGAACGCGGTGCATTCGCTGGAGCACGGCGCGGTCTGGGTGACCTACCGGCCCGGGCTGGACGCCACCGGCTTGACCGCGCTGGAGGCGCTGGTCAACGGGCACGACTACACGATGATGAGCCCGTACCCAGGGCTGGATCACGCGGTCAGCGTGCAGTCGTGGGGCTATCAGCTGAAGACCGACGACGCCACCGACCCGCGGATCAAGTTGTTCATCGGCACCTACCGGCAGAACCCGAAGACCACGCCCGAGTACGGCGCGAGCTGCGTCAACCCCGACTTCCCCGGCGCCTGACCTCGCGCCGACCGCCGGGCCGCCCGGCCGGCCGGTCGCGGGGGCTGCGGGCTGCCGGCTGCGGGAGGCTGCGGGGGCTGCGGGCACCACATCGCCCCGGCGGGTGGCCCTGCCCGCCGGGGCGGCTCCGGTCTCGTGCCTGGACGGGGTACGGGCACGTGTCCGGGGTTGTGGCCCCGCCCGGTCGACCAGTGCGGCGGCCTGGTCGACCAAGCGGGGTGCGTGCCCCCGCTCGGCCGACCAGTGCGGCGGCCTGGTCGACCAAGCGGGAGTTTGTGGCCTGGCTCAGCCAGGCGTACAGGTGGTGCCGTTGAGGGTGAAGCTGGCCGGCACGGCGTTGGTGCCGCTGTAGCCGGCCTGGAATCCAAAGGCGACGGTGCCACCGGCGGGCAGGCTCCCGTTGTGCGGAGCGTTGCCGGCCGACACCGCCTGCCCGGTCTGGGTCAGCGTCGAGTTCCAGAAGTTGCTGATCGTCTGGTTGCCGCCGAAGGTCCACTTCAGCGTCCAGCCGTTCAGCGCGGTGGCGCCGTTGTTCTTGACCGTGATGTCGGTGGTGAAGCCGGTTCCCCAGTCGTTCTTCGTGTAGGTCACCTGGCAACCGCCGGCCGGGGCCGGAGTGGTGGTGACCGGCGGCGTCGTCACCGGCGGAGTCGTCGTCACCGGTGGGGTGGTGACGGGTGGGGTGGTGACCGGAGGTGTGGTCGGCGGGGTGCCGCTGGGCTCAGTACCCCAGATCCTGGTGCTGCCGTCGTACAGCGGGATGTTCGTCACGGTGACCGGGGTCGAGCCGGGCGTGGTCGAGACTCCCTGGAACGACCAGTCGTTGGACGGGTCCCACGCGCCGTTCGAGGTGATCCGCACCTGGATCTCGCGGCGGGACTCCGACTGACCGGCGGGCGCGATCACCTGGCCGGCGCAGCTTACCGTGATGTAGTAGACGGAGCCGCTGGCCTGGGTGGGGCCGGTCGGCGGCGCGCACTGGCTGAACGCCACGGAGAGCCGGATGTCTGCCGGGCTCACTCCGGGTTCCAGCGTGAAGTAGTACCGGAACGACCCGTTGGACAGCGTGCGCGCCGGCCATGCCGAGTGGTTCTGGATCATGACCTTGATCTCGGTGAAGTTCGTGCTCGTCGCGTTCACCGAGGCCTGCGAGTAGATCTCCGGCCCGTCCGGGGTCTCCGCGACCGGGAAGTTCGTCAGCGGGGTGCCGCCGAACTCGCTGTACAGCCGGGCCAGCGCGCTGGTGAACCCGGCGTTGTAGTCGGTGGCCACCTCGTTCTGCACGAAGTCCTGGCGGTTGTCGGTGTAGGCGTCGTTGTTCGAGCTCGGCCCCCCGACCAGCGCTCCGTACAGGATGTGCCGCGACTGCACCGGGTCGTTCAGGTTGTTCGTCCACGAGCCGTGCGCCGTACGGTGGTGCGGGTTGCGCGGCGGGTTGGCGCCGAAACCCACGACATAGCTGGAGTTCCGCGGGTTGTCGCCGAGCGCGTAGTTGATCTGCCGCACCGCGAACGCGTGGTAGGTGGCCTTGCGCGCGGCGTCCGACGTCCAGTCGCTGTAGACCAGCGCCGCCCACGCGGTGTTCGCCGCGTAGCGCAGCGAGCCCCACTGGTCGAGTACCGCCTGCCCGCCGGGCGAGTAGCGGACGCGGTCGCCGTTGGGCAGCCCGGTGGTCCAGAAGTCCAGCCAGCGGTTGGCGTCGTCGATGTACTGCTGCTTGCCGGTGAGCTTGGCCAGCAGCACGTAGGCGCCGAACGCCTTGTCGTCCCAGGCGAGCGTCCACTTGTACTCGTGGGTCGTCGACTGCGGCTCGGTGTTCAGGTTGGCGTAGTAGCTCTCGGCCTTCGCCAGGTAGGCGGTGTCGCCGGTGGCGCGGTACAGCCAGATCGCGCCCCAGACCAACTCGTCCCAGTAGCCACTGAACGACTTGTAGAAGTTGGCGGCGTCGGTGATGCAGTCGCTGTACTTGCCGCGGACCGTGTCGGCGAACGTGTACAGCTGCTTCGCGTGCGTCAGCAGGGTGGCCGCGTACGCGGAATCGGTGGCGGAGAAGACCATAGACGACGCGGCCATCGCGGCCGCGGTTTCGCCGGCCAGGTCAGAGCCCGGGCAGCTGGCGTCGATCTTGAACGCCGGCCGCGCCATCGGCATGACCTCCGCCGGGCCCCACCAGGCGTGGTCGACGTTGCCGCTGCCGACCTGTCCATAGAGGACGTTCGGCGACGGGTGCGCGCGGATGAAGTAGTCGTTGACCCAGCGCAGGTTGTCCAGCATCGGGTTGAGCTGGCCGTCGGCGACGTACGCGGACCGGTTGTCGGCCACGCCCCAGGCGAGCATCGTCGTGGAGAACGCCATCGGCAGGCCGAACTTCACGTGGTCGCCCGCGTCGTACCAGCCACCGGTGAGGTTCAGGCCGACGTCCTTGCCGTCGTCCAGCGCGGAGTCGCCGCGCCAGCTGACCCGGTTGGTGGCCGGCAGGTCGCCGGACCGTTGCGCGTCATAGAACCAGATCGCCTTCTGCAGCGCTTCCCCGTAGTTGAAGGCGGGTGCGGCGCCGGCGACGCGGTTGGTCCCGGTCCCGGCGACGAGTCCAATTGCGACGAGAGCGGAGCCGGCGATCGCCACCACGATCCGGCGCAGCCGGCTACCACGGCGCACCAGTACGGGCTGGACACTCGACATCGGGCTACTCCCGTCGGGCTGTGCCGGCCGGCCGCCCGAGGGCGCCGGTGCCGGTTCGGAGGTTGTGGCGGGGGCCGGTGATGCACCGGCCCCCGCCGGTCTCGCGGTTCGAGGGGTACCGGGGTGGGGCGGCGACCCACCCCGGTGAGTACGTGCGCCCGGTCGCGTGTCGGCCGTCGGCCGGGCGCCATTGCCACGCGGAAAGCCACCAGAGCTGAATTCCCTGGCATCGCCTCCTTTCAGCGGCGGGCAAGTCCCTCTCCGGAGCCGGCTCACGCCGGACCCGGCTGGGGCGGGAGCCTCGGCTGCACGCCGAAACCCACGCCCCCGTTTGAGACCGCCACCCGGCCTGACCGAAGTCACGCCGTCGCCGCTGGCGGAGCTAAGAGGCGCCCTCACGGGTGATCTGAGTTAGACCATCTGCCTGTGAGAGCGCTCTCACGCGGCATTCACTGTAACGCGCAGTTCTCGATCTGTGAAGGCCTCGTAACCCAACTGTGGCGGTCTGGCCGCTCGCCGGCCTTGTCGGCGAGGTAAGTCCGTCCTACTCTCGTTCCACCACGCGGGTGCACACCCAGACGCTGTTCAGCCCAGTGATCTTTCTGCGGCATGTCGGACGCCGCAAGACCCCGACCTACCGCCGGCTCCACGCCGGCGGTGCCGCTACCCCGTCCTGCCCGGCCACGCGGTTTGGCGTCCGCGTCGCAAATGGACGGACCACGTCCCCGCGAGGAGAGCACAGGATGCCCCGACCTACCGGGCGCTTGCGAGCGCCGACGAGCTGGGTGGCGGTCGCCGCGATGGTGACCGCTACCGCCGCGGCAGTGCCGCTGACGGCGACTCCAGCTGCGGCCGCCACTGCCTGCCAGGTGACCTACACCGTGCAGAACAGCTGGCCGACCGGCTTCACCACCGCCGTCCACCTCACCAACCTCGGCGACCCGCTCACCAGCTGGGCGCTGACTTTCACCTTCCCCGGCACCCAACGGGTGGACAACGGCTGGTCAGCGGTCTGGTCGCAGAGCGGGGCCAACGTGACCGCCCGCAACGCCGACTGGAACGGCAATCTGCCCAGTAACGGCTCGGTTGACATGGGCTTCAACGGCGCGCTGACCAACGGCGCGGCCAACCCGGCACCGACCGCCTTCGCCCTCAACGGCACGGCCTGCGTCGGGCCGAACGCGTCGCCGACCGTGGCGCTGACCGCGCCCGCTGCGGGCGCCACGTTCACCGCGCCGGCCACCATCGGGTTCGCCGCCAACGCGGCCGACCCGGACGGCACGATCGCCCAGGTCGAGTTCCTGGCCGGCACCACGGTCGTGGGCACCGACACGACCGCGCCGTACACGTTCCCGTGGACCGCGGTACCGGCGGGCGACTACTCGTTGACCGCCCGTGCCACCGACAACAAGGGCGCCACCGCGACGTCCTCGCCGGTCGGTGTCTCGGTCGCGCCGAACCTCGGCCCGTCGATCGTGCTGCAAGCCGGCAGCGTGAACGTGCCGGAGGGTGGCACCGGCACGTTCACCGTGAAGCTGTCGCAGGCACCCACGAGCAACGTCACGGTCACCGTGGCGCGCACCGCCGGCGACACCGACCTGTCGGTGAGCACCGGCGCGTCGCTGACCTTCACGCCGGCCAACGGCACAACCGCGCAGACGGTCGTGCTGACCGACGCCGAGGACACCGACAACGTCAACGGCACGGCCACGTTCACCGCGTCGGCGACGGGTTTCACGTCCGCGTCGGTCACGGCGAACGAGCTGGACAACGACATGGCCCTGGGCAACCAGCGGTTCCTGGAGCTGTACGGCGAGCTGCACGACCCGGCCAACGGCTACTTCAACCCGCAGGGCATCCCGTACCACTCGATCGAGACCCTGATGGTAGAGGCGCCGGACCAGGGCCACGAGACGACCTCGGAGGCGTTCAGCTACTACATGTGGCTGGAGGCCACCTACGGCCGGATCACCGGTGACTGGTCGAAGTTCAACACCGCGTGGGCGACGGCTGAGCAGTTCATCATCCCGTCCCACGCCGACCAGCCGACGAACTCGTTCTACAACGCGGCGAAGCCGGCCACCTACGCGGCGGAGTTCCCGCAGGTCAACTCCTACCCGTCGCCGCTGAACACCAGCGTCCCGGTCGGGCAGGACCCGCTCGCGGCCGAGCTCAACTCGACCTACGGCACCCCGGACATGTACGCCATGCACTGGCTGCTGGACGTGGACAACACCTACGGCTACGGCAAGTGCGGCGACCACGTCACCAAGCCCGCGTTCATCAACACCTACCAGCGCGGGTCGCAGGAGTCGGTGTGGGAGACCATCCCGCAGCCGTCCTGTGACACGTTCGCCGACGGCGGCCCGAACGGCTTCCTGGACCTGTTCACCGGCGACTCCAGCTACGCCAAGCAGTGGAAGTTCACGGACGCGCCGGACGCCGACGCGCGCGCCGTGCAGGCCGCGTACTGGGCCCTCACCTGGGCTACCGCTCAGGGCAAGGGCGCCGACGTGTCGGCCAGCGTGGCCAAGGCCGCGAAGCTGGGCGACTACCTGCGCTACGCGTTGTTCGACAAGTACTTCAAGCAGATCGGCAACTGCACCAACCCGACAACCTGCCCGGCGGCGACCGGCCGGAACAGCGAGCACTTCCTGCTGTCCTGGTACTTCGCCTGGGGCGGGGCGCTCGACCAGAGCGCGGGCTGGGCCTGGCGGATCGGCGACGGCGCCAACATGCAGGGCTACCAGAACCCACTGGCGGCCTGGGCGCTGTCGAACGTGCCGGCGCTGACCCCGCGGTCGCCGACCGCCAAGACGGACTGGGCCACCAGCCTCACCCGGCAGCTGCAGTTCTACCAGTGGCTGCAGTCGGCCGAGGGTGGCATCGCCGGTGGCGCGACGAACAGCTGGGACGGGCAGTACACCACCCCGCCGGCCGGGCTGCCGACGTTCTTCGGGATGGCGTACGACTTCCAGCCGGTGTTCCATGACCCGCCGAGCAACCGCTGGTTCGGTTTCCAGGTGTGGTCGATGGAGCGGGTCGCCGAGTACTACCAGGTGACCGGCAACGCACAGGCCAAGGCGGTCCTCGACAAGTGGGTCGCATGGGCACTCGCGAACACCACGTTCAACGCCAACGGCACCTACCAGATCCCCAGCGACCTGGCCTGGACCGGCGCGCCGGCCGGCAACTTCTCGGGCACCGGTAACCCACCGGCCAACCCGGGCCTGCACGTCACCGTCCAGAACTTCACCCAGGACGTGGGCGTTGCCGGCTCGTACGCCAAGGTGCTGCTGTACTACGCCAAGAAGTCCGGCAACGCGGCGGCGCAGACCGCGGCGCAGAAGCTGCTGGACGGAATGTGGCTGCTCCGCGACGCCAAGGGGATCGCGATCCCCGAGACGCGGACCGACTACAGCCGGTTCAACGACCCGGTCTTCGTGCCGCCCGGCTTCACCGGCCGGATGGCGAACGGCGACCCGATCAACCAGAGCAGCACGTTCCTGTCGATCCGCTCCTTCTACCGCAACGACCCGCAGTTCGCGACGGTCATGGCGGCCATCCAGGCCGGCCGGGCACCGACGCTGACGTACCACCGGTTCTGGGCTCAGGTCGATATCGCCCTGGCCTTCGCGGTTGACGGCGAGCTCTTCGGCGGCTGACCGCTGCCGGGTGGGGTCGGCAGCCCGCTGATCCCACCCGGCACTCCCTGAGTGGCCCGCCCCGGCTCCGGCCGGGAGCGGGCCACTCGTGGTTCCCGGGCCTCCGCGGGCGGCCCGCGGGCGGCGCCGGTATGGTGGGCACCTCGGCCTGCCAATCGCCAGAGCCTGGCGTGTCGGCCCTGCCAGCCGGCGCGTGTGCATGCGCTCTGCTGATCGCAATTCCCCGCCAGCGCCGGCGCCACAACGACCCGCCGGACCAGCCGGGAGAGGAGCGCGCCATGCCCGAGCGCCGCCCCCACGCCGCGCCGGCCGACCAGGCGACCGCCGCGGCTGACAGCCCCTCCGTCACCCCGGCCGGCCACCCCACCCCCGCGGACGGCACGCCGGTCGAGGCACCGGACCGGACACCGGACCGGACACCGGACGG
>JBBWZH010000153.1:0-4681 GCA_039648995.1 Mycobacteriales bacterium
CCGATCAGGCTGTACTTGTTCGCGCTGGCCCACGCGGCCATCAGCATGCCGACCACGCCGACGCCGGTGACCGCGAGCGCGAAGAACAGCCCGAGGTCCAGGTCGGACGCCACCCGCCCGGCGCCGACCGGCACCACCACCATGACGAGCAGGTAGGGCAGCAGCGCGACGGCTGGCGCTATCCGGTAGACCGGCCGGTCCGACGCGGCCGGAACCACCTCACCCTTCTGCACGAACTTCACGCCGTCCGCGACCAGTTGGGCCCAGCCGTGGAAGCCGCCCGCGTACATCGGCCCCAGCCGGGACTGCATGTGCGCCATCGTCTTGTGCTCCAGCTGACCGACGAGCAGCGGCAGCACCAGGAAGGCGGCCAGCACGGCGACGACCTTCAGCGCGGTGTCAAGCACCGTCGCCTCCCCGCGGCCCGGCCGCCGCCGGCCCCGAGCCGTCCGACCCCGGCCCGTCCGACGCCGACCCGTCCGGCACCGAGCCGTCCGGGGCCGCCTCGCGCGCCACCGCCTCTGGCCCCCACTCCTCCGGGTCGGGGACGCCGGGGGGACGCATCCGGCGCCGGGTGGTGCCGGTGTGCGACTCGCCCGGCTCGCGGGCCCCGGGCCACTCCTTGACCACCCGCGACGCCAGCACGAACTCCTTGCGCAGCGGGTGCCCGTCGAAGCCGTCCGGGAGCAGCAGCGGGGTCAGGCCGGGGTGGCCGGCGAACCCGACCCCGAACATCTCGTACGTCTCCCGCTCGTGCCAGCCTGCGCCGGGAAACACCGGCACCAGCGAGGCGAGCAACGGGTCGATCCGTGACACCTGGGTACGCAGCAGCGCCCGGTGCCGCAGCCGCACGGAGTACAGGTGGACGACGATCTCGAAACCGGCGTCCAATTGGTCCACTCCGGACAGCCAGTCGAAATAGGAGAGTTCCAGCTCCGGGTCGTCCCGAGCGGCCAGCGCCGCCGCGACCCAGCGCTCGGCCGGCACGTCGACGGTCACCTCGCCGTACGTCTCGGTGAACCTGGCGCCCGGCCCGACCAGCTCGACCAACCTCGCCCCGATATCGTCCGGCGTCACGGCGCCTCCACCGGCGGCACCTCCACCGACGCCCCCGCCGGAGCCGGAGACGGCGCCGGAGACGGCGCCGGAATCAACGGGGCCGTCAGCGCGGCCCGGCCGCGGGAACCGCCCCGCAGCGAGACCGGCTCGGCCGCGATCTTGTCCTGCAGCCGGAGGATGCCCTGCAGCAGCGCCTCCGGCCGCGGCGGGCAGCCGGGCACGTAGACGTCCACCGGGATGATCTGGTCGACGCCCTTGGTCACGCAGTAGGAATCCCAGTACGGGCCGCCGCAGTTGGAGCAGGCACCGAACGAGATCACGTACTTCGGCTCGGGCATCTGTTCGTAGAGCCGGCGCACCGCCGGAGCCATCTTGTCGGTCACCGTGCCCGAGACGACCATCAGGTCGGCCTGCCGGGGCCCGTGCGCGAACGGGATCACGCCGAGCCGGATGAAGTCGTGCCGGGCCATCGAGGTCGCGATGAACTCGATCGCGCAGCAGGCCAGCCCGAAGTTGAACACCCACAGGCTGTACCGGCGGCCCCAGTTCAGCACGAACTTGATCGGGTCGGGCAGCGTCCGGTCGAGCAGGCCGTCGGGCCGGCGACCGGGGGCCGGCAGGTCGGTCAGGCCCACCGCAGCACCCGCTTCCGCCAGGCGTAGAGCAGGCCGAGCGCGAGCAGCGCGACGAACACGCCCATCTCGCCCAGCGCGCGGCCGCCATAGCCGGGTTTGCTGAAGATCGTCGCCCACGGGTAGACGAACACCGTCTCCACCGCGAACACCACGTAGAGGAAGGCGTAGACGTAATAACGGATATGCGTCTGCGCCCAGGCCTGGTCGATCGGGTCGATCTCGATTCCGCACTCGTAGGTGTCGAACGCGGCGGCCGGAGCGGAGGCGCGCGCCGGCCGAAGCAACCAGTTGGCGGACAGGGCTACCGCGACGAAGGCGACGCCAACCAGCAGCAGCACCCCGACCGTGACGTAGTTGTCGAAGTAGCCACCCATCGTCGCCTCCCGCCGAGATCCTAGGGCGTGCCGGACCCGAGTGGACCATGCCGGCGGGTGAATCGTCCCAATCGGCCACCTGCCCGTCCCGGACTGGTTTACCCCGGTTCGGACGGATCGGCCCGGCCTATCGAGTTGCAGTCACCCTGAATGCTCCAGTTCACTGCCGACGACCGCCCTATGAGGAGACCACGATGCGCCTGCGCCACCGCCCCCACCAGCCGTCCGCCAACCACGGCCGGGCGCTGGTGGTCCTGGCCACCGCGGCCGTCGTGCTCGCCGGCTGCTCACCGACGGACGAGCCGAGCAGCCAGCCGTCGCCGTCGTCGGTCGGGGCGGCCGCCTGCGCGACGTCGAGCCTGCACCTGATCACGTCCGGCACGCTGACTATCGGCACCGACAAGCCGGCGTACGAACCGTGGTTCTCGGACAACGACCCGACGAACGGGAAGGGCTTCGAGAGCGCGGTCGCCTATGCGGTGGCCGACAAGCTCGGCTTCGCCAAGAGCGAGGTCAAGTGGGTGACCGTGCCGTTCAACTCGTCCTACGCACCGGGCAAGAAAGCGTTCGACTTCGACATCAACCAGATCTCGATCACCGACGACCGGAAGAAGGCCGTCGACTTCTCCGCCGGCTACTACACGGTCAGCCAGGCGGTCGTCGCGCTCAAGTCAGCCACGATCGCCGGCGCGAAGACGGTCGCCGATCTGGCCGGCGCGAAGCTGGGCGCCCAGGTCGGCACCACCAGCCTGGACGCGATCAAGGACGTGATCAAGCCGAGCAGGCAGCCAGCCGTCTTCAACGACACGAACGACGCGAAGAGCCAACTGCAGAACAAGGTGATCGACGGCATCGTGGTCGACCTGCCGACCGCGTTCTTCCTGACCGCCGCCGAGATCGACAATTCCACGATCGTCGGCCAGCTGCCGGCCGGCGGCGGCACGCCGGAGCAGTTCGGCCTGCTGTTCGAGAAGGGCAACCCGCTGGTCGGCTGCGTGAACGCGGCGATCGACGCGCTGCGGACGTCCGGCGCCCTGGCGAAGATCACCGACCAGTACCTGGCCGCCTCCGCCGGCGCCCCCAAGCTCGGCTAGACCGGGAGCCCCGCTGCCCACCCACCCGCGCGCCGGGCCCTCGGCGGCCCGGCCCGGGGCACCCAGCCCCGCTCCGGCCCGCCCCGCCTCGGCCCGACGGGCGACGCCCAAACCCGCAACGCCCCGAACAGCGACGCCCGAACCGGCAACGCCCAGACCGGCAACGCCCAGACCGGCAACGCCCAGACCGGCAACGCCCGGCCGGGGCCGACCCGCGGCCGGGCCGTGGGCCCAGACGTCGCGGTGACCAGCCCAGACGCGACGGCGGCCGTCGACGAGCGGGCCGAGCGGCGGCGCGAGCGGGAGCGGCTGCGGCGCCGGGCGGCGACCCGGGCGGCCCTGCTGGCGACCGCGAGCACGATCGTGGTCGCGGTCGCCGGCGTCCTGCTGATCGTCAACTCGCCCGGCTGGCCCCGGGTGCGGGCGACGTTCCTGTCCTGGCCGGACCTCCGCGCGTCGTTCCCGGACGTGCTGACCGGGTTCTGGCTGAACGTGCGGATCTTCCTGGTCGCCGAGGTGCTGGTGCTGGCGTTCGGGCTGCTGATCGCGGCGCTGCGCGGCAGCCGGGCGCCGGTGCTGTTCCCGATCCGGATGCTCGCGATCGCGTACACCGACCTGTTCCGCGGCGTCCCGACCATCCTGGTGATCTTCACGGTCGGGTTCGGCCTGCCGGCGCTGCGACTGCACGGAGTGCCGTCGGATCCGGTGGTACTCGGCACGATCGCGCTGGTGCTGTCGTATTCAGCGTATGTGGCCGAGGTCTACCGAGCTGGCATCGAGTCGGTGCACCCCAGCCAGCGTGCGGCGGCGCGGTCGCTGAGCCTGAGCCAGTCGCAGACCCTGCGGTACGTGGTGCTGCCGCAGGCGATCCGCCGGGTCGCGCCGGCACTGCTGAACGACTTCGTCTCGCTGCAGAAGGACACCGCGCTGGTGGCCGTGCTGGGCCCGCTGGAGGCGGTCAGACAGGCTCAGATCTACACGGCTTCGCACTTCAACTACACGCCGTACCTGGCCGCGAGCCTGCTGTTCCTGCTGCTCACGGTGCCGATGGCGCGGCTGACCGACTATCTGGCCGCGCGCACCGCGCGGTTGCGCGGCCCCGGCGGCCCAGCATGACCGGGCCGATGAGTGGGCCGATGCTGATGGTCCGCGGCCTGTCCAAGTCGTACGCCGGGCGGCCGGTGCTGCAGGACGTCGACCTGACCGTGGACGCGCACGAGGTGGTCTGCCTGATCGGGCCGTCCGGCTCGGGCAAGTCGACGCTGCTGCGCTGCATCGCGCTGCTGGAGGAGGTGGACGATGGCGGCATCTGGCTCGCGGGCAAGGACCTGAGCGATCCGCAAGCCGACGTTGCGGCCGACCGCCGCACGATCGGCATCGTGTTCCAGGCGTTCAACCTGTTCCCGCACATGACCGTGCTGGACAACATCACGCTCGCGCCACGCAAGGTGCATCGCACCGGGCGGCGCGCGGCGCGCGACGACGCCCGGGCCATGCTGAGCCGGTTCGGGCTGGCCGA
>JBBWZH010000164.1:0-6949 GCA_039648995.1 Mycobacteriales bacterium
CTGCCCGAGTACCCGCTCAAGGTGACCGTCACCGGCAGCGGCGACCTCGACCCCGCGCTGCGGTTCTGGCATCACGGCGGCGAGAAGGCCGTCTACTGCCCGGACGCCGTCGTCGCGAGGGTCGCCGACGCCCTCGGCGACCTGGCCACCGTGGTCGGGACCGGCGACCGGGTCGACCTGCCGCGCATGCTGGCCGACCTGGCCGGTCGCGGCGTCGGGCGGCTGATGGTCGAAGGCGGCAGCACCGTCCACACCCAGTTCCTCACCGCCGGGCTCGCGGACGAGATCCACCTCGCCGTCGCGCCGTTCTTCGTCGGCCAGCCGGACGCGCCGCGCTTCGTCCGCGCCGGCACGTTCGCCAACGATCTGCGCCACCGGATGAGGTTGGCGGACGTGCGTGCCGTCGGCGACGTCGCGCTCCTCCGATACCTGCCCAGGTCATGACCGCGGACCCGACGCCGGCCGACGTCCGCTGGCTGCGGCGCGCCATCGCGCTGTCCCGGAAGTGCGCACCGTCGCTGGCCGCGTACAACGTCGGGGCGGTCATCGTGGACGCCGGCGGCAGCGAGATCGCCAGCGGCTACTCCCGCGACACCGGGCCACACGTGCACGCCGAGGAGTCCGCCCTCGGCAGGCTGGCCGCCGGCGACCCGCGCCTCGCCGGCGCGACCATCTACAGCACGCTCGAACCCTGCTCCGCGCGCCGCTCCCGGCCGCGGCCCTGCGCCGACCTCATCGTGGCCGCGGGCGTACCGCGGGTCGTCATCGCCTGGCGCGAGCCGGCCCTGTTCGTCGCCGACTGCCAGGGCGTCGAACGACTCCGGGCGGCCGGCGTGACCGTGCTGGAGATCCCGGAACTGCAGGCCGCCGCGAAAGCGGCCAACAAGCACCTGCGCGGCATCGCCAGCTGACCGCCCGGCGGGGCCTAGTGGGCGCCGCCGGCCGGGCTGAAGGCGTCCAGGAACTTGTTGCGGAACGAGTCCATCTTCCAGACCGGGGAGCTCGCGCCGGGCCGCAGGCCGTCCGTCCAGCCCCAGCTGGAGATCCGGTTCAGCACGGCCGGGTCCTTGGCGACGATCGTGATCGGCACGTCCCGGGTGACGCCGGCACCGGTGATGATCGGGGCGGGTTGGTGGTCGCCCAGGAACACCAGTACCAGGTTCTTGTCGCCGTACGTCTTCAGGTAGGAGATGAGCGTGCTGACCGAGTACTCCACGGATTTCCCGTACGCGGCACGGGCCTTGGTCGTGCTCGTCCACACCGCACGTGGTGAACCGCCGGTGCGCTCGGCGGGATCGTTGTAGATCGAGCCGTCACCGACCTCGTTCCAGCCGACCATCTTCGGGATCGGCGTGAACGGGCCGTGGCTGGAGACCATGGTGACCTCGGCGAACACCGGGGCGTGGCCGGCCGGCCGCTGATCCTGCTGCACGGTCTTGAACAGCCACTGGTCGGTCACCGGGGCGTAGCTGAAGTGCGGGCCCTGGTAGGAGCCCATGTCGCGGTGGGCGTAGCCCTTGTCGTAGCCGTAGAAGTCCGCCTCCGGCCACGGCCCGACGATCGCCGGCTCGTAGCTGACCGTCCGCCAACCCGCCCGGTTGAAGGCACGCGGGAGCGTCAACCGATCGCTCTTGACGAGCGTGTGGTAGCGCTGCTGGTTGTTGACCCACAGGCCCGAGAGCGTTGAGGAGTGCGCCAGCCAGCTGTTGCCGCCGACCGTCGCCGAGGTGAGGAACGCGCTCCGCGACGCGAACCCGGCCGCGTTCAGCTGGCGGGTGCCGGCGTCGAGCACCGCCGTCACCCCGGGGCCGATCTCCGGGTTCTCCAGCGCGCTGCGCCCGTAGCTCTCCACGAAGGCGAAGATGACGTCCTTGCCCTGCAGGCCGGTCAGCAGTTGGTTGCCCGGGGTGTTCCGGTACGGGTCGACGGCCATCTGCGCGGCGAACTCCCGCTTGTCTTTCAGGCCCGCGTGCACCTGGACCGCGCGGTGGTAGACGAGCCCGGCGTCGCTCCGCGCGGCCATCGGCAGGCCCGGCAGGAGCTGCGCGCCGAGCGCGGCACAGATGACCCACACGACCGCCAGTGCGCCGACGGCGCGCAGCGACCTGGACCGGTGCCGGACGACCAGCCGGGTCAGCCGCAGTGACGAGCGGGTCATCAGGACCAGCAGCGCCGCGATCAACAGCACCGCCCCGATCAGCACGCCGACGGTACCCGCCTGGCCGACCGAGTCCCGGACGACCCCCATGGCCGAACCGAACAGGCTCCAGTCGAGCACCAGGTCGAACGGCCGGTCGAGAACCGCGTAGAAGCCGATGTCGATGATCTTCAGGACGGTCAGCAGGACGAGGCCCACCGCGGCCAGCACCGCCAGGATCCGCCTCGGCCGCGGCGGCAGCACGATCAGGACCGGGACGGCGAGCAGCGCCTCGGCCGGGATGCGCAGGAACACCAGGGGCGAGAGGTGGTTCAAGTCGTCCGGCAGGATGAGCGCGACCAGCACGAGCAGCGCGGCCAGCACGGTCGCCACCCGCGCCGCCACGGGGTGCTTCGACCCCCGATCGCCCGCGCCGGCGACGTCCGCACCGTCCGCCGCGGCGGACGCGCCCCCGGCGGCGTCGACCGGCGCACCGGCCGGCTCAGCCACCACATCACCCGCGGCCGCGCCGCCGACCGCGTCCCCCGCGGCGGCGTCGATCGGGTCACCGGCCGGCTCAGCTACGGCCGCGCTGCCGGCCGTACCCTCGGCTCCTACCGCGGTGCCCTCGGCCACGACCTCAGCACCGGCGCCAGCGTCCTCGCCCGCGACCACAGCACCGGGGTCGTCCTTGGTCACGACGTCCCCGGTCACGACGGCGGCGCCGGGAGCGGCGGCGACCGCGTCGCCGTCGGGGCTCGGTTCCGCGGAGACGTCGGTCCGGCCGTCCTCGGTTGCCGGCTGCTCAGCCGGTGGCGCACCGGGGCGCGTGAAGAGGGACAACGGAAGAACCCTTCTGTTCGAGCTGACGTCAGTTGACGGGGAGGCTGGCCGTCCGGGCGGCGCGGGTGGCCTTCGCCGCCAGGTAGGCGGCGTTCGCCGGGCCGAGGTAGATGCCGGTCGGCACCCGCTCGACGACGGTCACACCGAGCCGGTCCAGCTGTTCGACCTTGTCCGGGTTGTTGCTGAGCAGGGCGACGTGTTCCACGCCGAGGGCGGCCAACATCTGGGCGGCGGCGGTGTAGTCACGCTCGTCCTCGCCGTGACCGAGGGCGAGGTTCGCCTCGTAGGTGTCCAGCCCCGCGTCCTGCAGCGCGTACGCGTCGAGCTTGGGGTAGAGGCCGATGCCCCGGCCCTCCTGCCGCAGGTAGAGCAGCACGCCGCCGGTGGCCGCGATGCGCTTGACCGCCTCGTGCAGCTGCGGGCCGCAGTCGCAGCGCTGGCTGCCGAACACGTCCCCGGTGAGGCACTCGCTGTGCGGCCGCACCAGCGGCGCGGGGCCGCCGGCGGCGTGCCGGTCGAGCGTGCCGATCCAGTCGCCGAGGCCGAACGCGACGTGCTCCCGGCCGTCCACCAGCCCGTCGAAGGTGAACACACTCGCTGTTGTCACATACCCGTCTGGCAACCGGAGCGGCACGGTCACCTGGGTGCGGACCGTGGCCACCGGCAGCTCAGCCAACGACCGCACCTTCCGGCGAGACGGTGGCGGCGGCGCGCAGCCGACGGGTGAGCAGCACGGCGGCACCGGGCAGGCTGGCGAAGAACACCAGCGCCCCGTACACGACCGCGGTGGCGACGCCCTGGCCGGCGGTCAGGCCGGCGGCGCCGAACGCCCACGCCGCCACGCCCTCGCGCGGCCCGAACCCGCCCACGTTCGCCGGCACGCCCATGGCCAGCAGCGCCAGCAGGGTGAGCGGTATCAGCCGGGACAGCGGCGCGGTGGAACCCGCGGCGCGGGCGGCGATCAGGAACGTCGCCAGGTGGCCCGACACGGCCACGGCCGACGCGACCGTGATCCGCGCCCAGTAGCCGTGGGCGAGCAGCCCGTCGCGGATGTCGGCCTTCGCGGTGCCCAGACCGCGCGCCCACCGCGGCAGCCCGGCGCGCGGCAGCACCCGGGACACGAGCAGGGCGCCGAGGACGCCCACGGCGGCGATCGCGATCACGGCCGGCATGTACGGCCGCACCGGCGACGGGAACACCAGCAGCACGGTCAGCGCCATGATCAGCTGGACGAACTGGCCGGCGGTGCGCTCCCAGACGACCGCGCGGATACCGCGGCTCACATCGCCGGCGTCCCGCCCGTGGCTCACCGCGCGGTGCACGTCGCCGAGGACGCCGCCGGGGAGCGTCGCGTTCAGGAACACCGACCGGTAGCAGTCCGCGACCGCGGTGCGCAGCGGCAGCCGCATGCCGAGACCACCGGCGACCAGGCTCCACCGCCAGGCGCTGCAGACCGTGGTCAGCACGCCGACAGCGAGGGCCGCCACCAGCGCCCAGCCGTCGATCAGGCGGAGCCCGTCGACGAACGGACCGGTACCGACCCGCCACAGCAGGACCGCGAGGATGCCCAGCCCGGCGAGCGGGCGTACCCACGCCCGGAATGCCCGGGTCCTGGGCGGACGCGCCGTTCTCGGGGCCGGCGCCGTGCGGAGCCGTGCCGTGGGTGCGGACGACCCCGTCGTCTCGATCACCCATGGTGCCGGTGCCAGAGCGGTGCGCAACGTGCCTCCCTTGAAGAGCACTTCTGGGGGACAGACACGGGCCAGCGGGGCTACCGGTTCATTCCCAGCCGGCGAGCAGGTCGCTGTGCCCGACTGTCACACCCAGCCGGCCGGCCGCCGCATCCGCCAACCGGCCCGACGCGTATGCCGCCACCTGCCCGGTCAGCTCCGGCCGACGCTCACCCGCCGCACCCACCCAGCCGCGGAACCACTCGGCCGCCAGGTCGGCCTGGCCGGCGCCGAGCCGCCAGGGACTAGGCCTCACCACTACCCGCATTCCGTACCGGCGGAACGCCTCGACGGCCGCGTCGACGGCGTCCGGGCCGAGCAGGGTCCGCCCATCGACGGTGCGGCGCTGGTGGGCGTTGAACGCCGCGGCGACGACCGCGTCCAGCGGGTCGGGCGGGGTGAGCTCGACCTGGCCGATCACCGAGAGGGTCATCAGGACGGGGCAGCCGGCGCCGGCGCAGGCCGCCACCACGCGGTCGAGTTCGTCCGCGGTGAACATGTCCAGCAGCGCGGACGCCGTGATCAGGGAGGCGCCGGCCAGATCGCCGGGCGGCAGCCGGGTGATGTCGCGCTGCCGGGTCTCGACGGTGCAGGCGACCCCACCGGCGGCGGTCACCATGCCGGCGGCGGCGCGTTCGAGCAGGTCGGCGTCCCGGTCGTACATGATCCAGTGCTGCGGGCCGGGCAGTCGCGGGGCCAGCCAGCGCCCCATCGACCCGGTGCCGCTGCCCAGGTCATGCACCACCACCCGCGGTGCGGACGCCAGCCGGCGGCGGACCGGCTCGACCAGGTCGGCCGCCCGCGCGGCCGCGTCGGCGGGCTCCCGGAGCGCCAGCCAGCCCGCGAAACCCGGGCCCGGCCCATCCGCGCGGGACGCGCTCGCAACCCGCTCCGCCCCGCCACCGTCCGCTGCCCGCCCGGCCCCGCCACCGCTCGCAACCCGCTCCGCCCCGCCACCGGCCGCTACCCGCCCGGCCCCGCCACCGCTCGCTGCCCGCCCGGCCCCGCCGCCGGGCTCGGTCGCTGACCGGTCGGCGGCGTCAGCTCCGGCCGGGCCGGCGCTCGTGGCTCGGGCCGCCCAGGCGTCCGGCGCGCCGGACCCGCTCACGTCGCCGCTCCGGTGAGGACGCCCGCGACGACCTCCGCGGTGACGGACCAGCCGGTCAGCACCGTCCGGCGGCCGCGGGCGGAGTGGCGTAGCCGGTGCCGGAGGCCGGCGTCGCCGAGCCACCGCCGGAGCGCGCCGGCCAGGGCGGCCGGGTCACCGGGCGGGACGAGCAGGCCCGGCAGGCTGCCGTCCGGGGCCCGGCCCAGCGCGTCGGGCAGCCCGTCGACAGCCGTGGCCAGCACCGGGACCCCACGGGCCAGCGCCTCGGTGACCACCATGCCGTAGGACTCCCCGCGCGACGCGAGCACCAGCAGGTCGGCGGCGGCGTACGCGGCGTCGAGATCGCGGCCGACCAGCGGCCCGGCGAAGTGGACGCGCCCGCCGAGCCCGGCGGCCTGCTGGCGCAGCCGGGCGACGAAGCCCGGGTCACGGGTCAGCGAACCCACGTACACGCAGTGCCACGGCTGGTCGGCGATCGCCGCCAGCGCCTCCGTCAGCACGTCCTGGCCCTTGTGCGGGGCGACCGCGGCGACGCAGAGCAGGTGCGAGCCGGTGTCCGAGCCGGGCGCGAGCGCGGCCGGCTCCACCCCGGGCGTGGCCACGTGCACCCGGTCGGCGGGCAGCCCGTACAGGTCGAGTAGCCGGTCGCGGGTCCAGGCGCTGGTCGCGACGACCGCGCCGGCCGCGGCGAGCGCGTCCCGCTCCGCGGCGTCACCCAGCGGCCGGTGGACGAGGACGACCAGGCGCAGCCGGCACGCCTGCGGCAGCAGCACCTCCGGGACCGCCGAGGCGACCAGGCCGTCGAGCAGCACCACCGCGCCGTCCGGCACCGCCGCGAGCACGCGCGCCAGGCCGGCCCGCTCGGCCGGCAGCGGGGCCGGCCAGGCCCCCCCGACCGCGTGCTCCCGCACCGACCAGCCCAGCGCCGCCAGCCCCCGGCAGACCCGCCGGTCGTACGCGTTGCCCCCGCTCGGCGCCGCCGGGTCGTCGATATCGTTCGGCAGAACGACATGGACCATCCCCACCCCGCCGACAGACCTCACAGGGCCCGCTCGTAGGCGGCCCAGGCGATGTGCGACTCGTGCAGGGTGACGGTGATGCCGGCCAGGCCGCGGGCGCCGTCGCCGAGGG
>JBBWZH010000224.1:0-24513 GCA_039648995.1 Mycobacteriales bacterium
GCGTGCGCGTCGACCGCGCCGGTCGGCTCGTCGGCGAGCAGCAGCGGCGGCCGGTTGATCAACGCCCGGGCCACCGCCACCCGCTGCCGCTCCCCGCCCGACAGCCGGGCCGGGTAGGCGTTGGCCCGCCCGGTCAGGCCGAGGGCGTCGAGCAGCTCGTCCGCCCGGGCCACCGCGGCCCGGCGGGGGCCGCCGGCGAGCTGCGCGGGCAGCAGCACGTTGTCCCGCGCGGTCAGGTCGTCGAGCAGGTGGAAGAACTGGAAGACGATGCCGATCTGCTCGCGCCGGAACCGGGCCAGCGCGGTCTCCGACAGCCGGTTCAGCACCGTCCCGGCCACTTCGACCTCGCCGTCGGTGGGTCGGTCCAGGCCGGCCACCAGGTTGAGCAGGGTGGACTTTCCGCTACCCGACGGCCCCATCACGGCAACCGACTCCCCCGCCGAAACGGTGAGGTTGACCCCGTCCAGCGCCGGTGGTCCGGCCGTCTCGTACCGCTTGCCGGCGGCTCGCAGCCGCACCAGTTCAGTCATGGCGGTCAAGGTAGGGAGCTGGTGCCGCGGCGGACATCGGGCGCGATGTTGGTCATCGCTACCTCTGCGGGCTGACCGGGCCGGGGCGTCATCCCTGAGATGTACGCGGCGCGATGGAGGTGCCGGGCGCGGCCGGCCCGCAGAATGGGCACGTGCGTACCCGCCTGCTGCGCCTGTGGCGTGCCGCCGAGCCCACGCTGTGGCCGGACGTCGCGCTCGCCATGGTGCTCGGCGTCGCCATCGTGTGGCTGACGGTGCGCACCGCGGACGCCACGCGGACGCTCGTGCAGTACCCGCTGGGCCCTGGGCCGCTGGGTGACGTGGGGTTGGCGACCGTGCACCGGGATTGGGACCAGATTGTCCGGGACGCGTGGCTGAACCTGATCATCGTGACGGCCCTGATCGGCCGGCGTCGCTGGCCACTGGTGTGCTTCGTCCTCCAGTTCACCGTCCTGCTCGCCGCCGACCCGGACGGCAACGTGCTGACCCTGGTGGCCCTCCTGATCGGGGCGTATTCGCTTGCGGTGCACAGCCGTTCCGCGGTGCTGTCGATCGGCGTGCTGCTCACCACCGCGACCGTCATCGCGGCCGTCAAGACCGACACCTGGCCCCGGCTGCCGGGCTGGGTGGGCGCGTTCGCGCTCCTGCTGCCGGTCGGCCTGACCGGCGTGGCGATCCGCGCGGCACGCGGCCGGGCGGACGCCTCTGAGACGCGGGCCGAGGCGCTGCGGCGCGAACAGGAAGCCGCGACCCAGCTGGCCGTGGCGCAGGAACGGGCCCGCATCGCGCGGGAGATGCACGACGTCGTCAGCCACCACGTCAGCGTGATGACGATCCAGGCCGGCGCCGCGGGCAAGGTCCTCGACGCCGACCCCGAGCTGGCCCGCGGCGCGCTGTCGGCGATCGAGACGAGCGGCCGGGAGACGATGAGCGAGCTGCGCCACCTGCTCGGCGTGCTGACCCCCGGCCCTTCGGCGGAGCTCCTGCAGCCACAGCCGGGGCTGGACCAGCTCGACACGCTGGTCGACAGCGTCCGCCGGGCCGGCCAGCCGGTGTCGGTGCGCCGCACGCCCGCGGACCTCCCGCGCGGGATGGACCTGACCGCGTACCGGGTGGTGCAGGAGGCGCTGACCAACGCGCTGCGGTACGCCCCGGGCGCGCGCACCACCATCGACATCAGGGCCGACCCGGCGGACCTGGTGATCGAGGTGACCAACGACGCGCCGGCACCCGGCGCCGAGCGGGCCCGCGCCGGCTCGGGCGCGGGCCTGCTCGGGCTGGCCGAACGGCTGCGCCTCTACGGCGGCACGCTGGAGACCGGCCGGCGGGTGGGCGGCGGGTTCCGGGTCCAAGCCCGCCTCCCGCTGGAAGCCGCCCTATGACCGTGCACCCCGGCGACCCCCTCCGCTCGGCTCCTCGCTCGCCGGGGCTCGCTGCGATGCTCACGCCAGGGGCCGTCTCATGACCCGTGTCGTCATCGCCGACGATCAGGAGCTGGTGCGTACCGGGTTCACCATGATCCTCACCGCGGCCGGCATCGAGGTGGTCGGACAGGCCGCCAACGGCGTGGAGGCGATAGCCGCTACCCGCCGGCTGCGCCCCGCGGTCGTCCTGATGGACGTCCGGATGCCCGAACTGGACGGCCTCGAGGCCACCCGGCGGATCCTCGCCGAGGCACCGACCACAGTGGACGGACAGCCGACCAGGGTACTGATGCTGACCACGTTCGACCTCGACCAGTACGTCTACGCGGCGTTCACCGCCGGCGCCAGCGGCTTCCTGCTCAAGGACGTCTCGCCGGACCACCTGGTGCACGCCGTCCGGCTGGTCCGCGACGGCGACGCGCTGCTCGCCCCGACCATCACCCGCCGCCTGGTGGAACGCTTCGCCCGCGCCGACCCGAACGGCGGCACGCTGCACCGCGACCTGGCCTCGCTGACCCCGCGGGAACGCGAGGTGCTCACCCTGCTCGCCGGCGGCCTGAGCAACACCGAACTCGCCGGGGCACTGCGTCTCAGCGAGGCGACGGTGAAGACCCACATCACCCGCATCCTCGGCAAACTCCAGCTCCGCGATCGGGTCCAGGCGGTGGTCGTCGCGTACGAGACGGGCCTGGTGACACCGACCGCCCGCCGCCCCACCTGAGACAGCGCCGTGCCGCTGTCAGACGCTGATCTGGGAGCCCATGATGACGGTGCGGTCACGGGGAAGGCCGAAGTAGTCGGCGGCGTCGGCGGTGATGCCGGCGGTGGCCAGGAACAGCCGCTTGCGCCATCGGGTCATGCCGGGCGCGTCGCCGGCCTGGAGCTCGAGCTTCGACAGGAAGTACGAGATGTCGGTGGTGTCGATCGGGCGTTCCAGCCCGGCGGCGGCCAGTCGCAGGGCACCGGGAACGTCGGGCTGCTCCATGTAGCCGTACCGGGCGCTGATGTAGGCGATCCCGTCGCCGGCGTATCCGAGGTTGTCGACCTCGATCCGGTCGGCGTCGGCCAGGTGCGGGACGGGTTGCGTCTCGATCGAGAGGATGACCACCAGCTCGTGCAGGATGTGGTTGTGCTCGACGTTGGCGCGCATCGCCAGCGGGGTGGTCGCCTTGCCGCGGTTGAGGAAGACCGCGGTCCCGGGGACGCGGAGCAGCGGCGGCCGTAGTTCGTGCAGCTGATCGACGAAGCCGCGCAGCGACCCTTCGCGCTGCCGCCGGCGCTCGGTGACGAGCTGGCGGCCGCGCTGCCAGGTCGTGAACACGGTGAAGACGACGACGCCGATCAGCAGCGGCAGCCAGGCGCCATGCGTGATCTTGGTCAGGTTGGCGGCCAGGAACAGCCCCTCGATGACGAGGAACCCGCCGGCGCCGGCGAGCACCAGCCACAGCGGCTTACCCCACCGGTGGCGCACCGTGTAGAAGTACAGCAGGGTCGTGATCGTGATCGTCCCGGTCACCGCCGTCCCGTACGCGAACGCGAGCCCGGCCGACGTCCGGAAGGCGAACACCAGGATCAGCACGGCGACCATCAGCATCCAGTTGATCCACGGGACGTAGATCTGGCCGGCCGCCTGCGCGGAGGTGTGGGTGATCCGCAGTCGCGGCAGGTAGCCGAGTTGGACCGCCTGGTGCGCCACCGAGAAGGCGCCGGTGATCACCGCCTGGGAGGCGATGACCGTCGCCGCGGTCGCCAGCAGCACCATCGGCAGGCGGCCCCATCCCGGGACCAGTTGGAAGAACGGGCTGGCGACCGTGCCACCGGGGTCCGCCAGCACGAGTGCGCCCTGGCCCATGTAGCTGAGTACGCAGGCCGGGAACACCAGCAGCAGCCAGCCGCGGGTGATCGGGCCGCGGCCGAAGTGCCCCAGGTCGGCGTACAGGGCCTCCGCGCCGGTGATCGCCAGCACCACGGCCGCCAGCGCGAAGAACGCGACCGGGAAGTGTCCGATCAGCAGGCCCACCGCGTAGGTCGGCGACAGTGCCCGCAGGATCCGCGGATGCTCCGTGATGCCCGAGACCCCGCAGGCCCCGATCGCCAGGAACCACACGGTCATCACCGGCCCGAACAGGCGCCCGACCCGGGCGGTGCCCACCCGCTGCGCGGCGAACAGCAGGACGACGATGACCGCCGTGATCGGCACGACCCAGGACTCCAGGGACGGTCGCACGGTCTTGAACCCTTCGACCGCCGACAACACCGAGATCGCCGGTGTGATCATCCCATCGCCGAAGAACAGCGACGCCCCGAAGACGCCCAGCGCCGCCAGTACGAGCGTGGTGCGCGTCCCCCCGGGGACCCGCTGGCGCCGGATGAGCGTGATCAGCGCGAGGATTCCGCCCTCACCGTCGTTGTCGGCCCGTAGGATCAGCAGCACGTACTTGACCGTGACGATCGCCGTCAGCGACCAGACGATCATCGAGATGAGGCCGTAGACGTTCCGCGGGGTCGTCGCGACCGGATGCGGGTCGCCCGGGTTGAAGAGGGTCTGGATCGCGTAGATCGGGCTTGTGCCGATGTCGCCGAACACCACCCCCAGCGCGGCCACCGTGAGCGCCGCCCGCGCTGGGCCGTGGGTCGGCGCGGCGTTCCGGCTGGCGGTCGTCATCTCGGGCAGCCGTCGAATGTAGACACGCGTCCGGACCGTACTCGGCCCGCCCGGCCCGCGGCCGCACGACCCGCTCGACCCGGCCCTTCGACCCGCGGCGGGCCGCAGCGCATGTCCGACCCGGTGCGCGCGCCGGCGCCCGCGCGCGGTCCCGCGGCCAGAGACCGTAGACAGGTAGTTAGCTAGTTTGCATAATGCCTTTGTGTTGGACGTGGAACTGCTTCGGGCACTGGCCAGCGAGAAGCGGCTGCTGGTGCTGGAGTGGCTGCGCAACCCGAGGACGCACTTCCCGCCGCAGGTCGACGGGGACCTGGTGCGGGACGGCGTGTGTTCGCAGTTCATCGCCGAGAAGCTGGGCGTGAGCCAGCCGACCTGTGGTGAGCATCTGAAGGTACTCAGCCGGGCCGGCCTGATCAGAGGAAAGAGGATCAAGCAGTGGGTGTTCTACCAGCGGGACGAGGCGCGCATTGCCGCGGCGCAGAAGTTGCTGGGTCGTGACTGGTGAGCCGGTGGCCGGCGGCGCGCCGGCTACGGATGTCTACGCGACTGATCGCGAACCGGGCGTGATCACCCGCGCCGACATCGAGCGCACCTACGAGGTGATCAGGTCGCATGTGCGCCGCACGCCGGCGCTGGAGGTCGACCTGGCCGACCTGGCCGACCACGGACGGCGGGCGCCGGGCCCCGGGCTGACGCTCAAGCTGGAGCAGTTGCAGCGGGCAGGCTCCTTCAAGGTACGGGGGGCCTTCGCGAACCTCCTCCTCCGCACGGTGCCCGCCGCGGGAGTCGTCGCGGCGTCCGGCGGCAACCACGGCGTGGCCGTCGCGTACGCGGCCCGGCGGCTCGGCGTACCCGCCAGGATCTACGTCCCGGTCATCTCCGCACCCGCCAAGATCGAGAGGATCCGCTCGCTCGGCGCGGACCTGGTCGTCGGCGGCGACCGCTACGCCGATGCCCTGGCCGCGGCCCAGGAGTGGGTGGCCGACTCCGGCGCGCTGAGCATCCACGCGTACGACCAGCGGGAGACGCTGCTCGGGCAAGGCAGCGTCGGCCTCGAGATCGCCGAGCAGGCCAGCGGGCTGGATACGGTGCTGGTGCCTGTCGGCGGCGGAGGCCTGATCGGCGGCATCGCCGCGTATTTCGCCGGCTCGGTCCGCGTGGTCGGGGTGGAGCCCACGGAGGCGCCGACCCTCACCACCGCGTGGAGTCGGGGCGCCCCCGCTGACGCTCCCGCCGGCGGCGTGGCGGCGGACGCGCTCGCGCCCCGCCGTGTCGGCGACCTCGTCTACCCCATCACCCGGTCGCATGTCAGCGAGGTCGCCCTTGTCGACGATGCCGCGATCCGGGCGGCGCAGCGCAGCCTCTGGCGGGCCACCCGGCTGTTGGTCGAACCCGCCGCCGCGGTCGGGGTCGCCGCCCTGCTCAGCGGCGCCTATCAGCCCGCGGCCGACGAACGCGTCGCCGTCGTCATCAGCGGCGCCAACACCACCCCGGGCGACCTCGACGCGGCGTAGGCGGCAGCGCGGGCGGTCCCGACCGTCCTGACCGACCGGGCGGACGCTGCCGCGGTGGCGTCGGCCGGCGGGTTAGGGTCTCGGTGTGTTGGACGCGTTGCCGCTGCTGATCGCGTGGCTGCTGGCCGTACTGATACCGGGCCCCGATTTCGTCGTCGTCGTCCGCTACGCGACGTCCCGGTCGCGCCGGCACGGCGCGCTCGTCGCGGTCGGCGTGAGCAGCGCGACGCTGCTGTGGGCCACCGGCAGCATGCTCGGCCTGTCGGTGCTGCTGACCCGGCTCAGTTGGCTGTACGAGACCGTCCGGCTGGCCGGCGCCGGCTACCTCGTCTACCTCGGGGTGCGGACGCTGCGGTCGAGCCGGCGCCGGGCCGGCTCCGGCCCGGCCGGCGATCCGGCCGCCTCCGCCGCTGTCGAGTCGGTGCCGGTCGAACCGGGCGGTCTGCTGCGGGCCTGGCGGGTCGGCTTCCTCACCAACGCGGCCAACCCGAAGGCGGCGGCGTTCTTCGGCAGCCTGCTCGGCGCGCTGCTGCCGCCGCACCCGTCGGCCGGGCTGCGCACCGGGGTCATCGTCGCGATCGCCGCCACCGCGCTGGTCTGGTACCTGGTGGTCGCCGGCATGTTCGGCTCCGCCCCGGTCGCCCGCCTGTACCACCGGGTCCGCCGCTGGGTCGACCGGGTGACCGCGACCGTCCTCATCGTCCTCGGCGGACGGCTCGCCCTGTACCGGTGACCGCCGCTACAGTCGCGGTGTCTGGGAGAGCGCTCGCGGCCGTCCGGCCGACACCGGGTCAGCGGCGCGGTGAGCGGCGTCGACCAGCCCGTCCTGCGGCGTGGGTGCGGCTCCGGTCGCGCCTGAGGCGGTCAAGCGCGCGGTCGCCGGCCCGGTAGCTCCGGCGACGCCCCGCGCACCGCGACTGCGCCGAGGAGACGATCCCCGTGACACCCCGATCTCTGCTCAGGATGGCGCTCGGCGTCGTCCCGCTGGTTGCCGCGGCCGTCGCGGTCGGCGTCCTGCCGGCGGCCCCGGCCGCGGCGGCCGCGCTTGCGGAGGTGACGAACTTCGGCGCGAACCCGAGCAGCCTGCGGATGTTCGTCTACGTGCCGACCACCGTCGTGGCGCGGCCGCCGATCGTCGTCGCGGTGCACTACTGCCACGGCGATGGCCCCGCCTTCTTCGCCGGCAGCCAGTTCGCCGCGCTGGCCGATCAGTTCGGGTTCGTCGTGGTCTTCCCGTCGGTGACCCAGGCCCCGGACGGCTGCTTCGACGTCGCCTCCCCCGCGGCACTGCGGCACGACGGCGGCAGCGACCCGGTCGGCATCATCTCGATGGTCCGGTACGTCGAGCAGCACCTCAACGGCGACCCGAACCGGGTCTACGCCACCGGCGTCTCCTCCGGCGCGATGATGACCAACGTCCTGCTCGGCGACTACCCCGACGTCTTCAAGGCGGGCGCGGCGTTCGCCGGAGTCCCGTTCGGCTGCTTCGCCGGCCCGGTGAGCTGGAACACCGACTGCGCCAACGGCACCATCAGCAAGACCCCGCAGGCGTGGGGCGATCTGGTCCGCGGCGCCTTCCCGGGGTACACCGGCCCGCGCCCGCGTATGCAGCTGTGGCACGGCACCGCCGACACCACACTCTTCTACGCCAACTTCGGCGAGGAGATCAAGCAGTGGACGAACGTGCTCGGCGCCAGCCAGACGCCGGCGGCCACCGACCACCCGCAGCCGACCTGGACCCGCACCCGCTACACCGACGGCTCGGGAGCGGTGGTCGTCGAGGCGACCAGCATGCAGGACGTACCGCACAACCTGCCGGTCGTCGCCGACGCCGCCATCCACTTCTTCGGTCTGGACGCCGGCGGCCCGCCGACCAGCACTCCCCCACCGACCAGCACCCCACCGCCGACAACGACCCCGCCGCCGGTGACCAGCCCGCCGCCGACCAGCCGGCCGCTGGCCTGCCGCGTCGCCGATGCGATCAACGCGTGGAGCACCGGGCTCACCGCGAACCTCACCGTCACCAACACCGGCACCACCCCGGTGAACGGCTGGTCGCTGGTGTTCGGCCTGCCCGGCGGGCAGGTGATCACGAGCGGCTGGAACGCCGGCTACGCGCCGACCAGCGGGCGGGTGACGGCCGCCAACCTCGGCTACAACGCAGCGATCGCGCCGGGCGCCTCGGTCGGCATCGGCTTCCAGGCCAACCACACCGGCAACGCCGCCGGACCGCCGTCGTTCACCCTCAACGGCACCGCCTGCGCGCTCGCCTGACGACCCAGGCGCGCGGGCTCAGTAGTGGTAGCGGGCTTGGACGATCACCAGTTCGTCGTCCCGCACGGTGTAGACGAGGCGGTGCTCCTGGTCGATACGCCGGGACCAGTAGCCGGCGAGGTTCCCGCTGAGCCGTTCCGGCTTGCCGGTGCCGGCGCCGGGGTCGCGGCTGGCCTCCGCGATCAGGCGGTTGATCCGGTTGAGCGTCTTGCGGTCGCCGGACCAGCTGACGTAGTCCTCCCAGCCGTGCGGGGTGAACGCGATCTTCACTCCAGCAGCTCGTGTTTGTCGGCCGAGCCGGCGTCCAGCTGGGCGATGCTCTCGCGTAGCCGCTCGGCGTTGCGCGGAGACCGCAGCAGGTGGACGGTCTCCTTCAGCGACCGGTACTCGTCAGCGGAGACGAGGTAGGCGGTGCCCTTCTTGGACACGATCTCGACCGCTACCTGATCGGCGTTGACCTCTTCGATGAGCGGAAACAAGCGCTGCCGGGCCTCACTTGCCGTGACGGACACGGGATCCCCCTGACACTGTGGTACGAGATACGGTACCACTAGCGGCAGGGCGGCGAGCCGTCCGGGCGCCCATCGGCCCCCGTTCGCGTCCTGGTGTGCCCCGGACGGCCGCCGATGCCCGCGACCGTCCGGGACCACCATCCCGGATTCCGCCGGCGTTACTGGAACAGGAGCACGTCGTAGTAGTCGAGCCGGTCGACGGTCACCCGCAGCGTGCCGCGGCTACACGAGGAGGGCACGACTTTCGACCCGGCGAAGTCGGGGGAAACCATGGTGACCCGGTGCGGGCAGGACACCAGGCCGACGTCCACGCTGAACCGGGTCTGCGCCGTGATCCCCTGGTTGTAGTTGTGGTTGACGAGGTGCAGCGTGCGCGCTCCGCTGCCGCGCTGTACGAGCAGGCTCGCCGCGACGTTGCCCGCCCCGACACGGACGGCGCCGGCCCCGTAGTCGTTGTTGCCGTAGAGGGACCGGTGGTTCTTGTAGAACTGGCTGTACGTCTGGAAGAAGCCCAGCATGCCGGACTGCTCGGCGGTCGGGTCGCCGACCGTGTCCTTCAGGTGGAAGGCCGGGAAGAGGCCGTTGGCGTAGGCCTCGGCGCCGAAGATCCGCCAGTAGTCCTCCTTCTCGGACAGCGGCAGGTTCAGGTAGTTGGTCATCATGTCGTTCGGCCAGTCGATGAACACGGCCACCGGGACGCCGCCCGCGATCTGGCCGCTCGTGTTCTTGAGGTACCGGTAGTTGGCCTGGAGCGACTTGGCGCCGTTCAGGTGGCCGCCGACCACCGGGACGTAGTCGACGCCGCGGAAGTCGGGGGTCTGCTCGTCCGGGTTGAACGGGTACATGCCGACGCTGTTGTAGTCCACGTACGGGAAGAGCCCGTTGGAGCTGATCAGGATCTGGTGGTGCGCCGTGCGCGCCGCGTAGGCCCGCAACTCGTCCACCATTTCCTTCCAGTACCGCCGAAGGTAGGTGGCGGTGAACGACATGTCGTCGGCGTACATCCGGTTGGCGGTCACGTGGCCCCACTCGGCGGCCAGCGGGTTGGCGGCGATGAGGGGGTTGGTGTTCCAGCCGTGGGCCCGCAGGTACGTCCGGTAGTTGAAGTTGTCGACCAGGTCGCCGGCCGGAACGTCGCCGCGGGGGAGGTTGTCATCGGTCATCCCGAAGTGGGATTTCCAGTCGGCGGCGGTGAAGGCGGGGTACTTCGCCAGGAGGTAGCGGTTGAAGTCGGCGACCGTGTAGTCGTCGAATCCCTCGTTGCCGTTGAAGCCCCACTTCAGGCCGCCGCTGAACCCGGCGTTCACCTCGTCGAAGTTGATGCCGTCCGCGCCGCCGTCGACCTGGATCTTGGCCCAGCTGAGCACGTACTGCCGGTACTTCGGGTTGAAGAGGTTGCCCCGGAACGCCGGGTCGGCGACGCCGATCTCGTCGTGCGGCACCGGGTTGTTGTCCGCGTCTCGCGTGACCATGTCGTCGAAGATCGCGGGGGTGGCGAAGTCCTTGGTGAAGATGACGCTGGCCGTGCCGCTGCCCATGAACGTGATGCCTTTGTCGTGGTAGCGGCCGATCTGGGCGAAGTCGTAGTCGCCGGCCTCGTCGCCACTGGTGGACCACTTACCGATGGCGCGGATGGTGACATCCGGGACCAGTTGGTAGACCTGCGGGTCTTCCTCCTGCACGTCGGACTGGC
This sequence comes from Mycobacteriales bacterium, assembly GCA_039648995.1. Taxonomy (GTDB): domain Bacteria; phylum Actinomycetota; class Actinomycetes; order Mycobacteriales; family CADCTP01; genus JBBWZH01. Next base: position 10,613 of record JBBWZH010000224.1, read on the forward strand.
TGAAGGCGAAGACCGTGAACTTGGCCGGACGGACCCTGCCGACGGTCGCCAGTACCCGGTTGCTCGCCTGCGACACGTTCCCGGCCGCGTCGCGCGCCGTCACCGCGAAGATGTAGGTCCTGCCCGCGACGAGGTCCGGGACGGTCGCGGTCGTGCCGGCGGACGAGCGGACGAGGGTGCGTGCCAGGTAGACGTCGTAGGCCACGACCCCCACGTCGTCGCGCGCGGGCTTCCACGTGAGGGTCACGCTGCTGCTGGTGACGCCGGACGCGGTCAGGGCGGCCGGGGCGGCCGGGCGATGGGTGTCACGCCGCAGCCCGCCCTGCGCGCCGGGCCCGTTCGCGGCGGCGGAGGCGGGCTGCGCCGCGACAGCGAGCGCGACCGCGGCGGCGCACAGCGACCGACTCGGTACTCCAGATTTCCGTGGCATTCCAATCCCCTCATGGCGACAGCGGCCGGCGGTCAGCGTGGTGAATCCGGACGAGTTCGGGTACTCGCCGCTCGGTGCCAGGTACGGGCGCGCCGGGCCGCTCAGGCCGTGATCCCGCTATACCGCACGGGCTTTCGGGCGCTCCCCGTCGAGGCTCTGGTACCCCCAAGTCACGGTCAGGCCGCGGTCGTAGCGGGACGGTCGAGCAGGACCCGGAATCACGCACCTGGCCGCGACGTCATCGAACAGCCGATCGTGCGGCCTTCCGCATCCATTGACACCCTGTGGAGACTGATCGACCCCGCAGCCCGCGTCAAGCACTCGATGACGCGATCGCCCCGCCAGCACAAGCCACCGACCCCCACCCCCCGCACGCGGCGCCGGCCCCGCGCGGCCGCGGCCACGAAAGGGGGCACTGGCCGGCCATCCGCACGGGCTCAGCCGCGGGACACTCACCGGGCCGCCATGCCGGCCACTGGCGCCGATCGCCCCGACCGCGGCGCACCGGCCATCCCTCGATCCGCGCCGCGGCAGAGGGTTGATTTCAGGCGATCGCGGTGATGTCTCCGTCGTCGAAGTAGATCGCCTGGTGCAGCCGGCCCCCCAGAGCGACAGCGAACCTGGCGACCACATCCTGGCCCGATACCTTGCCCGTTTCGATCTGCGAGACCCGGCCCTTGGTGACGCCCATCCGCTCGGCCACCTGCTGCTGAGTCAGGCCGCGCGCACGGCGCACCTCGGCGAGCCGGTGGCCCACCGAGACTGCCAGGAGTTCCTGCTTGCCCGCTTCCACCGCGTCTTCGCCGCCAGCTCGGGCGACCTGCTCGGCGCGGATATCCGCCCACCGCACATGACCACTCATCGCTGATCACCCTCCTCCTCGCCACGTTCGGCCAGGTAGGTCTTGTAACGCTGTTCCGCCACCGGGATCGCTTCGGTATACCAGGCGTTCCACCGCCCGGACTTGTCGCCGGCAACGAGCAGGATGCTCGAACGCCACGGGTCGAAGCAGAACAAAATCCTCACGGTGCCCGGTCGGAGTTCCTTCAGGTTGGGCAGCGACGAGCCCGTGATCGTGTCGACCAACGGCCGGCCAAGGCCGGGGCCGATCTCCGCGAGCAGGTCGATCGCCTGGACGACCCGCGCATGGGTCGCCGAGTCCAGACCATCGATCCAGGCGCGGACCTCGTTGACGAGATAGATGTCCCACTCTCGTCCGGCCACCCGAAGAGTATAGCTTATGGTAAACCCCAGTGGTGTGAACGCCGGCTACTACCGGGGACCTGCGGGCCTGTGCCCGGCGATGACCTGGTGCCCGCCGCGGCCCGGAGCGCAGGCGGTGGCGATCGTCAGCGGCCGGCCCAGCGCAGCAGGAACGCGCGGACCTGCGAGGCGTTCATCGTGCGAGCGTTGGCGAAGGAACCGTCGTTGGTGGTGATCCGGATCCGGCCGGCCGGGGTGAGCACGACCAGCGCCGGGATCCCGCTGCTGTCGAGGTCGACGTACCGGCCGGCGACGTCCAGGTTGTGATCGAAATGACCGACGTCGATCGCCAGCCGGTGGTAGTGCGCGCGCAGCACCGATTGCACGGCCGGAGACTGCAGGAGCCGGTGCAGCACGACGCAGTCCGGGCACCAGTCGGCGCCGAAGTCGAGCAGGACCTCCCGGTTGTCGCCGGCCGCCTGGGCACGCACGGCGACGATGTCGGCAGCGGCGTCGCGGGTCGGGTCGTACCGCTCGGGCAGCGACGCGGCCCCGGTCGGGCTGGAGACCGCGCCCGTCAGGTCTGCGGCAGGCGTCGACGGGCTGGCGGTCGACGGGACCGGCGAGTCGGTGACCCCGGATCCGCCGCTGCCGCAGCCGGTAAGCAGGGTCCCAAGCAGAACCGTGCCCGCGGCGGCCCGCCGCAAGCGGAAATCAAGGCGGAAAATCGACATGGCGAATGGTAGCCGGCCAACCCGACCGCATCAGGACGTCCGGCCAGGTTCCGGAGCACCGGTCAGCTTCCCGGCCGCGCCCGACGGCACCACGCCACGCGCCGTGCGCACCGGGGCCCTGCGGGTGCGGGATCGCGGTCTGGACGGCGAGCCCTCGGAACATCTAACTTTCAAGCGAGAACTTGAGTTTTTCAAGCTGATGGCGTTACCGTCCCGGTATGCGGAACGACGGAGTGCGCGAGGGCGGGCTTGTCCTGGTGACCGGCGCGGCGGGCGGTGCGCAGGGGGCGACCGGGCGCCAGGTCGCGGAACTGCTGCGCGCCCGCGGGGTTCCCGTGCGTGCGTTCGTCCGCACGCTGGACGAGCGGGCCGAGCGGCTACGCGGGGCAGGCGCCGAGGTGGTGACCGGGGACCTGCGCGACATCGCCCAGGTCGAGCCGGCGCTCGACGGCGTGGACCGGGTGTTCTTCACCTACCCGGTGCTCGACGGCCTGCTCGACGCCACCGCGGTGGTGGCCGCGGCGGCCAGGTCGGCCGGGGTCCGGCGGCTGGTGGAGGTGTCGCAGCTGTCGCCGCGGCCGGGCGCGCTCAGCCCGCGTACCCGCCAGCACTGGGTGTCGGAGCAGGTCTTCGACTGGGCGGGTGTCGGCGCGGTCCACCTGCGGGCGACGGTGTTCTACGAGAACATCCGCGCCCTGGTGGCGGTCGGAGCGGCCGGCGGCGAGCTCGCGGTCCCGCTGGGCGACGACCGGAACACGATCCAGCTGGTCGCGGCCGGCGATGTGGCCCGGGTGGCGGCCGCCCTGCTCGCCGACCCGGCGCGGCCGGCCGAGCCGTTCTACCGCCTCGTCGGCGCGGTGCCGACGATCGGCGAGCTGGTCGCCGAGTTCGGCGCGGCGCTGGGCATCCCGCTCCGGTACGTGGACATCGACCCGCAGGAATGGCGGGACCGGGCGCTCGCCCGCGGCGGCAGCGCGCACACGGTCGAGCACCTCTCCCGGCTCTGGCAGGCGATCGGCAACGCCGCGAACCGCGACGGCGCGACGTTCCACGTCACCGACGCGATCGAAACGGTGACCGGCGCCCCACCTGAGACCCTGCGGGAGTTCCTGCGGGCCAACCGGGAAGCCCTGCTCGCCGGCAGCCGGTAGCCGCTCAGACCGCCTCCACCATCGCGACGGCGCCCTCGGGCGGAGCGTCGCCGACCGGCCGGCCGGCGGCCGGAAGCGCGATCGCCCCGGGCCGGCCGGCGAGCCAGTCGGCGAGCGCGGCCGCCGGCATGGGCTTCGCGAAGTGGTAGCCCTGGCCGCGCACGCAGCCGAGCCCGATCAGCGTGGTCCAGGTTTCGGCGTCCTCGACACCTTCCGCGACGACGTCCAGGCCGAGGCTCGACCCGAGTTCCGTGACGGCACGCACGATGGCCGCGTCGCTCGGGGACGAACGCAGGTTCGCGACGAAGCTCCGGTCGATCTTCAGCTCGTCAAGCGGCAGCTCACGCAGGTACGACATCGACGAGTAGCCCGTGCCGAAGTCGTCCAGGGAGAGTCGGACACCCAGTCGCCGGAGACTGCGCAGCACCTGGGCCGTCCGCGGTGGGTCGCTGATCAGGCTGGTCTCGGTCACCTCGAGGGTGAGCAGCTCCGCGGCGACGCCGTGCCGGGTGAGCAGGGCGGCCAGATCCTCCGGGAACGACGGGCTGAGCAGGCACCGGGTCGCGATGTTGACCGCGACCGGCAGCCGCAGGTCGGCCTGCTGCCAGCGCCGGCACTCGTCCATGGCGGTGTCCAGGACGTGCCAGGTGAGCGGCTCCATCACGTCCGTCCGCTCGGCGAGCGGGATGAACTCACCGGGGCCGAGCAGGCCGTGCTCGGCGTGTTGCCAGCGCACCAGCGCCTCGACGCCATAGATCTCGGCCGCGGCGCCGCGCACCTTCGGCTGGTAGTGCAGCAGCAGCTCGCCGCGCCCGATCGCCTGCCGCAGCTCGCCGAGCAACGTCAGCTGCCGGCGGCTGTGCTCGTTCAGCGCAGGGTCGTAGCGGACGACACCGGCCTGGCCGCGCTTCGCGGCGTACATCGCGATGTCCGCGTGCTGCAGCAACTCCGCCGCGTCGCCGCTGTCCAGTGGATGGACGGCCACCCCGACGCTCGCACTGACCTCCACGGAGAGCCCGTCGATCTGTACGGGTTCCCGGACCAGCGCGAGTACCCGCTCGGCAACCGCCTGCGACTCGGTGGCGGCACCACCGGGCATGAGCACGGCGAACTCGTCACCACCCAACCGGGCCACCGTGTCACCTTCGCGGACAGCGCGGACCAACCGGGCCGCGACCTCCCGCAGCAGGACGTCGCCGGCGTGGTGGCCGAGAGTGTCGTTGACCTCCTTGAACCGGTCGAGGTCGATGAGCAGCAGCGTGACCGACCCGTCCCGCCGCTGGTCGACGGCCCGCTCCGTCCGGTCGGCGAGCAGGACCCGGTTGGCCAGGCCGGTGAGCGAATCGTGCAGCGCCTGCTGGCGGTTGCTCGACGCCTGACCCTCGACCCGTCGCTGGTAGCCGAGCACCACCAGCGCGCAGGCCAGCAGCAACACCGAGTCGACGGCCAGGGTGACCGGCGCGGCGGCGCGCAGCCGCTGGACGCTGCGGTCGACCTGGTCCAGCAGGTCCGCCGTCGCCAGCCGCCGGCGCTCCATGTCGGCGGCGATCTGCTTGTGCAGCGCGGCCGAAGACAAGGCGGCCTGCTCGACCAGCACGGGCACTTTGTCCCATTCGCCGCGGCGGCCGGTCTCGTACAACGTCTGCAGGGTGCGGGCGTAGCCGCCGAATGTCTGCTGGATGTCGGTGACCTCGGCCGCCTCATCCGGGTCGGCATGCCGGCTGAGCCAGTCGAGCCTGTCCGCGGCCGCTGACACCGCGGAGACCAGCGGCTGCCGCCCGATGTCGCTGCCGGCCCGCTGGTAGTCGCCGAGCGCATCATCCACACTGAGGATCCGGTCGTACAGCTGTTGCCATCCGCCGCTGACGTCGTTCATCGCCCGCACCTGGGCGGTGGCCTGCTGCGTGCTCGCCGCGCCCCACCAGGCCAGCACGGCAAGGGCGAGCAGGCCCAGCGCCAGCCCAGCGACGGCCGACCGTGCGACGCCGCGGGATTCGACGAGCCGCCCGCGCATGCCCACCTCGCTCTGCCGGGGCCGACCGGTGCGAACCCACGTACGGCCGCAGGTCCGGCATGCAGATCGACCTCCGGCGCCCCCGGGTTAGCGATCCTGGTCGCGGATTCCGGTCCGACCGGCGCCGGCACGGCCGATAAGGAGACCGGATGCCGGATATCCGCGAGTAGGGGGAACCCATGTCGCCGTCCGTACGCAAGGTCATTGCCGCGGTGGCCGTCGTCGGCGCGGGCATCGGAGCCTCGGCGTGCGCCGGCTCCGGCACGGCGGCCAGCGGCCGAACCAAGGTCGTGGCGCTCGTCGTGCCGAACACCCAGCTCAACTTCGCCCAGGAGATGATCGACGGCTTCCGCGCGGGAGTCGAGCAGGTCGGCGCGGTCGACCACCTGACCACTGGCCCGCCATCGACGGACTCCCCCCGCGAGCTGGAGCTGTTCAACGGGCTCACCGGCCAGGCCAAGAACGGCATCGCGGTCTTCACCCTCGCCGCCGGGCTGTTCGCGTCGGCTCTGCAAGCGGCCGGGAAGAAGGGCCTGCCGCTGCTCGCCGTGGACAACCCGCCGGGCCCCGGCTCCGGCGTGAACCTGTTCATCGGCAACGACAACTACCGCCTCGGTGAGATGCTCGCCGACCAGACGATCGCCCGGCTGCCAGCGGGCACGCGCGGCTCGGTCGTGATCGGCAACACCGCGCCCGGCGTCCCCGTGCTCGACCTGCGCGCCCGCGGGATCCGGGACGAGTTCGCCAAGCGCATGCCGGGCGTGCAGGTGCTGGGGCCGTTCGACACCAAGCAGGACGTACCGGCCAACCTGGTCGCCTGGAGCAGCCTGGTCCGCGCCAACCCCACCGCGCTGGCGTTCCTGGGTACCGGTGACGCCGACGGCTGGCACCTGGCCAGCATCCGGCAACGCACCCACGCCACCTGGGTCGCCGCCGCGTTCGACCTCGACCCCAGGTCCCTGCGGGCCGTCCGGGCCGGGCAACTCGTGCTTGTCTCCCCGGAGCACTACATCAAGGGCGCGGTGGCCGGCCGGCTGCTCGCCGATGCCGCCACCGGCGGAGGCGAGCTGCCGCAGGGCTGGCTGGAGACCCCCGGCCTGGCAGTGGACCGGTCCAATGTGGACGCGATAATCCTGCGCCAATCCTCCTACCAGACCAGGGTCTCCTGGTTCCGGTCCGAAGTGGACAAGCTGGTGGCCGGGTCTGCGAGCCACCTGCGCCCGCTGACCGAAGCCGGCTGAGGCCGCGCTACCCGGTGACTACGATCTTTCCCTGGGCGTGGCCCTCGCCGAGGTAGGCCAGCGCCTCAGGTAGCTCGTGCAGCGCGTAGGTCCGCTCGATGGCCGGGGTGACCAAGCCCGCGGTCATGAGTTCCGCGACGACGGCCAGGTCGTCCGCGCTGTTCCTGGTCAGCATTCCGACCAGCCGCCGGCGACTGAAACGGCCCACCACCAGCAGCGCGAGGAGCGAGCCGATCGGCCCGAACCACTGGTTGTGCTTGGGGCCGCCGACGAGCACGAGCGTGCCCCGGGGAGTCAGCGCGCGCTTGCGATCGGCGATGGAGCGGTTCCCGGCGATATCCAGGATCAGGTCGTAGCGCCGGCCGGTGTCGGTGAAGCTCTCGCACGTGTAGTCGATGACGTGGTCGGCGCCAAGCGACCGTGCGGCGCCGACGTTCCCGGTGCTGCAGACGGCGGTGACCTCCGCGCCGAGCGCCGCCGCGAGCTGCACCGCGAACGTGCCCACGCCCCCGGACGCGCCGTTGACCAGAACCTTCTGCCCGGGCCGCAGCCGGCCCCGGTCGCGCAGGCCCTGCAGCGCGGTCAGCGCCGCCATCGGCACCGCCGCCGCCTGCTCGAACGTCAGGCCGGCGGGTATGCGCACCATCCTGTCCGCACGGGCGGTCAGATACTCGGCGAACGCGCCGCTGCTCAGGCCGAACACCTTGTCGCCCGGCTGGAACCGGGTGACGTTCCGGCCGACCGCCTCGACCTCGCCCGCGACATCGGCACCCGGTATCAGCTGACGTGGCGAGCGCAGCCCGGCCTGCAGGCGCATGACATACGGCGTACCGGTCAGGTAGTGCCAGTCGTACAGGTTGACCGACGTCGCCCGGACCCGGATCAGGAGCTCGTCGTCGCCGGCGGCCGGCTGGGCGACGTCCGCCATCTCCAGGACGTCGGGCGATCCGTACCGGTGCTGGACGATTGCCTTCATCGTGTCCCCATCCGTGGCGTCCCCGGCCTTCGCGGCCCTGCGGCGGCGAGGTGTTCACCGCCCGGCCAGCGTGGCAGGACGGCGGCGGGGCCGCGTCGGGCCGGCGGCGACACCGGGGCTGCTCCCCCGGTGGTAGCCGCCGGTGCCGACTGCGCCCGGCGGAGTACCCCGCCTTGCCGCGCCCGGAGAACGCCGGTACGGCCGCCGGTCCTCTACCGTGCTGGCATGACCGGTTCCGGCCCGCGCACGGGCGGTTCCGGCCTGCCCGAGCGCGGGAGCTCCCGCGACAGCGGCTCCCGCGACGGGGGCGGCGTGGCGGTGCTGACCGCCCTGGCGCAGACGCTCGGCACGGCGATCGCGGCCCGCGGCGAGCCGGGGCCGGGCGTGCTCGGGTACGTGCTGCTGGCCATCAGCGGGCTGGCGCTGTCCGACCGGCACCGCTCCCCCCGGACCACGGTCGTGATCACGGCCGCGGCGACCGTGGCGTACCAGGCGCTGCACTACCCGAGCGGCCCCACCTTCCTCGCCCTGATCGTCGCCGCCGGCGTGGCCGGCAGGGCCGGCCACGGCCGCACGGTCTGCGCGGTCGCGGCCGCCTCGTACACCGCGTGGATCTTCCTCACCGGGCCGACCCGCGGCCAGGCACTGACGCTCGCCGGCGTGGCCGCCGGGGTGGCGCTGCTCACCGGGTTCCTGATGTTCGCCGGGCAGTCCATCGGCCAGGTGATGCGGGAGCAGCGGCGGCTGCAGGAGGAGCGGCAGCGCCGGCGGGCCGGCGACGAGCGGCTGCGCATCGCCCAGGAACTGCACGACGTGGTCGGCCATCACCTGTCGCTGATCAACGTGCGGGCCGGGGTGGGGCTGCACCTGATGGACCGCCAGCCGGACCAGGCCCGGGCCGCGCTGGACACCATCAAGCACGCCAGCGCCGAGGCGCTGCGGGAGGTGCAGGCCGTCCTCAACGCGCTCTACCCGACCGGTGCGGCCGCCCCGCGCGCCCCGACACCCGGGCTGGAGCGGCTCGACGACCTGACGGTCGACGCCGGCCTGCCGGTGCACACGGTGATCGACGGCCAGCCCCGCTCGCTGCCGGCCGAGATCGACCGGGCCGCGTACCGGATCGTCCAGGAGGCGCTGACCAACGTGCGCCGGCACGCCGGCCCCGGCGTCAGCGCCACGATCACGGTCGAGTACCGGCCGGAGCAGCTGGTCGTGCAGGTGCAGGACGACGGCGGCGGGCGCCGGCCGGCCGCCGCGCCGGACGGCAACGGGATCGGCGGCATGCGGGAACGGGCCGCCGCGCTCGGCGGCTCGCTGGCGGCCGAGCCGGCGCCCGGCGCCGGCTGGCGGGTCCGCGCCGTGCTGCCGCTGCCCCCGCCCGACCCGGACCGCACGCCCGATCCGGACGGCACGGACGGCACGGACGGGCAGGATGGCACGTCCGGTCCGGACGGCACGTCCGGGCAGGACCGCACGCGGGGCCGGGGCGGCGCGTCATGATCCGTGTGGTGATCGCCGACGACCAGGCGCTGGTGCGTGCCGGGTTCCGGGCGCTGCTGAACGCCGAGCCCGACATCGAGGTGGTGGGCGAGGCCGGCGACGGTGCCCGCGCCGTCCAGCTGGCCCGCCAGGTACGCCCGGACGTGGTGCTGATGGACATCCGGATGCCCGGCACCGACGGGCTGGCCGCCACCCGGCAAATCGCCACCGACCCGGCGCTGTCCGGGGTGCGGATCGTCGTGCTCACCACCTTCGAGCTGGACGAGTACGTCGCGGAGGCGCTGCGGGCGGGCGCGGCCGGCTTCCTGGTGAAGAACACCGAGCCGGCCGAGCTGGTGCGCGGCGTACGGGTGGTGGCCGCCGGCGAGGGGCTGCTGTCACCGAGCGTCACCCGCCGCGTGATCGAGCAGTTCGCGCTGCGCGGCGCGAGCCCGGCGCCGCCGGCCCAGCTGGCCGATCTCACCGTCCGGGAGCGGGAGGTGGTGGCGCTGGCCGGCGCCGGCCTGTCCAACGACGAGATCGCCGCGCGGCTGGTGGTGAGCCCGGCGACGGCCAAGACCCACGTGTCCCGCGCGATGGTCAAGCTCGGCGCCCGCGACCGCGCGCAGCTGGTCGTCTTCGCCTACGAGGCGGGCCTGGTCCGCCCCAGCTGGCTGCCCTGACCGCCGCCCGGCCGCGCCTCGCCCGGACCGGCCGGCGCGGCGGCCGGCGTACGTATCGCGACCAGCCAGGCCGGGTGGTCGGTGTGGTACATCTCCAGCTTCTGGGCGGACTCGAACGTGAAGCCGCCGGCCGCCAGGACCTGCTGCACCGCACCGTCGCCCTTGCGGAACCAGCCGGACGGTACGCAGTCCTGCACGCCGGGGCTGCCGCCGTAGCTCATGTTGAAGTCGCCGCCGATCACGGTCGGTAGGTAGCCGCCGAGCTCCGCGCGCACGCTGGGAATGGCCGTGTCCATCAGGTACTGGCACTGGGCCATGGCTACCCCGCCGTTGTCCGACTCCAGGTGCGTGGTGCAGGCGTAGTAGTTACCGATCGCGTACGCGCAAACCCAGGCACGATGCTCGTCCGTGCCCGGGTTCTGGGTGGGGTAGATGCCGCCGCGGATGTCGACGCCGGCCCAGTCGGCGGCGGCCACGTGACCCATGACCGCGATGCCGTACTGCTGGCCGTTGGCGCAGAGGTACGGCGAGTTCCGGCGCTTGTCCCAGGCCGGCTGGAACGCGGTGAACACCCGATCCGCCGGCCAGGCGCGTTCCATCGCCTGGGCCAGTGCACCCTCGCTGTCGCCCTGGCAGATCTCGTTCAGCGTCACCACGTCCGGGCGCCGCACCGCGATGACCGCCGTCGCCTCCGGGACCGACTGGCCGCCGGCGTAGCAGCGGGCGAACCCGCTGTTGCAGAGGTTCATCTGCAGCACCGAGAACGCCGACAGCGGTGGCAAGGTCGTCGCCCGGTAGCCGCCGGTGGACGCGGGCCGGGTGAGGTTCGGGGCGGCCGCGCCGCTGGGCCGTGCCGACGACGACGCGGCGGGCTGCGGGGCGCCGGGGCTGGCCACGACGGCCACCGCGGCCAGAGCTATCAGCAGCCAGCCGACACGTGTGCTGCGCATGAGCAGTCTCCCTGCAGTCGGCACGGAAGTCCTTGTCGCACAGACCTTCGGCTGACCCGGGCCTTCCGGATCACGGTCGCGCACGCAGGTGGGCGGAGCAGCCGCCGCTGAGTTTACGGCGCCGCGCCGCCGTTCGCGCCCCGTACGCGGTGCCTGCCGACCGACCCCGTACCCGGGACCGCGACCAGCGCGGCCGGCGCACAGGAGGCCCGTGCTAGCGCAGCCCGGCGGTCAGGCTCACGCTCAGCGCGACCAGGAACCCCGTGCCGACCAGCGCCAGCATGGCCCAGGCCTGCGCGGCCAGCCGGCGGCGGTAGCCGGGTAGCTCGGCCGGGAGCGCGAAGACGCGGGCCGGCCAGTGCCGCCAGGAGACGTTGGCGAAGATCAGTGCGGCGGCCGCGTACAGCCCGAGCACCACGGCGTACCCGATCGCCGCGGTGTGCGGTGCCGCCGCGACCACGCCGGCGGCGGTGACCAGCAGCACGCAGATCAGCGCGACGACCGGCCGCCGGTTCCCGTGCGCCAGCGTCACCAGAAACTCCTCGCGCCGCACCTGGTCGGTGAAGAACCGCGCCACCTTCGGCTGCACCACGTTGAGGCTGTACGCCATCGAGCCCAGCCAGACCGCGGCCACCGTGAGATGGACCACCCCGAACACAACCGCCAGCACGTACACCTGCCCTTACCTCGGCAACCGCCCACCCTGGCGATCACGGCGGCGATCACCGTCTGGCTACTTCAGCATGTCGGCCGGTGTGTAGATGTGAACGTCCGGACGGGACCGGACAGCAGCGGCCGCGCGTCCAGTCGCACGCGTCGAGCCGTAGTACAAATCGTCTGTACTACAGGTTGTTTGTACTACAAGGTTCCAGGCGCTGGCCGGGTTCGGCGAGATCGTCCGCCGTGGCCGCCCAACCCGAGGCCCGGCATGGTCACCTGTACTGCCGGAAGGCGGCCACGGCTGGTGGCCACACAGGCGCAGAGGAGGACGGGTGCTGGTGCGGGAGGCTCGGGCGGCGGCCACGGAGTGGGTGGGCGAGTACGCGGCGGTGCTGCCGGGATTTCGCGGGGCGTTCTACACCGGGTCGACGCTCGGGCTGGCCGGCGACGTCGAACTGGCGGCGACGTCCGATGTGGACATCGCGGTGGTGGTGGCCGGGGTGGCGCCGCGGAAGCTGGGAAAGTTCCGGTATCGCGGCGCGCTGCTGGAGGTGACGTACCTGCCATGGGCCGAGGTCGCCGGCGCCGAGCGGGTGGCGCGGACGTACTACCTGGCGCCGAGCTTCGCGACGGACCAGACGATCGCCGACCCGAGCGGGCATCTCGGCCGGCTGACCCGCGCCGTGGCCGGCACCTTCGACCGGCCGGCCGCGGTCCGGCGCCGGTGCGCCGACGTGTTCCGGCGCATCCACAACGGGCTGTCCACTGTGGACGGTAGGTCGAGCTGGCCGGAACTCGTGACCGGCTGGCTGTTCCCGACCAGCCTGGCGACGCAGGTGCTGGTGGTGGCGGCGCGGCGGTCGCCGACCGTGCGGCTGCGGTACCTGGCCGCGCGCGAGGTGCTGGCGGGCGACGGCATCCCGCTGTACGGCGCGTTACTCGGCGTGCTGGGTTGCACCGGCACCGGTCGGGCGGCCGTGCAGCGGCATCTGGACGGTCTCGCGGTCACCTTCGGCGAGGCCGCCGCGGTCGCCCGGACACCGTTCTTCTTCTCCGCCGACATCACCCCCGCCGCGCGCCCGGTCGCCATCGACGGCAGCCAGCAGCTGATCGACGCCGGCGACCATCGCGAAGCCGTCTTCTGGATCATCGCCAGTTACGCGCGCTGCCAGCGGATCCTCGACGCCGACGCGCCGGGTCCGGTGCGGCGACGGGCCGAACTGCGGTTCCGCGCCGCTGTCGGTGATCTGCTCGGCCTGCACGACGTGGCCGGCGTGCTCGACCGCCGTGACCAGGCCTGCGCGCTCTGGCCCGACCTCCGCCGGGCGGCCGCCGCGATCATCGACGCGGGCGCAGGCGGCTAGGGTGCCGGGGTGACGCCCTATCTCGAGGATGCCGTCGCGGCGGAGCAGTTGGCCGGGGGCACGCATCACGCGGTCTGGCTGGCGCGGCAGGCGGACGGGTCGCGGGTCGTGGTGAAGGCCACGGCCGGCGCGCCGGCCGGGATGTTCGCAGCGGAGGCCGAAGGGCTGGCGGCGTTGCGGGCCAGCGGCGCGGTCGCGGCGCCGCGGGTGGTCGACGCCGGCGCCGGGTTCCTGGTGCTGGAGGCGCTGCCGCCGGCACCCGGGCCGGACGACGTCCCGTTCTGGGAGGCGGCGGGGCGGTCGCTGGCAGGGCTGCACGCGATCGGCAACGACAGGTTCGGCTGGCACCGCGACAACTGGCTCGGCCCGACCCCGCAGATCAACACCTGGACCGACGACGGCTACGAGTTCTTCGTCCAGCACCGGGTGCTGCGCTACCTGACCGAGCCGGCGACGGTCGAGACGCTGGACGCGCAGACGCGAGCCGGGCTGGAACGGATCTGCGGCCGGCTGCCGGACCTGCTGCCCCCGTCCGGCGCGGCGCTCACCCACGGGGATCTGTGGCCCGGCAACGTACTGGCCACGCCGGCCGGGGCCGTGGCGCTGATCGATCCGGCCGTGTCCTGGGCGTGGCCGGCGGTCGACGTGAGCATGATGCTCTACACCGGCACCTCGACCCCGGACCGGTTCTTCGCCGCCTACCACGAGATCCACCCCGCTGAGCCCGGCTGGCGCGAGCACATGCTCCTGGTGCACCTGCGCGAGATGCTCTGCGTGATCGCGCAGCGCCACCCGCAGACGCCGCTGGCCGCCCGAGCGATCCTCGACATCGTCGCCCGCTTCGCCTGACACGGGCACCGGGGCGGGCTCCGCGATCCGCTAGCCGGTGGGGACGGCCGGGCCGATGAGGTCGGCGCGGGCGGCGTCCAGGGCGGTGCGGACGGCGCCGGCGAGGACGGCGCTGCCGGCGACCTCGCTGGCGCGGACCTCGGTGGGGAGCGGGCTGAGCCCGGCGA
>JBBWZH010000265.1:0-8532 GCA_039648995.1 Mycobacteriales bacterium
GCCAGTAGACCTCCAGCGCGGGGCCGAGCAGCGGCGGCCAGTGGATCTGCAGCAGGTCCAGCCGGTCGGTGCGCAGCCGGCGCAGCGAGTGCTCGACCTCCCAGCTGATCCGGCGGGCGTCCCGGTCCGGCGGCAGCTGGTGGTCGGCCGGGTTCCAGATCAGCCCGCACTTGGTGAACACGTACGGCCGGTCGGCGTCGGGCAGGCCGGCCAGCGCCGCGCCGATCACCTCCTCGGAGTGGCCGTGCCCGTACACCGGCGCGGTGTCGATCCAGTTGATGCCCTGCTCGATCGCGTGCCGGATCGTGGCGATCGAGTCGCGGTCGTCCTGCGGCCCCCAGGAGTGCTCCCAACCCAGGCCGCCGATGGCCCACGCGCCGTACCCGACGGTCGTGATCTGCATGCCGCTCTTGCCGAGCGGCCGGGTGGGAAGGCCCACCGGTGGTCACCTCCTGCCCGGAGATCCTGACGCCGGCGAGCGTGCCACTTGTCAGATAGCCAGACAAGCGGATGCGCCGGATCACGGGTGATTGTCCGCGATCGGACACGGCACTTATCTGACAGGTGTTGCCAGCCCTCGGCGGGATCGGCACGATGACCGCATGGCCGGCGTCACGGATCGGGTGGTCCGCCGGCTCGACCAGCTGGTGCTGGCCGAGCTGGAGCCCGGGGCGGAGCTGCCGTCCGAGTCGGAGCTGGCCAGCCAGCTGGCGGTCAGCCGGCTCACCGTCCGGGAGGCGGTGCGGTCGCTGCAGGCCCGCGGGCTGGTGGAGACGCGGCGCGGCCGGCGGCCCCGGGTGGCCTACCCCAACGCCGCCCCGGTCGGCGACTTCTTCACCTCGGTGATCCGCCGCGACCCGCGCCAACTGCTCGACCTGCTCGAGGTGCGCCGCGCGCTGGAGGTGCACATCGCCAGCCTGGCCGCGCAGCACGCCAGCCGGGCCTCGGTCGCCGCGCTGGAGCTCGCCCTGGACGCCATGCGCCACCCCGCCGGCCCGCCGGCCCCGGCCCCGTCTGACCCGTCCAGCGCGCCTAGCGCGTCCACTGTGGACGGTGAGCCGGACGCGGACGCGCTGCACGCCGCCGACCTGCGGTTCCACCAGGCGCTCGCGGCGGCCAGCGGGAACCAGCTGCTGGATTTCCTGATCGAGGCGATGGAGGCTCCGCTGCACGCCAGCCGGCTGCGGAGCCTGCGCGGCCACCTGGCCCGCGGCGGCACGGTGGCCGACGTGATCGAGCAGCACGCCCGCATCCTCGACCGGGTGGTCGCCCGGGACGCGGCCGGCGCGGCCGCGGCGATGCGTGACCACCTCGCCCAGACCGCGCGCGACCTGCGCGTCGCGTTCGCGCTGGAGGACCCGGGAGCGTCGTGAAGATCATCGAGGTACAGACCGTCGTCGTCGGCACGCCGTGGCGCGAGCTGACGTTCGTCGAGCTGGTCACCGACAGCGGGCTGCGCGGGGTCGGCGAGGCGCGGCTGATCAACAAGACCGACACGCTGCTGGCCTGCGTCCGCGAGCTGGCCGACCGGTACGTGATCGGCGCGGACCCGTTCGACGTGGCGCGGCTGGCCTGGCGGGCCGGCTGGGAGGAGTATGGCCGGGCCGGCGAGATCACCCAGACCGCGCTCGCCTGCTTCGACCAGGCCTGCTACGACCTGCAGGGGCAGCACCTCGGGGTGCCGGTGTGGCAGCTGCTCGGCGGCGTCTACCGCGAGCGGGTGCCGGCGTACGCGAACGGCTGGTACACCGGCGACCGGGAGCCGGAGTCGTTCGCCAAGCTGGCCGCCGCGGTCGTGCGGCGCGGCTACCGCGGGCTGAAGGTCGACCCGTTCGGCGCCGCGCACGCCGAGCTGAGCCACCGCCGGTTGGCCCTCGCCGTCGAGATCGTGGCCGCGATCCGGCAGGCGGTCGGCCCGGACACCGCGCTGATGCTGGAGATGCACGGCCGGTTCACCGCGGCCACCGCGGTCGCGGTGGCCCGCGCGCTGGAGCCGTACCGTCCGGAGTGGATCGAGGAGCCGGTGCCGCCGGACCAGGCCGGCGCGCTGCGCCAGGTCCGCGCCGGCACCACGCTGCCGATCGCGACCGGCGAGCGGGTGCACGGGCTGGGCGAGTTCCGCGAGCTGTTCGAGGCCGGCACCGTCGACATCGTGCAGGCCGACCTGGGTCACTTCGGCGGCTTCACCGGCATCCGCAAGCTGGCCGGCTGGGCTGAGGCGTACGGCCTGCTGCTGGCCCCGCACAACGTGGCCGGCCCGGTCGGCACGATGGCCAACCTGCACTTCGCCATCGCCTGCCCGAACTACAAGGTGCTGGAGCACTTCAACGACTTCGCCGACCCGTGGGTTGCGGACGTGGTCAGCGGCGCGCCCCGGGTGGACGAGGCCGACGGCTGCTTCGGCCTGCCGACCGAACCCGGGCTGGGCGTCGCGCTCGACCACGCCCGGGCCGCCGAACACCCCCGTACCCGGGCCCGGTTCAACCTGGTCGCCGACGGCTGGGAGCGCCGCACCGGCTCCTAAAGCTGGAAGTGCCCGAGCAGCTCCCGCAGCGTGGTGCTGGTCTGCTGGACGCGGCTCGCGGCGGCGCGGGCGTCGCTGACGCGGGCGGTGGTCTCGTCGGTGGCCGTGGCGACGCCGCCGATGTTCGTGGCGATCTCGCCGGAGCTGTCGGCCGCCTGAGCGACGTTGCGGCTCATCTCGTTGGTCGTCGCGGTCTGCTCCTCGACGGCGGCGGCGATCGTGGTCTGGAAGTCGTTGATCCGCTCGATCACGGCGCTGATCCCGGCGATCGCGCCGATCGCGCCGTTGGTCTCGGCCTGGATCGCCTCGACCTGGCGGGCGATGTTGCCGGTGGCCACGGCGGTCTCCTGCGCCAGGTCCTTCACCTCGCTGGCGACCACGGCGAAGCCCTTGCCGGACTCGCCGGCCCGGGCCGCCTCGATCGTCGCGTTCAGCGCCAGCAGGTTCGTCTGCTCCGCGATGGCCGTGATCGTCTTGACCACGTCGCCGATCTGGTGGCTGGACGCGCCGAGCCGGGAGACGGTCTCCGTCGCGCCGGCCGCGGCCGTCACCGCCTCGGTGGCCACCTCCTGCGCGTGGCCGGCGTTCTGGGCGATCTCCTGGATCGAGGCGCTCATCTGCTCGGCGCCGGCCGCGACCGTCCGGATGTTGCCGGAGACCCGGTCCGCGGCGACCAGCACCATCCCGGCCTGCCGCGCCGCCTGCTGCGCGCCGGACTCCAGCGCACCGGCCAGGCCGCCGAGGTCGTCGGACGCCTCGGTCATCTCGTCGCTGGCGGCCGCGATGCTGGTGAGCGTCGCCCGGACGCGGGCGACCGTCGCGTTCAGCGCCTCGCCCATCTCGGCCACCTCGCCGCTGCCGGTGACGACGAGGTGGCCGGTCAGGTCGCCCTCGCCGAGCTGGCGCAGCGCCGCGACGGTCCGCCGCAGCGGCCCGACGATGCTGCGGGTCAGGAGCCAGCCCGCCACCGAGAGCACCAGCGCCGCCAGCGCCAGGCTCAGCGCCGCGGCGCGGATGATCCGGCCGGCCGCGGCGTCGACCGCCACCCGCGCCTCGGCCGCCCGGGCCTCCAGCGCATCCTCCGCCGCGCCCACGGCGTTGTCGGTGATGTCGTTGGCGGTCTGGATGTCCTCCCACTTCGCCCGGGTTCTCACCTGATCGGCGATGGCCGCCCGGACAAACGCATCGATCGCACCCAGGTACACCCCGTACTTCGTGGTCAGGTCCGCGATCTCGGCGGCGCCCCGGCCGGTGAGCCCGAGGCCGTTCAGGTCGGCCAGCAACTCCTTGGGCATGGCCGTGTCGTCGGCCAGTTCGGCCAGCTCGTCGCCCGGGTGCGGGCGGACGATCGCCTTGTAGCCGTCGACCTTCAGCTCGCTGGCCCGCGTGTCCAGCCGCAGGACGAGCTTCTCGGCCGTGTCGGCCTTGGCGTCGTCGGCCCGGACCGTCCGCACCCGGGCCGCGCCGGCGATCGATACCGCGGCGACCGCGACGGTGGCGAGCAAACCGAGGCCGGCCAGGAGGGTCAACTTCTGGGCCACCCCGGGCAGGATCCTTCGCGACATGGCTCTCCTCGGTGCGCGCTGCGGTCGGCTGCACCATCGGCCGGGCATGACCGGACCTTCGACGTTCCCGGCCGCACCGACCGCGCCGGGAGGTCAGCTCGCGGGGCGGACGCTCAGCGCGAGGCCGGCCGCGCCGGGGCCGGAGCCGAGCGCGACCGAGCCGCTGCGGCGCAACAGGTCGAGGCCGAGCCGGGCCCGGCGCACCCGCTCGCGGGAGAGCAGCACGGTGGTCTCGTCCAGGTGGCCGCCGGACGGGTAGACGTCCGGCGCGTTGCGCAGCCCGAACTTCACGTAGACCGGCGCGGCCACCTCGATTATCCGGGGCAGCTCGTAGTGGCGGACGAAGCCGCCGAGGTTGTCCGGCGACTCGATGTAGATGTCCACCGGCAGCGGCGTGGCCGACCGGATCGCGGAGATCTGCGGCATGGTCAGGTCGGTGGGCAGGTTCAGCGTGTCAGCGCCGAGGTCGGCGAACAGCCGCGCGGTCACCGGGTTCGCCACCGGCAGCATCACCGAGACCTTCGCCTGCATCTCGGCCGGCAGCGCGCCGGCGGCCCGCAGCCGCCCGAACGTGGTCAGCACGCCGACGTCGGAGACCAGCACGCTGCGGATACCGAGCTCGGCGGCGCGGCGGATCTCGTCGATCACCGCGGCCAACTGGTCCTGCCCGCGGGCGGCCGGGGCGAGCAGCGCGCCGGCGGTCGAGCGGGCCATGGCCGAGGTGTCCCAGCCGGCACACGGGCGCGCGAACAGGCTCACCTCGACGCCCGCGGCCACGCCGAGCTCGACCATCTCGGTGATCTCGGCGTCGGTGAGCAGGCCGACCCCGGTGCCCTGGGAGACGCGGGCGACCGGGACGGACAGCCGGTCGGCCTCCGCCAGCACCGCCTCCAGGCAGCGCGGTCCCTCCACGCTCGGGATCTCGACCCGGTACTGGGAGCCGTCCGGGAACCGCAGCGCCGACGCCGGCAGGCTGTGGCCGTCCCCGGCGGGCAGACCCAACCCGGTCAGCAGGTCGGCCGTACTCAGGTCGGCGGTCAGCACGGTCATCGGATCCCTCCGCCAGGCGACCGGCACCTCCAGCCGTGCTTGCCAGGCCGGATCGGAGCGGGACCGCGGAAGTGAGTGCAGGAGAGAAGTTCGTTATTCTGAATCTGGTTCGACATGTCGAACGCGGCTAAAGCTAACCTCCGGCGTGTCCCGCGTCAACGGCCCGCCGTGGTGGTCGGGCCGTACGCTGCCTGCGCGAAGGGTGAGGTGAGCGAGATGGGCCGGGCTGTCCCCGCGGTCAGTCGGGCGTTGGACATCCTTGAGTTGTTCCTTGAGTGTCCCTCGCTGTCCGCGCCGCAGATCACCGAGCAGCTCGATCTGCCGCGCACCACGGTGCACGAGCTACTGTCCACTTTGGTCGAGCGCGGCTACCTGGACGCGGTGTCCGGGGCCCCGATCAGCTACCGGCTGGGGATGCGCACGTTCCAGTTGGGCAGCCAGTTCGCCGACCGGCTGGATCTGGTCCGGGAGGCGCAGGAGGCCGCCGCCGAGGTGGCCGCCGCCTGCGACGAGACCGTGCATGTGGCCGTGCTGGACGGTGCCACGGTCGTGTATGTGGCCAAAGTGGACAGTACGCACCCGGTCCGGATGGTGTCCGCGGTCGGCCGCCGGTTGCCGGCGCACTGCACCGCGGTCGGCAAGGTGCTGCTGTCGGCGCTGACCGCCGAGGCGCTGGACGCGCGCTACCCGCCGGTCAGCCCGATGCCGGCGATGACCCCGCAGAGCATCACCTCGCCGGCCCGGCTGCGCGCGGCGTTGCGCCAGGTGGCCGCCGACGGCGTGGCGTACGACGACTGCGAGTCGAACGAGGCGGTCCGCTGCGTGTCCGCGCCGGTGTACGACCACGGCGGGCAGATGGTCGCCGCGATGAGCATCTCCACCCCGACCATCCGGTGGACCGACGAGCGCCGGAACGAGTGGACCGAACTCGTCCGGTCGGGCGCGGCCTCGCTGAGCCGCCGGCTCGGCCACCGGCACCGGCCCGAACCGGTCGCCGCTCCCGCGTAGGGCCGCCTGGAACAGGCGTTTCCGCGGCTGGCACGGCATCCGCCGCCGGCCGGGCCGCGGTCGGCGGGCTCCGTGGCCGGTGCCGCTGAGTAGCCCCGGCGGCCCGCGAGGTCGCCCGGCTGGGCGCTTCCGGTGCCGGCCGAAGATCGGAAGCATGCGCCTGGGGTCGAGCGTTTCGGTGCGGTGTCGGTGTGTATTGACTTCGTTTCACGCATCATCTACCGTCGTCGGCCAATCGACCTGTCGGACGCTGTTCGGAATTACGAACAGCTCTCTTCTCGCTCGGAGGGGCTCCGCACCACGAGCTGACGGCGACTCCGAGTGCGCGTCATTCGAACGGCACCTACCCCCAGTTCGACCGGCGGAGGAAGCCCATGCAGTCAAGGAGCAAGTCCCGGTTCAGCGGTCTCGCCAGGCGAGTCGGCAGTGCGGCCCTCGTGGTGGCCGCTGTCGCGGCCCTGGACACCGGCGCGTCCAACGCGGATTCCGGGAGCAGGGCGGCGTCAACCCAGGGGTCCGGGCACCGGGCACCGACGATCAGTAAGGACGCCTTCGGCACCACACCGGCCGGCGCCGCGGTCGACCGCTACACGCTCACCAACCCGAGCGGCATGCGGGTCCGCATCATCACGTTCGGCGGCATCGTGCAGAGCATCGAGGTGCCGGACCGGCACGGCCACAACACCGACGTGGCGCTCGGCTTCAGCACGCTCACGCCGTACCTGACCAACCCGGCCTACTTCGGTGCGCTGATCGGCCGCTACGGCAACCGCATCGCGCTGGGCAAGTTCACCCTCGACGGCGTGACCTACCAGCTGCCGATCAACAACCCCCCGAACAGCCTGCACGGCGGCACGGTCGGCTTCGACAAGAACATCTGGGCGGCCACCCCGTTCCGGCACGGTGACGACGTCGGGCTCGTGCTCCGGCTGACCAGCCCGGACGGCGACCAGGGCTACCCGGGCACGCTGCGGGTGCAGGTCACCTACACGCTGACCGCGGCCAACAGCCTGCGGCTCGACTACCACGCCACCACCGACAAGGCCACGATCGTCAACCTCACCAACCACTCGTACTTCAACCTGGACGGCGAGGGCACCGGCTCGATCTACAACCACAAGCTGCTGCTGAACGCCAACCGGTTCACCCCGGTCGACTCGACGCTGATCCCGACCGGCGTGCTCCAGCCCGTCGCCGGCACGCCGATGGACTTCACGCACGCCACGGCGATCGGCGCCCGGATCCGGGACAACTTCCAGCAGATCCTGTTCGGCCAGGGCTACGACCACAACTGGGTGCTCAACCGGCACGACAGCACCTCGCTGGTGCTCGCGGCGCAGCTGTCCGACGACACCAGCGGCCGGGTGCTGAGCATGTTCACCGACCAGCCCGGCATCCAGTTCTATTCGGGCAACTTCCTGGACGGTACGTTGGTCGGCACCGGCGGCCACATCTACCGCCAGGGTGACGGGCTCGCGCTGGAGACCCAGCACTTCCCGGACTCCCCGAACCACCCGAACTTCCCGTCCACCACTCTGCGGCCGGGCCAGGTCTACCGGACCACTACGGTCTACCAGTTCAGCACCGAACACTGAACGGCTGAACGACACCTGACCCACGCGACCATCAGAGGCAGCGGAGGCCCCCGATGAAGAAGGTCCATCCCAAGGTCGAGGAGGCCGTGGACACCCTCGACCTCCCCGGAGTCACTCGCCGCAGGCTGCTCACCGGCGCCGGCCTGAGCAGCGCGGGGCTCGCCGCCACCGCTCTGCTGGCCGCGTGCAGCAAGGACAACGCCACTGCGTCCGGGGCGATCGGGAACTTCCCCACCACACCGAAGTGGAAGTTCGTCTTCGTCAACCACGTCACGACGAACCCGTTCTTCACCCCGACGCAGTACGGCGCCGAGGACGCCAGCAAGCTGCTGGGCACCACGTACCAGTGGACCGGGTCGAAGGACTCGATCGTGTCCGAGATGGTCAACGCGACGAACCAGGCGGTCAGCTCCAAGGCCGACGGCATCGCGCTGGCCGTGGTGGACAAGACCGCGTTCAAGGGGCCGGTCGACCAGGCGCTGGACGCCGGCATCCCGGTCGTGTCGTACAACGCCGACGGCGCGGTCGGCGACCCGGGCACCAACCGGCTGGCCTACATCGGCCAGGGCCTGTTCGAGTCCGGGCAGGCGCTCGGCCAGCGGGCACTGGAGAAGGTGGACTCCGGCGACGTCGTCGCGTTCATCGCGACCCCGGGCCAGCTGAACATCCAGCCTCGGATCGACGGGGCGGCGCAGGCGATCAAGGGTTCCGGCAAGTCGATCAACTTCTCGTCGGTCGCGACCAACGCCGACGTGACCAAGGGGACGTCCATCATCGACGCCTACGTGCA
>JBBWZH010000356.1:0-16442 GCA_039648995.1 Mycobacteriales bacterium
TGCTGCTGATGACCGCGTTCAACTGGATGAGCCACGGCACCCAGGACATCTACCCGACCTTCCTCAAGAACGGCATCGGCCTGTCGCCGACCACGGCCACCTGGATCGCGGTGCTCTACAACGTCGGGGCGCTGATCGGCGGCACGCTCGTCGGCGGGCTCTCGCAGCGGTACGGCCGGCGCCGGATGGTGATCCTGTGCGCGGTGCTCGGGCTGCCGATCGTGCCGCTGTTCGCCTACTCGACCGCGGTCGGCATGCTGTGCCTGGGCTCGTTCCTGATGCAGATGGCGGTGCAGGGCGCGTGGGGCGTCATCCCGGCGCACCTGACCGAGCTCAGCCCGGACGAGATCCGCGGCTTCTACCCCGGCGTCACCTACCAGCTGGGCAACTGTCTGGCCGCGTTCAATCTGCCGATCCAGGAGCGGCTCGCCGAGTCGCACGGGTACCCGTTCGCCCTCGCGGTCACGATCGTGCCGGTGTTCCTGGTGGTGATCCTGCTCACCGCGGTCGGCAGCGAAGCCCGGCACGTCCGGTTCGGCACCGCGCAGACGGCGCTGCGGCCCGAGCCGGCGCCGGCGCGCGGCTGACTCCCGGCGGAGAATGGGCGCCATGGCGGAGCTGCGGATCGCACTGGCGCAAGTGGACACAACCGTCGGCGACCTCGCCGGGAACGCCGAGACCGTCGTGGCGTGGACCCGGCGGGCGGCCGAGGCGGGCGCACACCTCGTCGCGTTCGGGGAGATGACGCTGACCGGCTACCCGCCGGAGGATCTGGTCCTGCGCGAATCGTTCCAGAGCGCCAGCCTGGCCGCGGTACCGGCGCTGGCGGCACGGCTGGCCGCCGAAGGTCTCGGCGGGGTCGCCGTGGTGGTCGGCTACCTGGACGCCGCCGGCGGCCCGCGCAACGCCGCCGCGCTGCTGCACGGCGGCCAGGTCGTCTGCACCTACTTCAAGCACCACCTGCCCAACTACGGGGTGTTCGACGAGGCCCGCTACTTCGTCCCCGGCGACCGGTTCGTGGTGGCGCGGCTGCACGGCGTGGACATCGCGCTGACCATCTGCGAGGACATGTGGCAGGACGGCGGCCCGTTCGCGGTGGCCGGCCGCGCCGAGGTCGCGCTGGTGCTGAACATCAACGGCTCGCCGTACGAGCGGGACAAGGACGACGCGCGGTTCGGCCTCGGTCAGCGCCGCTGCGCCGAGGCGGGTGCCCCGGTGGCGTACGTGAACCTGGTCGGCGCCCAGGACGAGCTGGTCTACGACGGCGACTCGTTCGTGCTCGGCGGCACCGGCGAGCTGGTGGCCCGGGCCCCGCAGTTCACCGAGACCCTGCTGGTCGCCGACCTGAGGCTGGCCGGCCGACGCGGCGCGGTGACCGGCCGGGTGCTGGACATGGCGGTGGAGCGGCACGACGTGCCCGGCGTCGCGGACACCCCGGCCCCGCCCCCGCCGCCCGGGGCACGCGCCGCCGACCCGCCGCGCGACCGGCTCGGCGACGAGGAGGAGGTCTGGCAGGCGCTGGTCACCGGCACCCGCGACTACGTGCGGAAGAACGGCTTCCGCACCGTGGTGCTCGGTCTGTCCGGCGGCATCGACTCGGCGGTGACCGCGACCGTCGCCGCGGACGCGATCGGCGGCGGCAACGTCCACGGCATCGCGATGCCGTCCGCGTACTCGTCGCAGCATTCCGTCTCGGATGCCGCCGACCTGGCCCGGCGGCTGGGCTGCCACTACCGCGAGCTGCCGATCGCGGCGGCGGTCGACGCGTACCACGGCATCCAGGCGCTCACCGGCCTGGCCGAGGAGAACCTGCAGTCCCGGGTGCGCGGCACGCTGCTGATGGCACTGTCCAATGCGGACGGACATCTGGTGCTGACCACGGGGAACAAGAGCGAGCTGTCGGTCGGCTATTCCACCCTGTACGGGGACAGCGCCGGCGGCTTCGCCCCGCTCAAGGACGTGCCGAAGACACTGGTGTGGCGGCTGGCCCGGTGGCGCAACGCGGCGGCGGACAAGCGCGGCGAGACCCCGCCGATCCCGGAGAACAGCATCGTGAAACCGCCGTCCGCGGAACTGAGCCCGGGCCAGCTGGATACCGACTCGCTGCCGTCCTACGACGTGCTCGACGCGGTGCTGCTCGACTACGTCGACCGCGACCTGGGGTGGGCGGAGCTGGTCGACGCCGGGCACGACCCGGACCTGGTCGCGCACGTCATCCGGCTGGTCGACCGGGCCGAGTACAAGCGCCGGCAGTACCCGCCCGGCCCGAAGATCTCGCTGCGGGCGTTCGGGCGTGACCGACGTCTCCCAATCTCGTCCCGATGGGCGGAAACGCCACCGGCCGAATCGTGACAGCATCGTTTTCGTAACCCAATCAACCCGGGGACCCGCGCCGTTGTGGGCCTCGAGGAAGGGACGGTGCGCATGTCCGAGACCCCCCTCTACGGTGGGCCGCCGAGCCGCCGGGTCCGCCTCCCGCACCTGGCCGACGCGAAGGTCCGCGGCGAGAAATGGCCGATGCTGACCGCGTATGACCAGTACGCGGCGGAAATCTTCGATGAGGCCGGGGTGCCGGTGCTGCTGGTCGGCGACTCCGCGGCGAACAACGTGTACGGCTACGAATCCACCCTGCGGGTCACGGTGGACGAGCTGATCCCGCTTGCCCGCGCGGTCGTCGGCGCCACCCGGCGGGCGCTGGTGGTGGCCGACCTGCCGTTCGGGTCGTACCAGGCGTCGGCGGAGCAGGCGCTGCACACCGCGACCCGGTTCCTCAAGGAGGCCGGCGCGCACGCGGTCAAGCTGGAGGGCGGCCGGCGGGTGGTGCCCCAGGTGGCGGCGCTGGCCGGCGCGGGCGTCGCGGTGATGGGGCACCTCGGCTTCACGCCGCAGAGCGAGCACGGCCTCGGCGGGTTCCGGGTGCAGGGTCGCGGCGACTCCGGTGACGAGCTGCTGGCCGACGCGGTCGCGCTGCAGGACGCCGGCGCGTTCGCGGTGGTGCTGGAGATGGTGCCGGCGGACGTGGCCAAGCGGATCACCGGCGAGCTGGTGGTCCCGACGATCGGTATCGGCGCCGGCATCGACTGCGACGCGCAGGTGCTGGTCTGGCAGGACATGGCCGGGCTGCGCGGCGGGCCGGTGCCGCGGTTCGTGAAGCGGTACGCCGACCTGCGCGGCGTGCTGCGCGGCGCGGTGGACGAGTTCGCGTCCGAGGTCCGGTCCGGGACGTACCCCGGTCCGGAGCACTCGTACGCCTGAGCCACCCGGGCCCGGCCGCCGGCCGGGCACCGTCCACCCGGGACGGTGCCCGGGCCGCTCAGTCGACGTCGGTGACGCGGAAGCCGGCGTGCGCCTTGTACCGGCGGTTGATCGAGACGAGGTTCGCGGTCAGCGCCTCGACCTGGCGGGCGTTGCGCAACCGGCCGCCGTAGATGCCACGCATGCCGGGGATCAGCCCGGCCAGCGCCTGCACCGTATCGGTGGCGTCCCGGTCGTCGCCGAGCACCAGCACGTCGGTGTCCACAGTGGAGAGCTCCGGGTGGATCAGCAGCACCGCGCTGACGTGGTGGAACGCGGCGATGACGCGGCTGTCCGGCAGCAGTTCGGCGGCCTCCTGCGCGGCGCTGCCGGCCGGCACGGGCAGCGCGTACGCGCCCTGCTTGTCGAAGCCCATCGGGTTCACGCAGTCGACCACGATCTTCCCCGCCAGGTGCGGGCGCAGCCCGGTCAGCGTCGCGGCGTGGCCGTCGTACGGCACCGCGACGATGACGAGATCCGACTCCGCGCAGACCTCCGCGTTGACGTGACCGCTGACGACCGGGCCGTCCGCGCCGACCTCGGCGGCGATGGCCGCGGCCCGCTCGTTCGCGCGGTCGGCGTCGCGGGAACCGATCAGCACGCGTACGCCGGCGAGGGCGAACCGGCGGGCCAGGCCGTGGCCCTGGTCGCCGGTACCGCCGACGATTCCCACCGCGAGACCGCGGACGGAGTCGCTGAGGTCGTTCGCGTGCTCAGGCTGCATGCCAGCTCCGGTGACGAGGTACGGGTCGAGTTGTCCGCTGCCGCCGGCCCGCACCGCACCGGGCGGGCCGTCGTGGAAACCGTACCTGTGCCGGTTCGCCGGCCTGCCGGCGTCCCTTGCGCCGTCCCGCCGGGGTGACCGGGGGGCGCGGCGGTGGACTAGCGGGTGGCCCTGGCGGCGGTCTTCCGCGGGGTGCCGGTCGCCTTGCGCGCGGTGGTCTTCGCGGTGGTCGCGGTCTTCTTGGCGGCGGTCTTCGTCGCGGCGGCGGCCTTGGCGGTGGTCTTGCGGACGGTCGTCTTCGCCGGTGCCTTGGTGGTGGTCTTCTTCGCCGCCGCCGCCTTCGTCGTGGCCTTCGCCGGCGCCTTCGCGGTGGTGGTCTTCTTCACCGCGGCCTTCGCCGGAGTCGCCTTCGTGGTGGTCTTCCGCGCCGGCGCCTTGGCGGTCGTCGTCTTCGCGGCCGTCGTCTTCGCCGCCCTCTTCGCGGGCGCCTTGGTAGTGGTCTTCTTCGCCGCCGCCTTCGTCGTGGTCTTCGCCGGCGCCGCCTTCGCGGTCGTACGTTTCACCGGCGTTGCCTTTGCGGCGGTCGTTGTTTTCTTCGCGGGAGCCTTGGCTGTTGCCTTAGCGGGCATGTTTGCCTCCTTGACGGCACTGGTTGACGTCACTGAACGGCGCGGCGTGGCACGCGTCAACCCGCCACGCCGTACCGACCCCAGGGATGCGGAAGTCGGTCAGCTGCTGTCGTCGCCGCTCCACGCCGCATCCTCCTTGTCGTACCGGGCATTGCGCTGCTGGACGCTGTCCAGCGCGCGGGCCGCTTCATCCACTGTCGCAAATGGACCGAGCCGGTCCGAGTTCACGCAGCCGTCCGCCGGCTCGACGGTGCGATGCTTCAGGCACCACCACCATTCCATGACGACCCTCCTGCGACGGACGATGCTGTCAACCAACAGCGTGCCACCACGCTGGCCTGTTGTCTTCCGTCCGCGGATCTGATCGAAACCCGGACGGGGTCAGGACGACCGGACCGCCGCCTCGGACTGGACCGGCAGGTCGAGCTGACCGCTGGCCAGTACCCGCTCCAGATCCTCCGCCTCCAGTGGGCGGGAGAACAGAAAACCCTGACCCAGCAGGCATCCTTGCTCGCGCAGTTCGACGAACTGGGATGCGCGCTCGATCCCTTCCGCGATGGCCGGGACGCCCAACCGCCGCGCCAACTCCAGGATCGTGTGCACCAGATTGGCCGGGCGCGCCGGATCGAGCAGCGCCGCGACGAAGGACCGATCGATCTTGATCACGTCGATCGGGAACTGCTCGAGGTAGCTCAGCGAGGAGTAGCCGGTGCCGAAGTCGTCTATCGCCAGCAGCACGCCGATCGCCTTCAGCCGCGCGAGCAGTACGGCGGTCGTCTCGAAGTCAGTCATGAACACGCTCTCGGTCAGCTCGAGGGTCAAGCAGGACGCGGGCAGCCCGCTGTCCCGCAGCGCCGCCGCGACCTCCTCGGCGAAACCCTCCTCCAGCAACTGCCGCACCGATACGTTCACCGCCATCGAGAACGGCAGGCCGAACCGGCCCAGCCAGAGCCGGGCCTGCCGGGTCGCCGAGCGCAGCACCCAACGTCCGAGCGGAACGATCAGCCCGGTCTCCTCGGCGAGCGGGATGAAGTCGTTGGGCTGCAGCATTCCCCGGGTCGGGTGCTGCCACCGCACGAGTGCCTCGAAGCTCGCCGGCCGGCCGGTCGGCAGATCGATGATCGGCTGATAGTAGACCCGCAGCTCGTCCCGCTCGATCGCGCGCTGCAGGTCGCCGTGCAGTTCCAGGCGCTTGCGCGCGGAGGCATGCATGCTCGCCCGGAAGGTCTGGTGGCGCCCCTTGCCGGCGGCCTTCGCGTGGTACATCGCCATGTCCGCGTCGCGCAGCAGGGTGTGGCCGTCGCCGACCGAGCTGTCGGCGACGGCGACACCGATGC
Source organism: Mycobacteriales bacterium (assembly GCA_039648995.1). Lineage (GTDB taxonomy): Bacteria > Actinomycetota > Actinomycetes > Mycobacteriales > CADCTP01 > JBBWZH01. The sequence continues at coordinate 5,985 of JBBWZH010000356.1, forward strand.
TGGCGCGGACAAAGACCTCACAGTCGCCGAGGTCGAAAGGCCCGGCCAGCTCGGCCAGGATGCGGTCGGCGACCTCGTTGGCCCGCTCCTCGTCGGCGTCCTCCAGCAGCACGGCGAACTCGTCACCGCCGAACCGCGCGGCGGTGTCGCCGAGCCGCAGCGAGGCCGACAAGCGGCGTGCCACCAGGACGAGCAGCTCGTCGCCGGCCTGGTGACCGAGGCTGTCGTTGACCAGCTTGAAGTCGTCGAGGTCCACGAACAGCACGGCCACGTGGTGGTCGCGCAGCGGTCGGCCCAGCGCGTGCTCGAGACGGTCGACGAACAGGGCCCGGTTGGCCAACCCGGTCAGCGGGTCGTGGAACGCGCGCTCACGAAGCTGGTTCTCCAGCCGCAGCCGCTCGGTCACGTCCAGGCCGGTGAACAGCAACCCACCGATGGCCGGGTCGTCCAGCAGGTTGCGACCGGAGCTGTGGAATGCCCGGTAGCTGCCGTCGGCGACCCGCAGCCGGACGTCGGCCGCGGCCGACCCGCCCGGGCCGGTGATCGCGTCGGCGAAGAAGCCGGTGGCGGCGGCGTCATCGGGATGGAGGAAGTCCCACAGCTTGCCGCCGACCAGGTCCGCCACCCGGTAACCGCAGATGTGCTCCACCGACGGGGCGCACCAGGTGATCACCCCGTCGAGGTCGGTGATGCACATGATGTCGGACGAGGTCTGCACGATCGACCGGAACCGGCTCTCGGTGCGGTGCCGCTGTTCGGCCAGGGCCATGCCGTCCAGGGCCAGCGCGGTGCCCACCGCCATCGCCCCGAGACTGGCCCAGAGCTCCATGCTCACCGGACGCTCACCGGTTACCAGCACGGCGCCGCGCAGCTCGCCCTGGACCGCGAGGGGCACCGACAACCGCGCCCCGCCGGCCGACTGCGCCTCGCGGATCCCGGACGGCAGCTGGCCGGGCGGGAACTCGGCCAGGGCGGCGGCGCCGGTCAGCAGTTCGACGACGTGGCCGTCGCCGACCAACCGCTGGCCCGCGGCCACCACCGCGCGCGCGACCGCGGCCGGGTCGGCGGCGGTGACCAGGTCGATGCCGAGCCCGCGCAGCACCTGCTCACGACGGATCGTCCGCTCCTGCCGGCGGACCACGCCGGCCAGCCGCACGACCAGCAGCAGGCACAGCGCGACCGAACCGACGACGAACGCGGGCACGTCCACCGGATCGCCGGCGACCGCGTCGATCACCAGCACCGCCGGCGCCAGCATCCCGGCCGTGGCGAGCAGCGCGATCCGGCGGCCGGTCAGCCGCGGCAGCCGCTCCGGCCCCGGCTCGGCCAGCAGCCGGGCGGACGGGTGCAACGCCGCCGCGCCGAACGGCACGTAGCCCAGCAGCCACATGACGTTGTTCAGCGCGCTGGGGTAGACCGAACCCTGGGTGCTCATGATCGCGTACATGAGGTCGGCCGCGATCGTGCAGACCACGCTGCCCACCAGCAGCCGGAACGGCACCGACCGCAGGCCCTGCCCCAGCGCCAGCCGCAGCATGAACACCAGCAGCACCAGGTCCGCGATCGGGTACGCGATGGTCACCAGCCGGCTCAGCAGCGGCAGGTCGGTGTCCACAACGGACGGGCGGAGGACGAGGATCCACACCGGCAGCGCGACGCCGAGGCCGACCGTGACCGCGTCGACCAGCGTGCCCAGGTGGCCGCCCGGGTCGCGCAGCCGCAGCATCTTCAGCAACCCGATGACGCCGAGCGGGTAGTACGCCAGGTACAGCAGGTCCAGCAGGGACGGGAACGGCACGTTGCCGCCGGTGCGCGCGTCGACGATCGTCCACAGCAGGTCGGCGACGGTGTAGCAGGCCTGGCCGGCCGCGAAGAACCACCAGGGTGCCCGGGCCTGGCCCAGACCGCGGCGGGCGGCGAACGCCAGCGCGCCGACGACCGACGCGCTGATCCCGTCGTACACCACGTTCTGCGCCCACCAGGGCAGGAACGGATGGGCGATGGTCAGCGCGAGAGTGCACACGGCATAGACACGCCAGGCACGGACCACACCCCACCATCGGCCGGCTGGCCGGGACAGCTGAGCCGAAGTCCGCGCCGGCCGCGCGGTGCGGCCGGCGCGACCCCGCAGGCGGCGGACGAGTCGGCCTGTACGCCGGGTCCTGTGACCGGGGCGCCTCGCGGCACTGCCCCGGCCGGCGGCCATCCATCTCGGCCTGCCGTTGCCGGCAGGCTCCAGCGGTCCACCCGCAGGCTCGGGCGGGCAGCCCTCGAACGCCTGCGCAGGCCGGCCACTCGCGCGGCCGGCCCTCTCGACCTTGCTCCGGGTGGGGTTTACCGAGCCGCCCGGGTCGCCCCGGGCGCTGGTGGTGTCTTACACCACCGTTTCACCCTTAACGCCGCGGCGGACCGCGACGGCGGTTTGTTTTCTGTGGCACTGTCCCGCGGGTCGCCCCGGGTTGCCGTTAACAACCACCCTGCCCTGTGGAGCCCGGACGTTCCTCGGGCGGGGTCTCCCCCGCACGCGGCCGCCCGGCCGACTCGTCCGCCGTGCCCGCAATACTACGGCCGCCCCGGCGTGACCTAGGGTGCGGCAGGTGGACGTGCCCGAAGCCGCTTTCCTCGCCGGCGCCGGCTTCCTCGCCGGCGGCATCAACGCGGTCGCCGGCGGCGGCTCGCTGATCGTGTTCCCGGCGCTGGTGGCGACCGGGCTGGGCACGCTGGCCGCGAACGTCACCAACTCGGTGGCGCTGTGGCCCGGCTACATCGGCGGCGTCATCGGGTTCCGCGCGGAACTGGCCGGGCAGCGGCCCCGGGTGGCGGCGCTGGCGGCGCTGGCGGTGGCCGGCGGTGTGGTGGGCTGCGTGCTGCTGCTCGTCACGCCGGCGAGCGCGTTCGACGTGGTGGTGCCGTTCCTGGTGCTGTTCGCCAGCCTGCTGCTGGCCGTGCAGCCGCGGATCGCCGCCGCCCTCGGCCGGCCCAGCGCGGACCACCGGGACGCCCGCCGGGTGCTCTACCCCGCGATCGGGCTGGCCGCGGTCTACGGCGGCTACTTCGGCGGCGCGCTCGGCGTGATCCTGGTCGGCACGCTCGCGCTGACCGTGCGGGATTCGCTGCGCCGGCTGAACGCGCTGAAGGCGGTGCTGTCGCTGGTGGTCGCGACGGTCACCGTGGCGATGTTCGGGCTGTTCGGCCCGGTCGACTGGGCCGCGGTCGGGGTGGTCGCGCCGGCCGCGCTGGTCGGCGGGCTGGCCGGTGCCCGGGTGGCCCGCCGGCTGGACGACCGGGTGCTGCGCTGGTGCGTGGTCGGCTTCGGCGTCGTCGTCGCGGTGGTGCTGTTCGTCCGGTCCCGCTGACGCGCGGCGGAGCCGCTGACGCGCCCGGCGGAGCCGCGGGCAGGGCGGCGCTAGCCGGCGAGGCCGGACAGGTGGCTGGTGTCGTTGACGAGCCGGACGAGGACGGCGCCGTCCGGGTACCAGTCCACGGTGGACAGCCCCGCGATGTCCAGGTGCAGCCGGTAGAGCATGGCCGGGGACGCGTCCAGCGCCTCCCGGAGCAGCAGCTTGATCGGCGTTACGTGGCTGACCACGACGACGGTGCCGCCGGGGTGGCCGGCCAGCACCCGGTCGCGGGCCCGGCGCACCCGCACCTGCACGTCGGTGAAGCTCTCCCCGCCGGGCGGCGCCACCTCCGGCGAGCCGAGCCAGGCGGTCAGTTCGGCCGGCCAGCGCCCCTGCACCTCGGCGAACGTGCAGCCGTCCCAGGCGCCGAAGTCGGTCTCCAGCAGGCCGTCGTCGGTGCTGACCGGCAGGCCCAGCGCGTCGGCCACGGTGGTCGCGGTGACCTGGGCGCGGCGCAGCGGCGAGCAGACCACTGCCGTGATCGGCGCGCCCGGCCAGCTGGCCAGCCGGTGCGCCGCCGCCGTCGCCTGGGCCAGCCCGCGGTCGGTCAGCGGCGGGTCGGCGCGGCCGCTGAACCGCCGGTCCACCGAGTGCTCGGTCTCGCCGTGCCGCAGCAGCAGCAGGCTCACCGGCACCCCCGCCGACGGCACCCCCCAGCCGGCCCGCGCCGGCGCGGCAGCCGGGGCCGGCGGGGCGGCGGCCGGGGCCGGCGCGGCGGCGGCCACCGGGTCGGCCGCACCACCGTCCACTGTGGACTCCGCGCGCCGGGCGGCCCGCGGCGGGCGGGGCGCGCCGCCGGGCGACCACGGCCGGCCGGCGGCGGCCGCGTCCATCGCCTCGTTCGCCAGCCGGTCGGCGTGCTTGTTGGCCTCGCGCGGGATCCAGCCGAACGTCACCGCCGGCAGCGACCGGGCCAGCGTGGCCGCCTCCCGGGCCAGCGGCCGCAGGTCGGGGTGCCGCACCTGCCAGCGGCCGGACATCTGCTCGATCACCAGCTTCGAGTCCATCCGGACCTCCACCGCGGCCGGCCGCTGCTCGACCGCCGCGCGCAGGCCGGCGAGCAGGCCCTGGTACTCGGCGACATTGTTGGTCGCCACGCCCAGGCCGCCGGCGGCCTCGGCCAGCACCTCGCCGGTGTCGGCGTCCCGGACCACCGCGCCGTAGCCGGCCGGGCCCGGGTTGCCGCGCGCGCCGCCGTCGGCCTCGACGATCACCCGCCGACCAGTCACAGGCCCGATTCCGGCGTGCGGACGAGGATGCGGCGGCAGTTCTCGCAGCGCAGCACCTCCTCCGGCGCGGCGGCGCGGGCGGCGCGCAGCTCGCTGCCGGCCAGCTCCAGCCGGCAGCCCTCGCACCGGCGGTGCCGCAGCGGAGCCGCCCCGACCCCACCGGCCGAGGCGCGCACCTTCTCGTACAGCGTGCGCAGGTCGTCCGGCAGGCCGGCGGACAGCGCGTCGCGGGCGGCCAGCCGGTCCGCCGCCGCGGCGTCGATCTCGGCCACGGCGGCGTTCCGGGCGGTGACCGCCTCATCCCGCTCGGCGGTGAGCCGGGCGATGTCGGCCTGCACCGCGGCCAGCCGCGCGTCCGCCTCCTCGTGGCTCTCCATCAGCTCCAGCACCGTGTCCTCCAGCTCGGATTGCCGGCGGGCCAGCGACTGCACCTCGTGCTGCAGGCTCTCCAGCTCCTTGGCCGGCACCGAGCCGGACTGCATCCGCTGCTGGTCACGAGCCGCCCGCAGCCGGACCTGGTCGACGTCGGCCTCCAGCCGGCGCTGCTCCCGGTCGAGGTCGCTGACCTCGGTCTGCGCCCGGACCCGGTCCGAGTCGAGCCGGGCCAGCCCGGCCTCCCTATCGGCGATCACGGCCAGCTCGGGCAACGTCTCCCGGCGATGCTCGAGCTGGGCCAGCACGGTATCGGCGACTTGCAGGTCGAGCAGGCGGAGCTGGGCGGCGGGATCGGCATTCACGGGACGGTCGACGGCTCCTTCGCGAGCGGATCAGGCGCGGGCCGGCACCTGGCGTCGAGGCCGGCGACGGCGCCGCTGAGGCGGTCTGGCGAGGGTAGCGTCCCGGCGCCGGACGCGGGCCGGCTCCCGCCCCTCACCCGGCCCGCGGGACGCGCGGAGGTCCGGCCCAGCCGGCCAGCCGGCCGGGAGTCCGGCCCGGCCGGATCGGCCGACGGGGCACGCTGTCGGCGCGGGACGTCCCCGGCACACGGCCGGCGGGGCCGCGCGGCGCTCCGGCCCGGACGGGGTTGCTAGACGGAGGCGCCGAAGCTCTCGGCGGGCACGTCCGGCCTGCTGGCCGGCAGGTCGGCGCCGTGTGGGCCGCGCGGGCGCAGCGCGCGCAGCACGACCCGGATGCGGGTGCGGTCGGATTCCCAGTCGTGGCCGGCGGAGACCCGGCCGCCGTGCGCCTCCACCAGCCGCCGGGCCAGGTAGAGCGCGAGCGACGCGGGCCGGCCGGTGCGGGCGCTCTCCCGGGAGCCGAACGGCTCGAACAGCCGGCCCAGGTCCTCCTCGACCCGGCTGGCCGCGTACGAGACGTCGATGACGATCTCCCCCGGCTCGCGCGTGGCCCGGACCCCGACCGACCGGTCCCGCCGGGACTCGGCGCCGACGTGGTCGGCCAGCGCCCGGACCACCCGGTCGAGCGAGACCGTGTCGACATAGCCGGCCAGCCCCGGCTCGACCTCCCGGCGCACCGGCGGCCGGGACTGCTCCAGCACGAAGCCGGACATCGCCGCGCTGACGTCCGCGATCGCGCCGGAGTCGGTCGCCGCGGTGGCGGAGGCGGCCAGCAGCATGTCCTCCAGCAGCCGGCCGAGCCGGTCGGAGTGCTCGACGATGCCGGCCAGCAGGACGGCCCGGTCATCGGGCCCGATCTGGTCGGCGTGCGCCAGCAGCGTGGACGCGCTCCCCCGGATGGCGGTCAGCGGCGTCCGGAACTCGTGCGAGACAGACGCTATAACGTCCTCGCGGATCTGCCCTGCCTCGCGTAACCGGGCCAGCGCGCCCAGTTCGGCGTCGAACAGCTCCCGCCGGTACCGCTCCTGGTGCGCGTACGCCCGGGCCGAGAAACGCCAGCAGGTGACCACCACGATGCCGGCGGCGAGGATGAACGCGGCGCCCATGGCGAGGCCGGTGAGCAGGTTCGCGGCGGCGTGACCGACCACCGCGACGCCGAGCCCGACCGCGACCAGGTAGCCGCCGAGCGCGGCCAGCATGCCGGCCCGGGACGCCCGGAAGGCGTGTAACGGCCGGCGGTCGGACGGCCCCGCGGAGCCGGCCCGAGGCTCTCGGGCCGACCCAGGTCGACGCGCGCCGGGGGCCATGCGACCAGGGTCGTGGTGCGGCCGGCCGCTGGTACATGGCCCGATCGGGCCATATACGCAGCGTGCCGAACCATTCGCTGACCAGCAAACGGCCAACCGGACGTCCACGATGTGGCACGAGCGGGGACGCCCGGTCGGCAACCGCACCGGCCCGCGACCATGCGGATGGCCAATCTGGGCCACACCCGAACGGCGTACCGCCCGGCGTCCGTCTGACCACCGGCCGACCTCCGGCGTGCACGGCCCCACGTCGCCATGTCAGGGTTCGGCATGCGCAAGTACGTAATCATGGGGGTCCAGGGCAGCGGGAAGGGGACCCAGAGCCGGCTGCTGGGCGAGCGGTACGACCTGGTGCACATCAGCGTCGGCGACATCTTCCGCTGGAACATCGCCAACCACACCAAGCTGGGCGCGCAGGTGAAGCGCAGTGTGGCCGCCGGGCACCTGGTCGGTGACGAGATGGTCGGCGCGGTGGTACGCGAGCGGCTGGACCGGCACGACTGGAACTACGGGTTCATCATCGACGGTTTCCCGCGCAACGGCCCGCAGGCCGAGTTCTTCCTGGAGAGCTACGACATCGACGGCGTGATCTACCTGGACCTGCCCGATTCGGAGGTGCACCGCCGGGTGCTGGCCCGCCGGCTGTGCTCGCGCTGCGGGCTGGACTACAACCTGATCGACCACCACCCGAAGGAAGAGGACACCTGCGACGTCTGCGGCGGGCGGCTGCTCAGCCGGGACGACGACACGCCGGAGGCACTAGCCGTGCGGCTGCGCGAGTACCACGAGAAGACCCGCCCAGTGCTCGACATCTTCCGCCGCAAGGAGTACGTGGTAACCGTCGACGCGACCCGGCCCGCTGCCGATGTGCATGCCGACGTGCGGGTCAAACTCGGGCTGCCCGAGGCCCGGTCCGGCGCGGCACCGGTAGCTGCCGGGCCGCACCGGCGTTGATACTCCCCGCTGGTGCCGCCATCGCGTGACGCGGCGCCCCGCAGGCCCGGAGGTGCCGATGAGCCGCTCGCCCGCTGACCCGCCGGTCCCTGACACCGCGCCAGCCGGTGCCGACCGGCTGACCGGGCTCGGGCCAGGGCCGGCGCTGCCGACCGGCCAGCACGGCCCGCTGGCGCAGCCGACCGGGCCGGCGGTCGCCGACCCGTTCCCGCTGATCGCCGACTACGCGTTCCTCTCCGACTGCGAGGTAACGGCGTTGGTCGCCCCGGGCGGCGCGGTCGAGTGGATGTGCGTGCCGCGGATGGACTCGCCGAGCGTGTTCGGCGCGCTGCTCGACCGCGGCGCCGGTTCGTTCCGGCTCGGGCCGGCCGAGGTCACGGTGCCGGCCGGCCGCCGCTACCTGCCCGGCACGATGGTCCTGGAGACCACCTGGAACGTCGGCGAGGGCTGGGTGATCGTCCGCGACGCGCTGCTGATGGCCCCGTGGCGGGACAACGACCCGGCGGCGTCGACGTACCGCCGGGCACCCACCGACTACGCCGCCGCGCACGTGCTGCTGCGGTACGTGCGGTGCGTGAACGGCGTCGTGCAGCTGCAGCTCGACTGCGAGCCCGGGTTCGACTACGGCCGGCAGCGCGGCGGGTGGCGGCGCGGCGACGGGGGCTACCACGAGGCGATCGTCGGCGCCGCGGAGCAGCCGGAGCTGCGGCTGACCACCGACATGCGGCTCGGCTTCGAGGGCCCCCGGGCGGTCGCGCGGACGCTGATGAAGGAGGGCGACGTCCGGTTCTGCGCGCTGTCCTGGAACGGCGCGCAGCCGCCGGCCGGTGCCGAGGACGCCTACCAGCAGATGGTCTGGACCGCGCACCACTGGCAGCACTGGCTGGCCGGCGGCCGCATCCCGGACCACCGGTGGCGCCGGCACGTCTCCCGCTCGGCGCTCACCCTCAAGGGCCTCACGTACGCGCCGACCGGGGCGATCGCCGCCGCTGCCACCACGTCGCTGCCTGAGTCGCCCGGTGGCGAGCGGAACTGGGACTACCGGTACACCTGGATCCGGGACGCCACGTTCGCCCTCTGGGGCCTCTACACGCTCGGCTTCGACTGGGAGGCCAACGACTTCTTCCACTTCATCACCGACGTGGCCGAGCGGGACGGCGAGCTGCAGATCGTCTACGGCGTCGGCGGTGAGACCGACCTGACCGAGCGCGAGCTGCCGCACCTGCACGGCTACGGCGGCGCGAAGCCGGTACGGACCGGCAACGGGGCCTACCGGCAGCGGCAGAACGACGTGTGGGGCGCCATGCTCGACTCGGCCTACCTGCACACCCGCTCCCGGGACCGGCTGGACGACCGCACCTGGCAGATGCTGCAGCGGCAGGTTGAGTCGGCGCTGGCGCACTGGCGCGAGCCCGACCACGGCATCTGGGAGATCCGCGGCGAGCCGCAGCACTTCACCTCGTCCAAGGTCATGTGCTGGGTGGCCGCCGACCGCGGCGCCCGGCTGGCCAGGCTGCGTGAGGACTGGGACCGCGCGACCCGCTGGCAGGCCGCCGCCGACGAGATCCACGCGGACATCTGCGCCAACGCCGTGGACGGGCGCGGTGTCTTCACCCAGTACTACGGCACCGGGGCGCTGGACGCGTCGATGCTGCTGATGCCGCTGGTCCGGTTCCTGCCGCCGGACGACCCGCGGATCACGGCGACCGTGCGGGCCATCGCCGAGGAGCTCACCGACGAGGGCCTGGTGCTGCGCTACCGGGTCAAGGAGACCGACGACGGCTTCAGCGAGGACGAGGGCACGTTCACGATCTGCTCGTTCTGGCTGGTCTCCGCGCTGGCCGAGATCGGCGAGAAGGACAAAGCCAAGCAGCTGTGCGAGAAGATGCTCGGCTACGCCAGCGGGCTGCTGCTGTTCGCCGAGGAGATCGACCCGCGCACCGGCCGGCACCTGGGCAACTTCCCGCAGGCGTTCACCCACCTCGCGCTGATCAACGCGGTGATGCACATCGTCCGGCTGGAGCAGGTGCAGGCGCTGGACGGGGACGGCCGGCTGCGGTCCTGACGGGCCGGCTCTGGGCTGGCTCTGGGCTAGCTCTGGGCCGGCCCGGGGCTGGCTCCGGGGCTAGCTCGGGGCTAGCTCGCCGGGTCGAGGCGGTAGACGCGGCGGGCATTGCCGGCGCCGATCATCGTGGCATACCGGTCGGCGTCGGCGCCGGTGATGTCGTCGGTGGCGAGCCAGCCGTCCAGCACGGCCGACAGCGCGCGGCGGAACTGGAGGGCGCCGAGCAGGTACAGCTCGGCCAGCCCGAACGCGTCCGAGGAGTACAGCAGCTTGCCGAACGGGGTCAGTTCCATCGTCTCGGCGAGCACCGTGGTGGCGGCGGGGCCGACGTGGTTCAGCGCCAGGCCCACGTCCAGGTGGACGTGCGGGTGGACGCTGGCGAGGTAGCCGGCCTGCCGGTGGTACGGGTAGCAGTGCAGCAGCAGCACGGCGGTGCCGGAGCCGGCCACCGCGGCGCAGAAGTCGCCGAGCAGGGCCGGGTCGCTGCGGTGCAGCCGGAGGTCCGGGTCGCCGAAGCCGGTGTGCAGCTGCAGCGGCAGGCCCAGGTCGGCGCCGGCCCACCACAGGTACCGGGTGAGCACCGGGTCGTCCAGCCGGGTGCCGCCGGTCCGCGCGCAGCGGGCCAGCCATGCGCCGGCCGCGGCGGCGACCTCGGCTCGCCCGGGCCGGGCGGGGTCGAGGTCGAGGCCGGTGCGGTACGCCGCG
>JBBWZH010000367.1:0-14588 GCA_039648995.1 Mycobacteriales bacterium
GCGTCTCGTTGCTGACCGCGCTGATGCCGCGGATGAGCCGGGCGGCGGCGCGGGGCGACCACGTCGGCGTGGTGTCCGACCTCACCCTGGGCAGCCGGCTGACCGCGCTGACCCTGATCCCGGTGACGGCCGCGTTCACCGTGCTCGGCCCGGCGATCGGCATCGTGATCTACGCGCACGGCGCCACCACCGCGGACGAGGCGCGGCAGGTCGGCGTGGTGCTCGGCGCGTCCGCGTTCGGGCTGGTCCCGTTCGCGCTGACCATGCTGCAGCTGCGGGTCTTCTACGCGGTGAAGGACGCCCGCACCCCGACGTTGATCAACATTGGCATGGTGCTGGCCAAGATCGTGATCTCGGCGATGGTCCCGACGCTGCTGCCGGACCGGCACGTGGTGCTCGGGCTGGCCGTGGCCACCAGCCTCTCGTACATCGTCGGCGTGGTGCTGGGCGAGGTGCTGCTGCGCCGCCGGTTCGGCGAGCTCGGTACCCGGTTGGTGATCCAGACCACGACCCGGCTGCTGGTGCTGTCGGTGATCGGCGGGGTGGCCGCCTGGGCGGTGCAGGCGCTGGTGCTCAGCCGGCTCGGGCAGGGCCTCGCCGGCTCCGGGGTGTCGGTGCTGCTCGGCTCGGTCGCCGGGCTGCTGGCGCTGGCCGCGGTGGCGTCCCGCTGGCACGTGGAGGAGTTCCGGGAACTCACCGCCGCGCTGCGCGGGCGCGGCGCGCAACCGTCCACCGCCCGGCCACCGGCCCGCGGCCCGGCCCGCCCGGTCGGCCGGGTGCCGCTGCGGACCGTGCCGGTAGAGCACCGCGGACGTTCCTCAGGTGGCCGGCATCGGGCCCGATAGAGGATGGTTGGAACGTTGCCCACTCGGGCACAGAGCGGGCAAGAGAGGTAACTGGTTCGCACCCGTCAACCTCGGACCTGGCTTTGACGTCTTACCCTTGCGGGGTGGCCTGCGATCGCGGGCCGCTCTCAGGGCGGTGGGGCGTCCACGCGGCTCCTGCCGGCAGCGGCGAACGGAGGTGTAGTGAGCGTCGACGCCGCCACGCCGACCGGGTCTGCGGGCTCGGTCGGCGAACGCTACCGCCTGCTCGAATGTGTCGCCGGTGATCCGGACGGTCCCGCTGTCGCCTGGCGGGCGTGGGACACGTTGCTCGCCCGGGCGGTGACGCTCACCGTGGTCCGCCCAGGCGGGCCGTCCGCAGGCGGCTTCCTCGGCCACGCGCACGCGGTCAGCGCCATCGTGCATCCGGCGCTGGCCCGCGTGTACGACGCGGTCGACGACGAGAGCCGCGCCTACGTGGTGAGCGAGTGGGTCAGTGGCACCCCGCTCACCGCACTGCTGCGCGAGGGCGCGCTCGACCCGGATACCGCCGCCGCCACGGTGGCCCGCGTCGCTGACGGTGTGGCCGCGGCGCACGCGGCCGGTGTCGCATTCGGCGGCGTGCATCCCGACCACGTGGTGGTCACCCCTGGCGGCACGGTCACGCTGGCCCAGGTGGTCGGCGATGGTCAGGCCGCCGCGACCGACGACATCCGCGGCCTCGGCGCGCTGCTGTACGCGGCGCTGACCGCGCACTGGCCACTCGCGCCCACCGGCGGCGCCGCCGCGCTCCGTCCAGCCAGCGCGAACGGCGGCCACCTCCTCACCCCGCGCCAGGTCCGGGCCGGCGTGCCGGAAGACCTGTCCACGCTCGCGATGCGGGCACTCGATCCGGGCGCCCCGCATGGCGTCCGTAGCGCCGCCGCGCTGACCACGGTGCTGGCCGACCGGAGCGGCCCCGGCGAGGAGGCCTTCGGGTTCGACCCGGACGAGGTCGACCCGCGCGGTCACCGGCGGCGCCGCTGGGTGGCTCTGATCGCGCCGATCGCGGCCGCCTTCGCGGTGCTGGCGATCGTGGGTTGGCTGGTCGGCAGCGCGCTCGGCCGGGTTCGCGGCGACGACAAGCCCAACCCGATCGCCACCGGTCCGACCTCCGCGGCGACGACCGGCGCCACCAGCAGCACCCCCCCACCGACCCAGGCCGCGGTGCAGGCGGTCACCGTGACCGGCGCCACGCTGTACGACCCGAGCCCGACCGGCGACGGCGCCGAGGCGAAGAAGATCACAGACTCGTACGACGGCAACCCGGCCACGTCCTGGCCGACCGACCGCTACAAGCGCTCGGCCACCTTCGGCAACCTGAAGAAGGGCCTGGGGGTCGCGTACAACCTGGGCTCGCCGAGCGTGCTACGGAAGGTGCAGCTCAGCACCGACAAACCGGGCATCGACGTACAGATCCTCGCCGGCGACAGCCCGAACGCGAGCGATCCGGCCAACTACCGGGTAGTCGGTCAGGCGAACGGGTTGACGGCGAACCAGACCATCCAGCTGCAACCGGGCGCGCCGGCGCAGTACTACATCGTGTGGATCACCAAGCTGGTGCCGACGGAGGGCAACGAGTTCGACGCGTCGCTTTCTGAGGTGCGCTTCTTCAAGTGAGCCCACCTCGCCGCGGCGCAGCGGGCCGGCCCGATCGCGGGCCCGTTCCGACCCCTTCGGGTGTTCTGCTCGCTATTCTCCGGTCGTGACCGCCCCCGAACGCAGCGACGTGGAGCTGCTGCGCGCGCATGCTGACGGTGATCCGTTGGCGTTCGAGGTGTTGGTACGCCGGCACCGGGACCGGATGTGGGCGGTCGCGCTGCGGACACTGCGCGATCCGGAAGAGGCCGCGGACGCGTTGCAGGAGGCGCTGATCTCGGCGTACCGGGCAGCCGGGTCGTTCCGCGCCGAGTCAGCGGTGACGACGTGGCTGCACCGGATCGTGGTGAACGCCTGCCTGGACCGGGTGCGCCGCCGGCAGGCCCGGCCGACCGTGACCTTGCCGGACGAGGGCCCGGGGGAGCCGGCCGACCGGCGCGATCAGCTGGCGGAACGCGACACGGCGATGGCGGTCGACGCCGCGCTCGGCCGGCTGCCGATCGAGCAGCGCTCGGCGATCACCCTGGTCGACATCGAGGGCTACTCGGTCGCCGAGACCGCGCGCATCCTGGGCGTGGCCGAGGGCACCGTGAAGAGCCGCTGCGCCCGCGGCCGGGCCAAGCTCGCGGTCCTCCTCGGCCATCTGCGGAACCTGGACGCGCCTGCGACCGTCCCAGCCAAGTCCAGCGCGGGAGAGGAGGTGGTCTCATGACGCCCGGAGACGACTCCCCCCCACCACCTCCCGACGGCCTGGCCGTTCACCCGGATCTCGACCGGCTGGCCGACCTGGACGCCGGGCTCCTCGACCCCGCCGCCGCCGCCGATACCGGCCGGCACGCCGCCTCCTGCCCACGCTGCCGGGCCACCCTCGCCGCGTTCGTCGCGGTCCGCAAGGACCTGCGCACGCTGGCCCCGCCGGTGTTGCCGGCGGCCGTCGCCGCCCGGCTGGACGAGACGGTCGCGCGGCTGCGGGCCGACGCCACCGTGCCGGCCGAGGCCAAGGTCCCGCCACCGGTGGCCGACCCGCCACCGGCGCCCCGGCCGGTTCCGATCAGTTCCGGGGTCCCACCGCGGCCGCCGGTGGTCGACCTGTCCGAAACGCGCGAACAGCGCCGGGCCCGGGCCCGCAGGCTGACCGGACGGGTGGCGGCCAGCGTGATCGTCGCCGCGGCGCTGGTCGGCGTCGGCAGCGCGATCGTGCAGAAGAAGGACGACGGCGGCACCGTCTCGCAGAGCGCCGCGATACCCGGGCAGCAGGAGCACACCACCTCCGGCGGTGCCGGCGGCGGCTCCGACTACGGGCCGAAGGCCGACAGCCAGCCTGAGCGCACCCCAGGCTCGATCCCGCCGGACGCCGCCCTCCCGAGCTACGACGGGAGCAGCCTGCTGACCGCGATCCCGGCGATCGTCAGCCGCTCGGCCGTCGAGATCATCACGCGGGCCGGCCTCAGCGGCCCGGCCGGCGCGCTGTCCGATTCGGCGCGGCGGGCCCGGTGTACCGCCAGCATTCCTGACACCAGCGGCATCCTGATCGCGGTGCAGCGGGTGGTGTTCTCCGACCAGATCTCGTACGTGCTGATCTACGCGGACGCCAGCGGCCGGCGGTCGGTGGTCGTGGTTTCGTCCACCTGCGGCGACGTACCGATCCCGCAGGTGCTCTACCGCCACCAGGGCTGACCGGGGGCCCGCGGTCGCGGTCGGCACGGCCGTTACGGGTGCGGTTCGGCACGCGGCGGGGTGGGAATGTCGGCCCCGTAGGATACGTTCCCGCGCCGTGCGGCAACCGGCCGCGACCAGCAGTCCCCGGAAGGCGGGCCCAGAGTGACCACCGACATCGTCCGCGACGTCATCGTGATCGGCTCCGGCCCGGCGGGTTACACAGCAGCGCTGTACACCGCCCGTGCCGACATGAAGCCATTGGTGCTGGAAGGCAGCCAGTTCGGCGGCGCCTTGATGAACACCACCGAGGTGGAGAACTACCCCGGCTTCCCGGACGGCGTCACCGGCGCGAAGCTGATGGACGACTTCCGGACCCAGGCCGAGCGGTTCGGCGCCGAACTGGTGCCGGACGACGCGACCGAGGTCGATCTGACCGGCCCGATCAAGATCGTCCGTACGCACAGCAAGACGTACCAGGCAAAGGCCGTGATCCTGGCGACCGGTTCGGCGTACCGGCGGCTTGGCCTGCCGGCCGAAGACCGGCTGGGCGGCCGCGGCGTCTCCTGGTGCGCCACCTGTGATGGCTTCTTCTTCCGCGACCACGACATCGTGGTGGTCGGCGGCGGCGACACCGCGATGGAGGAAGCCACCTTCCTCACCCGGTTCGGCAAGACCGTGACGATCGTGCACCGCCGCGACAAGCTGCGCGCCAGCCGGATCATGCAGGACCGCGCGTTCGCCAACGACAAGATCCGGTTCGTCTGGAACAGCGAGGTCGTCGACATCCTCGGCGACGGCGCGGTCAGCGGAGTGGTCGTGCGCAACGTGCACACCGGCGAGCAAACCACGATCGGGGCGACCGGGGTGTTCGAGGCCATCGGGCACGACCCGCGCAGCGAGTTGTTCCGGGGTCAGGTCCGCCTCGACGAGGAGGGCTACGTGCTCACCGACGCGCCCAGCACCCGGACCAACCTGGCCGGTGTGTTCGCCGCCGGCGACGTGGTCGACCACAACTACCGGCAGGCGGTCACCGCCGCCGGCACCGGCTGCGCGGCCGCCCTGGATGCCGAGCGGTACCTGGCGGCGCTGGTCGAGGGCCCGGACGAGGCGGTCGCGGTGGCCGACAGCGCGCTGCGGATCTGACGCGCGGCCCGCGGCCGGCGGGCGGAATCCGCAGCCGGCCGGTGGCGTTCTATTGCCACAACGACAAATGAAGGAGGAACCGGTGGGACAGGTAGCGAAGGCCGTCACCGACGCGTCGTTCTCCGAGGACGTTCTGACCAGCGACAAGCCGGTGCTGGTGGACTTCTGGGCCGAGTGGTGCGGGCCGTGCCGGCTGGTGTCTCCGGTTCTCGAAGAGATCGCCGCCGAGCACAGCGAGAAGATTTCCGTCGTCAAGCTCAACATTGACGAGAACCCGCAGACCGCTCGCGATTACCAGGTGATGTCGATCCCCACCATGTCCGTGTTCTCCGGCGGCAAGGTGGTCAAGTCGATCATCGGTGCGCGGCCGAAGTCCGCGATCCTCGCCGACCTGGCCGACTACCTATAGAGCACCACACCGGCAGCCCCGGTCCGGCGGAGCCCTCCGCCCGGCCGGGGCTCCCGTTTGTCCGGCGCCGGTAACGGGGTGCCGGCCAGGCGCCAGCGCCGCCGTGTGTCGGGCCGCGGTCAGGCGCCGGGGCGGATCAGGCCGGACTCGTAGGCGAAGACGACCGCCTGCACCCGGTCGCGCAGGCCGAGCTTGGTGAGCAGGTGTGAGACGTGCGTCTTGACCGTGGCCTCGCCGACGTACAGCCGGCCGGCGATTTCGGCGTTGCTGTGCCCGGCGGCGACGAGCCGGAGCACCTCGGTCTCCCGGTCGGTGAGCCCGCCCAGCCGCTCGGGTTGCCGCGGTCCGACGGCCAGCCGGGCGAACTCCGCGATCACCTGCCGGGTCACCGACGGCGCGAGCAGCGAATCGCCGGCGGCGACGATCCGGATCGCCCGGATCAGATCCTCCGGCGAGCTGTTCTTCAGCAGGAAGCCGGCAGCGCCGGCACGCAGCGCCTCGAAGACGTACTCCTCCCGCTCGAACGTGGTCAGGATCAGCACCCGGATGCCGGCCGACCAGGGGGCGGCGAGAATCGCCCTGGTCGCCGTGAGCCCGTCCGTGCCGGGCATCTGGATGTCCATCAGCACCACGTCCGGTCGGGCCACCCGGGCCATCTCGATCGCCTGCCGACCGTCCGCCGCCTCGCCGACCACGGCCAGGTCGCCCTCGGATTCGAGGATCAGCCGGAACCCGGCCCGGACGACCTCCTGGTCGTCGACCAGCCCGACTCGACACGTCACACCGGGATTGTGGCCCGAACCAGGTACCCAGTGCCGGGCCGGGGGCCCGCGTGCAGCGCGCCACCGAGCAACCCCACCCGCTCCCGCATCCCGATCAACCCGCGGCCGCCGACCCGGGCCGGCGGCACGCCCGGGCGGGCACCGTCGCCGGACGGCGATCCGGCCGGACCATCGTCCACAATGGACAGTCGGAGCTCGGTGGGGAGGTAGTCGACCAGCACCTCGGTCCGGGCCTGACTGCCGGCGTGCTTGAGCGTGTTGGTCAACGCCTCCTGCACGATCCGGTACGCGGACAGCTCCACCGCCGGCGGCAGCGGGCCGGGCAGGCCGGTGATCGCCAGCCGGACGTCCAGGCCGGCGGTGCGCATCCGCTCAACCAGGTCGGCCAGCTCAGCCAGGGTCGGCTGCGGGCGGGTGCCGTCCAGTTCGCCGGTGTGGCGCAGGAAACCGAGGATCCGGTGCAGTTCGCCGACCGCCTGCCGGCTGGACTCCTCGATCGAGGAGAGCACCCCGGCCGCCCGGGCCGGGTCGCGATCCAGCACCCGGCGGGCAGCACCGGCCTGGATGCCCATCACGCTGACGTGGTGCGCCACGACGTCGTGCAGTTCGCGGGCCATCCGGACACGCTCCCCGGTCACCGCCTGCTCAGCGATCACGGCGTTCGCCCGGGCCAGCTCGGCGGCCCGCTGGGCCAGCTCGGCCTCCCGCTCCCGGCGCCGCCGTACGGCGTCTCCGAGCAGCCAGGCAACGAGGAAGAAGAACAGGTTCAGCAGCACCGCGTACGCCTGCTGCGCCACGATGGCCAGCGCCACCCGGTCGCCGCCGCCGGCGTTGTCCCGGATCAGGAACAGCCCATGCACGAGGACGGCGGCGAAGCCGAGGGTCATCACCGCTCGCAGCCACCGGCCGCGGCGCACCGGCAGGTACGCACCGGCGCCGTAGACCGCGAGGAACGGCACCACGCTGGAGACCGTCACCTCGGGAATCTGCTTGATCCGGAACACCGCGAACGCGATGGAGGTGACGATCAACACCGTCGCCGGGTACCGGTGCCGGACGGCCAACGGCACGGTCATGGCGACCATGCCGGCGACGCCCCACGGCATGGAGAACCGCATACCGAGGCTGCCGTACGAGACCCGGAACAGCCAGAGGCTGAACAGCCCCAGCCCGGTGAGCACCGCGGCGAGCGCGACGTCGGTGCCACCGGGGTGGTCGACGGCCACGGACCACAGCGCCCGCCAGCGGGCCGCCCGTACCGGCGCGTCGCCGTTCATGCCGCGACGTTAGGTGACCGGCCCGCCGGCTGTCGTCCACCCCACGGCGGACCCGCCTCGGCGGGATCGCGGCCCGCCCAGCCCGCAGAGCGGTTCAGCGCCGGGTGGGCCCGGCCGCTCACTCGCGGGCCGACGTGCTCACTCGACCGGCGCCATCACGCGGGGCGGAGCGCGGTCTCCGGGCTCATGCTGCCGAGCAGCCGCTCCAGCGCGTACTCGACGTCCTCGCGCCAGGAGACCGTGCTCTTGAGCTCGAGGCGCAACCGGGGGAACCGGGCGTGCGGCCGCACGGTCTTGAAGCCGACCGCGAGCAGGTACTCGGCCGGGAGCACGCAGGACGGCGCCTCCCACTTGAGGTCACCGAACGCCTCGACGGCGCGGATGCCGCGCATCCGCAGGTCCTTCGCCAGCCCCTGGACGAGCATCCGGCCCAGACCGCCGCCGGCGAACTCGGGGCGAATGAACGCGGTCATCAGCAGCACCGCGTCCGCGCTGACCGGGCTGGACGGGAACGCCACCGAGCGCGGCACGTAAGCCGGCGGGGCGAACAGCATGAAGCCGGCCGGAACGCCGTCCACGTACGCGACCTTGCCGCAGCTGCCCCACTCCAGCAGGACGCTGGAAACCCAGGCCTCTTTCTCCAGTTCGGTGTCGCCGGCCTCCTCGGCCCGCTCCCGTTGCACCGGGTCGAGCTCCCAGAAGACGCAGCGACGACACTTGCGGGGAAGATCGTCGAGATTGTCCAGAGTGATGTTGACAAGGCGTCGGGACACCGACTGAAGCCTTCCTCGCGGTGGCACTGCGGCAAGCCGGTGACAGGGAGCCCGGCAACAGGCCGTCGATGATCGTAAGCCGTCACACGCAGTAATGAAAAGACTTGGTCGCTAGACTTTCGACAAACTCCCTGTCCTGGAAGGTAACCCGATGCGCGAACAGCCGGCGCAGACCCGTCCGTCCGACCAGCCCGGGTGCGTTGCCGCACCTGCGGCTGCGCGCGCCGCCGGGTCCGCCGCGGCGGTCGCCGGGTCGTCCGGGCGAAGGGAGCCGGCATGACCGCGCAGCCCGCCGACCTCCTCCGCTCCGCTCCTCGCTCGCCGGGGCTCGCCGCGATGCTCACAACGGAGGCCGGCTCGTGACGGGGACGTCGCTCGACCCGTACGCCGACCGGTACGCGCAGCGCACCCGGGGGATGACCGCCTCGGAGATCCGGGCGCTGTTCGCGGTGGTGAGCCGGCCCGAGGTGGTCTCGCTGGCCGGCGGGATGCCATACCTGACGGCGCTCCCGCTCGACGCGGTGGGCTCGATGATCGGCGAACTGGTCAGCGCCCGGGGCGCGGCCGCGCTGCAGTACGGCCCCGGCCAGGGCGACCTGCGGCTGCGCGAGCGGATCTGTGACGTGATGGCGCTGGAGGGCATCCGCGGCGCCTCGCCGGACGACGTGGTGATCACGGTCGGTTCGCAGCAGGGGCTCGACATCGTCAGCCGGGTATTCCTCGACCCGGGCGATGTCGTGCTGGCCGAAGGCCCGTCGTACGTCGGCGCGCTGGGCACGTTCGCCGCCGCGCAGGCCGAGGTCCTGCACCTGCCGATGGATGCCGATGGCCTGGTGCCCGCGGTGCTGGCGGAGATGCTCGAGCGGCTGACCCGGGAGGGCCGGCGGGCGAAGTTCCTCTACACGGTGCCGACGTTCAACAACCCGGCCGGCGTGACGCTGTCGGTCGACCGCAGGCCGGAGATCCTCGCGCTGGCCGAGCGGTACGACCTGCTGGTCCTGGAGGACAACCCGTACGGGCTGCTCGGCTTTGACGGCGCGACGCTGCCGGCGCTGCGGTCGCTGTCCGAGTCGCGGGTGATCTACCTGGGCTCGTTCTCGAAGACGTTCGCTCCCGGGCTGCGGGTCGGCTGGGTGCTGGCCTCGCACGCGATCCGGGAGAAGCTGGTGCTGGCCAGCGAGGCGCAGGTGCTGTGCCCGCCGACGTTCAGCCAGTTCGCGGTCGCCGAATACCTGGACACGCAGCCGTGGCTGGAGCAGGTCAAGGTGTTCCGCGAGCTCTACCGGGAACGGCGGGACGCGATGCTCTCGGCGCTGACCGCGCTGATGCCCGCCGGCTGCACCTGGACCGAGCCCGGCGGCGGCTTCTACGTCTGGCTCACGCTGCCTGAAGAGCTGGACGCAAAAGTGATGCAGCCACGGGCTGTGCACGCGCGAGTCGCGTACGTGCCCGGCATCGGCTTCTACGCGGACGGCAGCGGCCGGCGGGAGCTGCGGCTGTCGTACTGCTACCCGGAGCCGGACCGGATCCGCGAGGGGGTCCGCCGGCTGGCCGGCGTGATCGAGGAGGAACTGGACCTGAGCGCGACCTTCCTCGCCGGGCGGGGCGAGCGGCCGGCCGCCCACCGCGACCGCGGCTCGGCGGCCTCGGCCGACGCACCCGGCCCGGATCTCGCGTGACGGCGGACGCCGCCGCCGTGACTCGCGCTGAGCCGCGGCCGGGCGGGTCCGGGTCGCCGGAGCTGGACGAGCTGACCGTGGTCGTCCTCGCCGGCGGGCTCGACCTGGAGCGCGAGGTGTCGCTGCGCTCGGGCCGGCGGGTATTCGACGCGCTCCGGCAGGTCGGCATCCACCCGCGAGAGGCCGACGCGGACGCCGCGCTGCTCGACACGCTCGCCGTCGACCCGCCGGACGCGGTGTTCATCGCGCTGCACGGCGAGGCGGGGGAGAACGGTGCGGTCCGCACCGTGCTCGACCTCATCGGCACCCCGTACGTGGGCAGCTCCGCCGCTGCCTGCCGGGTCGCCTGGGATAAGCCGAACGCGAAGGCGGCCGTCCGCGCGGCCGGCCTGCGTACGCCCGACTGGGTCGCGCTGTCACACGCGACCTTCCGCGAGCTCGGCGCCGCCGCGGTGCTCGACCGGATCGTCGCCAGGCTCGGCGTGCCGCTGATGGTGAAGCCGGCACAAGGCGGGTCGGCGCTGGGTGCGGTGCCCGTCCGGGACGCCGACGAGCTGCCCGCCGCGATGGTCAGCTGCCTCTCGTACTACGACGCGGTGCTGATCGAGCCGTACGTCGACGGGGTGGAGGTCGCGGTCAGCGTGATCGACGTGGGCGATGGCCCGCAGGCGCTGCCCGCGGTGGAGATCGTGCCGGCCAATGGGGTGTTCGACTACGCGGCCCGGTACACCGCCGGGATGACGACCTACCACACGCCGGCCCGGTTGCCGGCCGAGACCGCCGCACGGGTGGCGGAGGTGGCGGTGCGCGCGCACACCGTGCTCGGCCTGCGCGACATCTCCCGCACTGACGCGATCGTCACCCCGGACGGAACGGTCGAGTTCCTGGAGGTGAACGTCGCCCCCGGGATGACCGAGACGAGCCTGCTGCCGATGGCCGTGGAGGCCGCCGGTCTCGACCTCGGCCGGGTCTGCGGCACGCTCCTGGCCCGGGCAGCACACCGGTCCTGATCCACCCGTTGGGCGTGCTGCTCGGCGGTTGCGGCATGCTGCCGGCATGGACTTTCAAGATGTGGTGCGGCGGCGCCGGATGGTCCGTAACTACGAGGATCGGCCGGTGCCGCCCGAGATCCGTGACCGGATACTGGCGAACGCGGTGCACGCCCCGTCCGCCGGCTTCAGCCAGGGCTGGGCTTTCCTGGTGCTGGAGGACGCCGCTGACCGCGACCGGTTCTGGTCGGCCACCACTGACGCGGATGAGGCGCCGGACGGTTGGCTGGAGGGCATGCGGCGCGCCCCGCTGCTGATCGTCTCGCTCTCACACAAGGCTGCCTATCTCGACCGGTACGCCGAGGCAGACAAGGGGTGGACTGACCGCGACGAGGCGCATTGGCCTGTCCCGTACTGGGACATCGACACCGGCTTCGCCACGCTGCTGATGCTGCTGACCGTGGTGGACGCCGGCCTCGGCGCCTGCTTCTTCGGCGTCCCACCCGCGCAGATCCCGGCGCTCCGGGCCGAGTTCGGTGTGCCCGAGGAGTACACGCCGATCGGCGTGACCTCGATCGGCTACCGCGCGGCCGACCGCAAGTCACCCTCGCTGCGCAGGGGTCGCCGGGAGGTCGCCGACGTCGTCCACCGCGGGAGTTGGTAGCCGCCGTGCTCGTGCTGCTACACGGCGGCCTCTGGGGCGAGATGGACGCACAGCGCTTCTGGACCGCGCCGGGCGTGGTCGACGGGCTCCGCGGCCACGGGCTGGATGTGCTGGCCCCTGACCGGCCGCAACGGCCCTCCAGTTGGCCGGACGAGGTAACGCACCTGCTGCCGCTGCTACCGACCGACCCGGTCTGGGTGATGGGCGGCTCGAACGGCTGCTCGGTCGTCGCCCGCCTCGCCATCGACCACCCCGATCGCGTCGCCGGTCTCCTGCTCGCGTGGCCCGCCACCGCCGGCGACCCGATGCTCGACCCCCGTATCGCCGCCACCCTGGCTGGCCTCGACGCCCCTCCGGCAGCGGTCGCCAGCCTGCTCGGCGGCGGAACCCTGCGCGGCGTCCTCGACGCGGAGCTTGGCGACCTATCGATCCCGGTCGGCGTCCTCCCGTCGGTGCCCGACAATCCGTTCCACCAGCGCCGTACCGCCGACGCCTTGCTCACGCTGATCCCCGGCGCCACCGAACTCGCCGGCAGCCCTGAGCCGCCCCGCCCCGCGTTCCCGGCCGCGCTTCCGTCCTTCATCAACACCGTCGCCCACTTCATCGCCACCCACTGACGAACCGCTCGGCTGCCCGCACCAGCCCGGCCGGCCGGGCGGCCAGCTCGTCGGACTTCCGGCCCGACTAGATGGTGCACGTGGACCGGGGCCGCTGGGCGCTAGGCGGTTGGGGCGGCGTCCGGCACGAGTCGGAGCCAGGTGGGGCGGCGCAGCCGGCCATCCGCGGCCCGGTCGTGATAAGAGACCTCCCCGATGAGGATCGGGCGCACCCAGTGGGCGTCGACAAGATCTGGCGGACCGGCGGCGAGGGGTGGCGTCTTGCGGACCAGGCGCCGAAGCCGGCCAGCGAGGTCGGCACGGACGGCCGCCGTTAGGCCGGTCCGGACCACGCCCGCGTAGGCCAGATCGTCGGAGGTGGCGACAATCAACCCACCGATCTCGCTCGCGTCGTCCGTGCCCGCCGGCGGCAACCACCCCGCGATCGCGACCCGCAACGTCGGCAGGTTGCTGACCGACCTCCACTCGTCGGCACGGCGACCGGGACGGTAGATCGAGTCCAGCCGCTTGGCGACGATCCCGCGCAACCCGAGGTCCCGGCTCGCGGCCAGCGCGTCCACTCCACCGGTGATCGTCGGTGAGACGTGCCAGTTCGGGCCGACCGGCAGGAACTCTTCGAGTAGTCGACGCCGCTCCGCGTACGGCAGCGTGGTGGTGTCCTGACCGTCCAGGTGGATCAGGTCGGTTACGAGGTAGGTGACCGGCTCGATGCCGGAGCGTCGCTGGATCTGCCGCGCGGTCGCCTCCTGCCGCTCTTTCAGCCGTGCCGAACTCGGCCGCCCGTGTGGATCGAGCGCGACCAGGACGCCGTCGAGCACGCAGACCTGGCTCCCCAACGTGCCACCGAGCGCGCGTAGCTCCGGGTACCTGTTGGTCACCTCGGCACCGGCGATCTCCACCCGGGCGCGGCCGCCGTCCACGACCACGATCGCCCGCTCGCCACCCCAGTCCATCTCATATCCCCACTGGCCGTCCTCGGACATGGACGGCAGCTGCCCGCCGGTCGGCCGCATCGGCTTGACGCCGCTCGGCACCGGCTGCCAGTCCGGCCGCGGTGGCGGATCCATCCGGTGCACCATCCAGTCGCCTTCACGGATCTGGAAGAAGACGTAGCGGCCGTTGGCCCGGGCGCCGTCGAAGACGACCTTCACTTCCCGCGGCGTCCACTTCTCGGTGACGTACCGCCCGCGATCCCAGATCACGACCTTGCCGCCGCCGTACTCGCCGTGCGGGATGCTCCCCTCGAACGACGCGTACTCCAGCGGGTGGTCCTCCGTGTGGACGGCCAGATGGTTCGTCTTCGGGTCGAGCGGCAAGCCCTTCGGCACTGCCCACGACACCAAGACACCGTCCCGCTCCAACCGCACATCCCAATGCAGCCGCCGGGCGTGGTGCTCCTGAATCACAAACGTGTCGTCATTTCCCTCCGGCAACGGCCCAGCCACCGGCACCGGCTCCGGCGTCCGGCCGGCGTCCCGCTTCCCCCGATACCTCGCCAACTTGTCCGCCACGGCCACCTCCAACGCTCACGTTTCACGTGAAACCTTCCCGCACCAGCGACCTGCCGCAAACAGAACGGCCAATTCGTCCCAGTCGCTCCTGAACCCGTCCCGTCTGAGCTGCGATACGCGCGTCCGTGGCCTGCGTCCTGGTGGAGCGGGCGATCGTCGCCGCGTGATGCATGGATCCCGCAGGAACGAAGGGCTCAGCATCCTCGGGGCGGTTGTGTCGTCGGACCGGAGACGTGTGGCTGTTCCGGCTCGGGTCGACCCAGGTGGCTCTGTGCGGCCTTCCCTCACCCCGTCGCCCGTCGGGCGGTCCACGGCCGGCCAGCCAACTGGCGTGGGCCGCCACCGCTGGCCGGGCAGGCGAGCGATTGCGCGGCCCGGACCAGGCGCACTGGAGTTAGGCGACGCTCCGATCGCCGCCGACAGGGCTTTCGTCTGGCTGCCGGCGGCGACGATGAGACTGGCCGAGTGCTGGCGGCGTCGACGTCGCTGTCCAGCACACCTCTACGAGAACTGGACGGGCATCGGCTTGGGCCAGCCGCAGCCCTGCGGTCGGGTCGGCGGCGGCAGGTCGGTCGGTGGAGCTATCTCGCCAGTGGGCCATCGCTGGCCAGGACACCGGACCG
>JBBWZH010000387.1:0-12235 GCA_039648995.1 Mycobacteriales bacterium
CGGACCCGGCCCGCACGGCGCGTCGAGCCACCCAGCCGCGACATGTCGCCCCCCGTGGGTCATGGGAGAACGGCGCGCCGGCCGCGGCCTGCTCCCCCTGCCGTCAACGGAAGCCTACGCGCTCAGTAGCGGAGGGCGATCGGAATGTCACAGAGAGGAGCGGTTCTGCCCCTCCGGGCATCAGTGGCCTCGACGCTTCGGCAACCTGCCGTGTCGGGTGGGCCAGGTGGGCTGCTGGCGGTGGGTGCGTCCGTGCCGGCCCCGCCGGGCTGGGAGGATGCGGCCATGGCGACGCTGGACCTCTCCCCGGACGAGTTGCTGACGACGACGCGGTCGGTGCGCAAGCGGCTGGACCTGACCCGGCCGGTGCCGCTGGAGCCGGTCCGGGAGTGTCTGCGGGTCGCCCTGCAGGCCCCGAGCGGATCCAACCGCCAGTCCTGGCAGTGGCTCGTGATCACCGACGCGGACCGGCGGCGGGCGGTCGGCGAGTTCTACCGGCGCGCCGTCGCCGGGTACCTCGACTCCGCGGGCGCGGCGGGCAAGCTGTTCGCCGACGACCCGCGGCGCTCGGCCGTCCAGTCCCGGGTGAACGACAGCGTCGCCTATCTCGGCGAGCACATGGGCGAGGTGCCGGTCCTGGTCATCCCCTGCCTGCAGCTGTCCGGCAACCAGCTACCGGCCGGCAACCAGGCCGGGCTGTGGGGGTCGCTGCTGCCGGCGGCGTGGAGCTACCAGCTCGCCGCCCGCGCCCGCGGGCTCGGCACCGCCTGGACCACCCTGCATCTGCGCTACGAAGACGAGGTCGCCAAGCTCCTCGACCTCCCGGCCGACGTCCGCCAGGGCGCGCTGATCCCCACCGCCTACTACACCGGTGAGAGCTTCCAACCGGCGGCACGCCAGCCACTCGACGACGTGTTGCACATCAACGCCTGGTAGCCGGCGCGCGCTGGGCGGGGCGCGCGGCGGGTCACAGGCCGTGGTCGACCATTTCCACCAGGCTGTGGCCGATCTGTTCGGCCGTCTCGTCGTCCACCGCCCGCAGCGGGCCGTCGATGAGCAGCGTGGCCAGGCCGTGCACGGCCGACCAGGCCAGGTACTCGGCGCCGGAACGCCGGCCCGGGGGGAGCAGCCCGGCGCCGACGAGGCCGTCCAGGGCGTCGGTGAGCAGCCCGAAGGGGGTGCGGCCGCCGGGGCCGGCACGGGCCGCGGCATCGTCGCCGTCGAGGTTGTCGGGTATCGAGAACGCGGTACGGAACAGGCCCGGCTCGGCGCGGGCGAACCGGACGTAGCCGGTGCCGACCGCGCGGAACCGGGCCCGGGCCGCCGCGGCGGGGTCGCCGGACGCCGGCAGGGCCGCCTGCTCGGCCTCGATGGCGGCGGCCAGGGCGCCCAGCGCGGCGTCGGAGACGGCACCCAGCAGCGCGGCCCGGTCGCGGAAGTGCCGGTACGCCGCGTTGGGTGCCACACCGGCGCGCCGGGTCGCCTCGCGCAGCACGACGGCCTCCGGGCCGCCCGTCCGGGCCATCTCGATGCCGGCGGCCAGCAGGGCATGCCGTAGGTCGCCGTGGCGGTAGGTGGCCCGCCCGGCGCGTCCGGCCATGGTGCCCGTCATGTCGCCCCTGATGTTGACAGCGTCCGGCCCTCCACTCCATTGTGGACGCCGTTCACAATGGAGTCGAGAAGAGGAGTCGCATGAAGCCGGCGGTAGAGGCGCACAGCCTCGTCAAGCAGTACCGCGGCCGGTCCGGGACGGTCGACGCTGTACGCGGGGTGGATCTGCAGGTGAGCACCGGCGAGATCTTCGGGTTCCTGGGGCCGAACGGTGCCGGCAAGTCGACGACCGTCCGGATGCTCGCGACCCTGACGTCGATCACCTCGGGGACGGCGCGGGTCGCCGGCATCGACGTGGCGGCCGATCCGGACGGCGCCCGCCGGTGCATCGGGGCGGCGCTGCAGGAGGCCGGGCTGGACCCGCGGCAGACCGGCCGGGAGCTGCTGGTCCTGCAGGCGCGGCTGTTCGGCAGTTCGTCGTCGGCCGCGGCCACGCGGGCGCGGGAACTGCTCGAGCTGGTGGATCTCGTCGACGCCGCGGACCGCCGGATCAAGGGCTACTCGGGCGGCATGAAGCGGCGGCTCGATCTCGCGTCCGCCCTGGTGCACGAGCCGGAGGTGCTGTTCCTGGACGAGCCCACGACCGGGTTGGACCCGGCCAGCCGGCTCACCGTCTGGGACGAGGTGCGGCGTATCAACGGCCGCGGGACCACGGTGTTCCTGACCACGCAGTACCTCGAAGAGGCCGACCAGCTCTGCAACCGGCTGGCGATCATCGACGGCGGGGTGATCGTCCGCGAGGGCACCCCGCAGCAGCTGAAGGCCGAGGTGCGGGAGCGGCGCGGCCTGGACGCCGACCCGACGCTCGACGAGGTCTTCCTGGACGCCACCGGCCGCACCCGCGACCGGCTCGCCGGCGAGGTCCAGGAGGTGGTCGCATGAGCGCCACCGTGCAGGCCCGGCTGCTGTGCGGGCGGGCGCTGCGGGAGGGGCTGCGCAGCCCCGAGGCGCTGCTGCCGACCGTGTTCATCCCGCTGTTCTTCCTGGTGGTGAACGTCGGGCAGGCCGGAAAGATCTTCCCGTCCAGCTCGACCGCGTTCCTGCACGGCCAGGGTTACGCCGCCTTCCAGTTGCCCAGCTCGCTGCTGCTGGCGGCGTCCTTCGGCAGCGCCGCGCTGTACCTGGTCGAGGACATCGAGGGCGGCTACTTCGACAAGCTGCGGGCCGCGCCGGTCTCCCGCCCGGCACTTGTGCTCGGCCGGCTACTCGCCGAAGCGGTGAAGAGCGCGCTGCTGACCACCGTGCTGGTGATCGCGGCGCTGCCGTTCGGGATCTCCATCGCCAGCGGGCCGCTCGGTTTCGTGCTGCTGCTCGTGCTGACCGCGCTGTGGGCGGTCGTGTTCGCCGGCTTCATGCAGCTCATCGCGCTCAAGACGCGCAGCGCCGCGGCGACCAACTCCGGCGGGCTGGTGTTCTTCCCGCTGCTGTTCCTCACCCCGAACTTTGTGCCCCGGCACATGCTGACCCGGCCGATGGAGATCGCCGCCACGTTCAACCCGGTCACGTACGTGATGGAGGCGATCCGCTCGCTCATCCTCGAGGATCTCGCCGTCGCACCGGTGGCCCGTGGCTTCGGCGTGCTGGCGGTGCTCTTCGTACTGATGGTCGCCCTCAACGTGCGGTCGATCCGCAGCTACGACTGATCCGGGCCCGCGGCAGGCCCGGCCGGACTTTCGGTAGCTGACCAGCAACCCCGCGGGGCCGATGGTCCGTCGGGGGGACATGATCCCTCATCGATTCCGACGAAGAGTGCAGATCGCCGCGCCGGTGGTCGCCCTGGCGGTCGCCGGCGCGGCGTTGACGCTGTTCCAGTCACCGGCCGGGAGCGCGCCGGCCCGCACACCCGCCGCCGCCGCCGGCCACCGGGCCGGCTCGGTCACGGTCACGCTGGTCACCGGCGACCGGGTGGTGCTGACCGCCGCCGGCACGGGCGCCGCCGCGGGACCGGCCGCGGTCGTGCCCGGGCCCGGCCGCGGCAGCCTGACCTTCCAGCAGTTGCGGGACGGCCGCGGGCACATCCTGGTGATCCCGTCCGACGCGCTGCCGCTGCTGCAGGCCGACCGGGTGGACCGGCGGCTGTTCGACGTCAGCGCGCTGGCCGAGCAGGGCTACACCGACGACCGGATGCGGTCACTGCCGCTGCTGGTGTCGCATGCGCCGGGGGTCGCGGCGCCGGCCGCGGCGCGGGTCGGCGGCACCACGGTCAGCCGGGAACTGCCCCGGCTCGGCTTCACCGCGATGGCCGAGCAGCGCGACCGGGCCGGCGAATTCTGGCGGTCGGTGCGCGGCACCGGCCGGCAGCCGCGGGCGCTGGCCGGCGGCCTGACCAAGGTCTGGCTGGACGGCCGGGTGCACGCCACCCTGGACCAGAGCGTGCCGCAGATCGGCGCGCCGGCGGTCTGGGCGACCGGCAACCGCGGCGCGGGCGTCACGGTCGCGGTGCTCGACACCGGCTACGTCAACCATCCCGACCTGGCCGGCGCTGTCGGGCCGACCCGCGGGTTCACCGACGCCGGCCCGGCCGACGTCACCGACCGGATCGGCCACGGCACCCACGTCGCGTCCATTGTGGCCGGTCGGGGGACCGCGTCCGGCGGCCGCTACACCGGGGTCGCGCCGGCGGCGAGCCTGGCCGTTGGCAAGGTGCTCGGTGACGACGGCTCCGGCCTGGAGGACTGGGTCATCGCCGGGATGCAGTGGGCGGCGGTGGACCTGCACGCCCGGGTGATCAGCATGAGCCTGGGCGGCGCGCCGACCGACGGCACCGACCCCCAGAGCCAGGCCCTCAACCAGCTCAGCCGCCAGACCGGCGCGCTGTTCGTGGTCGCGGCCGGCAACGACGGAGATGACGAGACGATCAACTCGCCCGGGGCGGCCGACGCGGCGCTGACCGTCGGCAGCGTGACCAAGTCCGACGCGCTGAGCGGCTTCTCCAGCCGGGGCCCGCGGGTCGGCGACAACGCGATCAAGCCGGACCTGGTGGCCCCCGGGCAGGACATCGTCGCCGCCCGCGCCGCCGGCACGCCGTTCGGCGACGACGACCCGGTCGGCGACTCCTACGCCCGGCTGTCCGGCACCTCGATGGCCACCCCGCACGTTGCCGGCGCCGCCGCTCTGCTGGCTCACCAGCACCCGGACTGGACCGGCGAGCAGCTGAAGGCGGCGCTGCTGGCCGCCACAACCGTCCTACCGGGACAGTCGGTGTACGCGCAGGGCACCGGCCGGCTGGACGTCGCCGCCGCGGCCACGCAACAGCTGACGGTCTCCACCGGCAGCCTCAGCCTCGGCCGGCTGACCTGGCCCTACCGCGGCACGCCCGTCCGGACCGGGACGGTCACCTTCGGCAACGACGGCGACGCGCCGGCCACGCTCGCGCTGAAGCTGGACGTCACCGACAAGTCCGGGGCGGTGCCGCCAGCCGGCATGCTGACCCTGTCGGCACCGGCGCTAACCGTGCCGGCGCACGGCACGGCCGCAGCCACGGTCACCCTCGACCCGGATGCCGCGGTCACCGGCCTCTTCGGTGGCCGGCTCACCGCCACCCCGGCCACCGGGGCGCCACTGCACATCTCGATCGGCGCCAGCGTGGAGGCGGAGTCGTACAGCCTGACCGTGCACACCATCGCCCGCACCGGCGGCGCACCACCCACCAGCCTCCTGATGATCGCCGACCCGGCCGACCCGAGCACCGCCCAGATCGGCGAGACCGACCCCGACGGCAACCTCGTCCTGCGGCTGCCGCGCGGCACCTACGGCGTAGCCGGCTACCTGGCCGAACCCGTGAGCGGCGACAGCGGCGAGCCGCTGAGCGCCGTCGCCCAGACCGGCATCGCCCTCACCGCCCCGACCGCGATCACCCTGGATGCCCGCACGGCCAAGCCCGTCACCGTCGCGGTCGCCGGCGAACCCACCGCCCGCCAACTGGCCCGCAGCCAGACGCTCATCCTCGCCTCCGGCACCAAGGTGCTGCGGGACACCGCCAGCGGCGGCGCCGACACTCCCTACTACGCCCAGACCCGGGCGGTACCCGGCGTGCGGTTCGACACCCACACCACCTGGGCCCGCCCGGACGTCACGGTCACCCTCGCCGGCCGCACCCCGTTGGCGGCGGTCGGGAGCTACACCGGCCTGGCCCGGCCGGCGGTAGGCGTACACGACTACTCCGTGGTGGACGGCGGCCAGGCCCGGCCGGAGGAGTTGGCCCGGGTCGACGTGCGCGGCAAGATCGTGCTGCTGCGGTACGACTTGGACAGCGTCGACCCGCTCGACCAGATGGACGCCGTCGCCGCGGCCGGCGGGGCCGGCGCGGTGTTCAGCGACGTCGCCGGCGGCTCGCTTTCGCCCTTCGCGCCGCCGATCCCGATGCTGACCGTCAGCGATATCACGTTCGCCGACCTGGCCGCCCGGGTCGCGGCCGGCCCGGTCACCGGCCGGTTCACCGTCAACCCGCCCAGCCCGTATTCCTACCAGCTCCTGCAGACCGAGCAGGGCAGGCTGCCCGGCGGGCTGACCTACCTGGTCGACAAGGCCGCACTGGCCCGGGTCGACGTGCAGTACCGGTCCTATGGCGGCCCGGGGAACGCGGTTGTGTACTCGTCGCCGATCGACGTTCGGACCGGCCTTGTCCTGCAATGGCTGACCGTGGACACGCCGCTGCGCCGGATCGAGTACTACACCGCCGGGCAGTGGAGCACCGAGCTCGACTTCGACGGCAAGCAGTTCGCCAGTCGCTTCCTGACCAGCACCGCCACCTACCAGGCCGGCCGGACGTACCGGCGGGAGTGGAACGTCGCGGTGGTCGCTCCCAAGCTGGCGGGGCTGCCCGACGGGCCGCTCGGATCCGACGAGCCGTCGCTGCCGGCGGTCGCGCGCACCGGCGACACGGTGACGGCGACCATCGCGTCGCTGTCCGACGCGGTCTCCGGGCGGACCGGGTACGCCGACGACCCCGACACCGGCGACGTGACGCTGCTGCGGGACGGCCAGGATCTCGGCAGCTCGGGCGCTCTGAACAGCGGAAGCTGGGACGTCCCGGCGGCACCGGCCGGCTACGAGCTGCGGCAGACCGTGCAGCGGGACATGCCGGGCTGGAACCTGTCCACCAAGGTCGCGACCAGCTGGACGTTCCGGTCCGGACACGTCGACGGCGACGTACCCGCCGCGCTTCCGCTACTGGATGTCGGATACGCGGTGCCGCTGGACGAGCGCAACACGATGCCGGCGGCCCGTCCGGACGGCTTCGGCATCACCGTCACCCGGCAGGCCGGCTCCGGACCGGGCACCGTCCACAGTGTCCGGTGTGAGGTGTCGTTCGATGACGGCCAGAGCTGGCATCCGCTGCCGGTGCGGCGGTCCGGCTCCAGCTGGCAGGTCAGCCCACCGGCCGGCGGCCGGCCCGGCGGCTACGCGTCGCTGCGGGTCACCGCCATCGGCTCGGACGGGGCCACGGTGCACCAGACCGTGACCCGCGCCTTCGCCCTGCGCTGAACGACCACCCGCTGCCGGGGTCACCGCGTCGAGACCAAACCCGCGGTGATCCCGGCAGCGCCGGCTGACTCCCGAGCCTCAATTCACCGCCCGGCTGGTCGGGAATGCCGCCGCGTATATCTCACCGGGCCGCCTGTCGTGACGATGAGGACCGCCGAGGATCCCGAGCGAGCCTGTCCTCGGCGGACATCGTCTCCCATTTCACCCAGGCCATCGGGGTCTTCCCGACCAACGACGAGACGCGTCGGATTCTGCGGGCCGCCGACCAGTCATGGCAGCAGAGCCTCATAGATGCCGGCCTGTGGGGCAATCAGGCGCTGAGCATGACCGGCAGGCACCTGGAGGAGAATCCGATCTTCGGTGCGGCCAGTGACGCCGCCCGTGCCATGCTGGACGATCTCGACGCGCCGTCCCTACGGGCAATGCGTCAAGGGCTGGTCGACGGTCGGCGGCTCGAACGGTACATGATCATACTCTTGATCGGGCTCGGGGCTATCGGGCCGGTCCTGAGACCGCGCGTACCAGGTCGATCACAACCCACCGGCCGCCGCGCACCTGCGCGCGCCGGCCAGGTGGCTCCCTGAGAGGCGTGTGACGTGCGTCTGCGGCGGTGTCGGTAGTCTTCCTACTATCGCCCGGTTAGGGAGCACAGACGTGTCAGTCACGCTGGTCGGTGTCATCGGCGGCCGTTCGCGGTCGCGTCAGGCGGTTCTCGTCGCGCTGGTGCTGGCAAGTCTCACGGTGCCGGCCGGCGTGGTGCGGCCGGCGCCGGCGCATGCTGACATCGGGGGCGGCGGGGGTGACTTCGTTCCGCTCAGTACGCCGCACCGCGTGCTGGACACCCGGTCCGGCACCGGCGGCGTGCTGGGGGCGATCCCGTCCGGCGAGACCCGGATCTTCCCGGTCACGGGCGGCGGGGTGCCGACGGCCGGGGTCAGCGCGGTGTTGGTGGATGTCTCCGCGGTAGGAGCGGCCGGACAGACCTACCTGTCGCTCTGGGCGAACGGCCAGCAGCGTCCCGGCCCGGTGTCGATGGTCGTCGGCCAGCCGGGGCAGGCGGTGTCGAACTCGGCCATGGTCCCGGTCGGGGCGGACGGCAACGTCGCCATCTTCAACAGCACCGCGACCAGCGACGCGGTCGTCGACGTGCAGGGCTACTTCACCTCCGACTCG
Source organism: Mycobacteriales bacterium (assembly GCA_039648995.1). GTDB lineage: Bacteria > Actinomycetota > Actinomycetes > Mycobacteriales > CADCTP01 > JBBWZH01. The sequence goes on from JBBWZH010000387.1 coordinate 8,272, forward strand.
GCCAGCCACCCCGGCAACGGCGGCTTCATCCCCGTCGGGCATCAGCGGCTGGTCGACACCCGCAGCGGGATCGGCGCCCCACAGGCCACGATCGGCTCCGGCAAGTCGCTGACCGTCCTGCTCAGCAACACCGCCGTGCCGGCCACGGCCGCGTTCGTGAACCTCACCGTTGTGAACGCCGCCGCGCCCGGCTGGTTGGCGGCGTTCCCCAGCGGCGGGACCGCCGGCATCAGCGTGGTGGACTTCCGGGCGGGGATGACGACGTCCGGAGCGGCTCTGGCGCTGGGCCCCGACGGCCGGGTGACGTTCGTGAACCACAGCGCCCAGGCGGTCGACCTGCTGGTCGACAGCCACGGCTACTTCTCCTCCAACGCGACCGCCGGCTCAGGGCTGCGGCCGACCGCCGCGCGCCTGCTGGACACCGCCAGCAGCGGCGGCGATCTGGCACCCCAGGCCACCGTCGACATCCCGGTCCTCGGCCGCGCCGGCCTCGGGATCCGCGGCGTCACCGCGGTCGCGCTGAACCTGACCGTCGTGAGCGCCTCCGCACCGGGGTTCCTGCGGCTGTGGCCGGCCGGCGCGCCCGAGCCGTCCACCTCGCTGGCCAACTTCCCGGCCGCCGCCAGCGGCGCCGCCCGGTCGGACCAGGCGATCACCTACGTCACCGGCACCGGGGCGGTACGCGTCCGCAACGTGTCCGCCGGGCACATCCATCTGGTCGTCGACCTTGAGGGCTGGTTCGACGGGAACAGCACATCGCTGCCGGTCGAGCGTTTCGCACCCGCCGCGGCGCTGGACACGGACCAGCACGGCGTGGCGTTCGCCTACACCGACAACGCCGGCACCCTGCGCACGGCGCTGCGACCCGAGCCGGCCACTGTGGACGGTGCGAGCTGGCAGACGGTGTCCGGGGACGACCGCTACACCGGCCGGCCGGCGCTGGTCGAGCTGGCGGACCAACGGATCCAGCTGGTTGCGCTGCGGACCGACGGCCACGTCGAGACCCGCACGCAGGTGACCCCCGGCGGCCCGTGGGGCCCGTGGGCTGACCTGGGCGGCCCGGTGGCATCCCCACCCGTCGTGGCGACCGTGGCCGACTCACTCGTGATCCTCGCGACCGATGCCGACGGCGCGCTCTGGCGGCGGCGCAGCCCGGGCGCGACCGGTACCTACAACGACTGGCTCAAGCTCGACGACGGCGGGCTCGCCGGCACCCCCCAGGTAGCCGATCCACTCAGCCACGACCCGTACCTGGTCGGCGTCGACCGGGCCGGCACCGCCAAGCTGGCCGTCCTGCAAGGGGACTCGGTGAGCCCGTGGGTGTCCCTCGGCGCGAGCTACGCCAACCCCGCCGGCGGGACCGGGTGCGGCACCAACGCCCTGGTCACCGCGCGCCGGTCGGACGGAGCCGTGGCCACCACGACCAGCGCGGGCGGTGGTCCGCTGACCCGGCTCGGCACGCTGACCGCCGCCGGCCCCCCGACGGTTGCCATCGACGGGTTCGCCCGCGCCGCGATCGTCGCGCAGAGCGCCACCGGCGGCCTGTCCTGGACCCAGGCACCGGACTGCCTGCAGGCGTCACCGGCGTGGGGTGACTGGCAGCCGCTGGTCGCTGACCCGGCCGCCACCAGCCCGGCTGCCTGGGAGTACTTCGTCAACCTGGGCGGCGCCAACGGCACCGCGGTCCTCTACCGCAGCGGTGACGCCCCGCCCGCACTGCGCTACCTGACCGGCCCGCTGGCACCCTGACCCCCTCGCTCCGCCCTGGTGGCGGCTAGATCCGGTCCAACGAGGCCCGGCGCCGGCTCTCCGTCTCGAACAGGCGCAGCAGCCCGTACCCCACGGCGGCGTAGACCGAGCCGATGAGCGCCTCGCGGCCGATCAGGCCGGCCACGTCCGCCATGTCGGCGCCCGCGGCGAGTTGGCGGGCGGCCTCGATGCCGTGCGTCAGCGGCAGCGCCCGCCCTACCGCGGCCAACCATCCGGGCAGGACGGACAGCGGCACGTTGACGCCGCATACCAGCAGCATCAGCACGTAGGTCAGGTTGGAGCCGACCCACAGGTCCCGGACCCGCAGCGCCACCGAGCCGAACGCCAGGCCGAACATGGCGCAGGAGGCGATGGTGAGCGCCACCGTGGCGGCGAGCGCCGGCACCGTGGCCAACGGCATCCGGAAACCCAGCAGGACGATGCCGGCCCCGAACACGAACAGCGAAATGAACAAGCCGTTGGCTATCACCGGCACCGCCCGGCCGAAGAACAGCGCGACGCGGTTCGCCGGCGTGGCCAGGACCGCGGAGAGGGTGCCGAACTCACGCTCGTTGGCCAGCGACATGACCATCCCGAATATCCCGGCGATAGCGGATGCCTGCACGGCGTTGCCGACGATGAAGAACCGGTCGTCGGCGACCGCGCTGTACCGGCCCAGATAGGTGAAGAACATCATCTGGAACAGCGGCTTCCCGAGCATGGTCGGGATGTAGATCGACGGACGGATCCAGTTGAACAGGGCCCGGTAGGAAAGCAGCCCGCCGAAGAGGAAGATCCGCAGCGACCTCATGCCAGCGCCAGGGACGCGTGCCGGCGGGCGGCCAGTTCGAACGTCCGGACGGTGAGCACGCCGAGGCCGAGATACCCGACCCCGAGCGCGAAACAGATACCGATCGCGGTCAGCGGCCGGCCACCGAGCACCGAGTCGCGGACCGCCCGCACGCCCCAGGTCGACGGGAGCGGCCAGGACAGCGGGCGTGCCCAGTGCGGCAGGAGGTCGACCGGCACCAACATGCCCGAGATCAGCCAGACCGGGTAGTCGAACAGGTTGGTCAGCGCATTGGCGTACCGGAACCGGACGAAGACCGAGGCCAGGACCGTGCCGAGCATGCCGAGCCCGAAGACGGTCACCGGCACGGCCAGGACCAGCAGCAGCGGATGCTCGATGTGCAGCGGGATGTCGAACAGCAGCCAGCCCCACAGCAGCGTGGCCACCATCGCGTACAGGCCGACGGTGGCGGTGGCGACGGTGATCGGCGCGAGGACGAGCACGAACGGCGCCGGCGCGGCGACGAGCAACTCCAGCAGGCCCGCGGTGCGCAGCAGGGTGAGTGCCTGGCCCGAGCCGATCAGCGTGGTGGACCAGAGGTTGAGCATCCCGGCGCCGATCGCGGCGTAGACCAGGCTGGTCGGCCGATCCCCGGCGCGGAACAGGTAGAAGGCGATCGTCGCGAAGATCACCGGTTGGACCGAGGACACCGCCACGAAGAAACCCGATGACATCAGGTACTTCAGGTGTGCCAGCCAGCAGCGGACGACCAGCCGCAGCGGGGCGACGGCGACCGGGGTCGCGCCCGCGGTCATCCGGCCGTTCCCGCGGTGACGACTCCCTTGGTGACGACGTCCACGTAGGCGTCCTCCAGCGTCGGCTCGCGGGTGGCCACCCGGCCGACGCGGGCGCCGTTGAACCGGGCCAGCAGCGTCTGGGTGAGCTCCAGCCCGGTGGCCGACTGCACCTGGAGGAGTTGCAGTTGGTCCCGTTCCTGCACCGATACCGCCGTGACGCCGGGCACCCGGCGAAGGTCCTCGACGGTGGCGGTGGTCACCCCGTACGCCTCGATCTCGACGACGGTGCGGTCGGCGACCCGCGCCTTCAGCTCCCGCGGGGTCCCCTCGGCCAACAGCCGGCCCGCCGCGATCACCCCGATCCGGTCGCAGAGCGCGTCGGCCTCGAACATGTAGTGGGTCGTCAGCAGCACGGTCTTGCCGGCCTGGACGAGAGAGGTCACCGCGGCCCGCAGGTCCCGGGCGGCCACCGGGTCGACCCCGATCGTGGGTTCGTCCAGGAACACCACCGGCGGGTCGTGCAGCAGGCCGCGCGCGATGTGCAGGCGCTGGCGCATGCCGCGGGAGTACCCCTCGACCCGGTCCCGGGCCCGGTCGGTGAGATCCACCAACTCGAGCACCTGCGCGA
>JBBWZH010000393.1:0-14720 GCA_039648995.1 Mycobacteriales bacterium
CGGGCCGCGGCGTTGATCCGGGTGATCCACAGCTGCCGGAAGTCGCCCTTGCGCGCCTTGCGGTCGCGGTAGGAGTACGTCGCCGAGTGCAGCAACTGCTCCTTGGCCTTGCGGTAGAGGCGGGACCGCTGACCGCGGTAGCCGCTCGCCGCCGCCAGCGTGCTCCGGCGCTTCTTCTGGGCGTTGACCGCCCGCTTCACGCGTGCCACGGGTATACCTGTCCTTCGTCTTCAAGCGCCGCGCCGGATCAGCACCGGGCTGCGTTCATCCGCGTATCCCCGGCCGTCGCGCTGTTGCCGACGGCAGACATGGTCGAGCAGGCCACAGGGGGAGGGGTCAGTCGGCCTGCGTCCAGATCGCTACTTACCGAGCAGGCGCCGAACCTTCTGGGCGTCCGCACCGGACACGACCACCGTGCCGTCCAGGCGGCGGGTCTGCGTGCTGGGCTTGTGCTCGAAGCGGTGTTGGCGGTTCGCGCGCTGCCGGATGACCTTGCCCGTGCCGGTCAGCCGGAAACGCTTCGAAGCACCACTGTGGGTCTTGTTCTTGGGCATGGTTCGTCTTCCTTCAGGGGGCGCTCTGGACCGCAGTCGGCCCAGCATCGCCCAGGGGCTCAGCCGCGCTTTCGGCAGCTGGGTCGGATGTGGCGGAGGTCCGTGCCCGAACCGGTTTCGCGCTCTTGTGCGGGGCCATTACCATGATCATGTTCCGGCCGTCCTGACGCGCCGGCGACTCGACGAAGCCCAGTTCGATGACGTCGTCCGCCAACCGCTGCAGCAGCCGGAACCCGAGCTCGGGCCGGGACTGCTCGCGGCCCCGGAACATGATCGTGACCTTGACCTTGTCGCCCTGCTTGAGGAACCGCTCGACGTGACCCTTCTTGGTCGCGTAGTCGTGCGGGTCGATCTTCGGCCGGAGCTTCATCTCTTTGATGACGGTGAGGGTCTGGTTGCGCCGCGCCTCACGCGCCTTCTGCGCGCTCTCGTACTTGAACTTGCCGTAGTCCATGAGCTTGCAGACAGGCGGGCGGGCCATCGGGGCGACCTCGACGAGGTCGAGACCCGCCTCCTGGGCCAGCCGAAGCGCATCCTCGATGCGCACGATGCCAACCTGCTCGCCCTCGGGACCGACGAGTCGCACGTCGGGAACTCGGATCCGGTCGTTGATCCGGGGCTCATTGCTATTGCTGATGGGGCCTCCTTGTGAGCTGGATGGCGGCCGTACCGCGGGGCGCCCGCCGAAACGACGAGAGCCCCGCGAGCCACTGCTCGCGGGGCCGCACTCGACCGGTCAGGGCGCCGGGGCCATACGGCCACGACACCACACGCCTCGGTGGAAACCACCGGGGCGGACCGGACCCGGCCGCCCGAGGGCGGATCGGGTGGGAGCGAGGCTCCTCTTGCATGCTCCCGCTGGATGGCGGGAGCCGGTCGCGCGTCGAGGATAGCAGTCACGGGGAACAAATGGAGTGTTCGCCCCGCGCGAGGTGTATCGGGCCGGCTACTGCGTGGCGCCGTACCGGGCCAGCAGATCGCGCAGCGCCCGGACCGTGGCGACGGTCCGGGCACCGTCGGCGACCTGCACGGCCAGCAGCGGCACGGTCTCGTCCTCGACCAGGTCCAGCTGCGCCCAGAGCGCCCGGCCGGGCACCGACACCGCCCTGACCAGCTGCCACGGCACCACCCGCTCGCCGCCCAGGTTGCGCACCCGCAGCCCGCGCCGGTCGGCCACCAGCGTCGGCCGGCGCAACTGCAGCACGGCGACGGCCAGCAGCAGGCCGATCCCGAACAGCGCGATCCGGTCCGCCGCGCCGAACCGCTCGCCGTTGGACGCCCTGCTGGACACCAGCGTGACCACGACCGAGATCAGCACCAGCGCGCCGGCGACCAGCGCCGACCAGCGGCGCAGCCGCTCCGGCCGGGCCCGTACCTCGCTCGCCGGCCCGGCCGACGCGGTCGGCGGCGACCCGGCAGGCTCGGCGGGCGGCCCCGCCGGCGCCCCGGCCCGCTCGGCCCGCCCCGGATCGGTCATCGCGGGCGCTACTCGACGATCTTGGAGATGGGCAGCTCGAGGATGTCGAAGGCGCCGGCCGCCTACAGCGCCGGGATGCGCGTGTTCACCCCGGTCGTGGGCACGACCGCCTCCTCCGCCGAGTGCTCCCCGGACGCGAGCGGCATGAGCGTCGGCGAGGTGGCCGCCGGCATCACCGCCAGCACGCCGGACAGGTCGGCGGCGGCCACGTTCAGCTTCACCAGCACGTGCTGCCGGGCCAGGATCGCGCCGCGCAGCAGCAGCGCGATGTCCTCCATCGCGGCCCGCTTGGCCGGCTCGCCGTACGCGGCCCGGTTCGCGACCAGCTCGGTGTAGCTGGTCAGCAGCGTGTCCAGGATGCGCAGCCCGTTCTTGCGCAGCGACGAGCCGGTCTCGGTGAGGTCGACGATCGCGTCCACGATGTCGGGCACCTTGGCCTCGGTCGCCCCGTAGGAGGGCACCACCACGGCCTTGACCCCGTGCTGCTCCAGGAACCGCCGGGTCAGCGACGGGAACTCGGTGGAGATCCGGACGCCCTCGGGCAGGTCGGCGGGGGTCTGCCAGGGCGCGTCCTTCGGCACGGCGAGCACCACCCGGACCGGCTGCGCGGTGGCGCGGCTGTACTGCAGCTCGGACAGCCCGACCACGTCCGCGTCGGTCTCGGTGATCCAGTCGCGGCCGGTGATGCCGACGTCGAACAGGCCCTGCTCGACGTACTGCGGGATCTCCTGCGGGCGCAGGAAGCGCACCCGGTCGATCCGCGGATCGTCGATCGCGGCGTGGTAGTCGCGGTCCGACCCGCGCCGGACGGCGAGATCGGCGGCGTCGAACAGGTCGAGGGTGGCCTTCTCCAGCGATCCCTTGGGCAGCACCAGCGACAGCACGGGCGGGCCTTTCGACGGGCCGGGTCTCCTGCGGCGGTCTCGGGCGGCGGTCAGAAACCGGTGTGCCGGGCCGGGTGACGCAGGCCCTGCAGCACCAGAGCGGCGTCCAGCGCCGCCACGGTGGCCTCCCAGCCCTTGTCCTCCCGGCTGCCCGGCCCGCCGGCCCGGTCCGTCGCCTGTTCCACCGTGTCACACGTCAGCACGCCGTTGCCGATCGGGGTGCCCTCGTCCAGCCCGACCCGGGTCAGCCCGGCGGTCACCGCGTCGCAGACGTACTCGAAGTGGGGTGTGCCGCCGCGGATGACCACGCCGAGCGCGACCACCGCGTCCAGCCGGCGGGCCAGCTCCTGGCAGATCACCGGCAACTCGATCGTGCCGGCCACCCGGACCACCACCGGCTCGGCCACCCCGCACGCCTTGGCCGCGGCCAGCGACCGCTCCAGCAGCAGGTCGGTGAGCTCGCGGTGCCAGCGCGCGGCGACGACGCCCAACTGCAGCTCGGCAGCGTCCACCACCTCCGGGTCCGGCCGTCCCTCGCCGCTCATGCTCGACTCCTTCCCCCGCCGGGGGCGGGCGGCCGCCGGGGCGGCCGGGGTTCGGTGGCCGCTGGGGCGGCCGGGTTGGGTGACCGCCGGGGCGGCCGGGTTGGGTGGCGGGCCGGCGGGGGTCCGTCGGCCCGGCCCGTACTGCTTCTACTGTGCCTCGGGTAACTCGGGTAACTCGGGTAAGTGGTGACCCATCCGGTCCCGCTTGGTGCGCAGGTAGCGCAGGTTCTCCGGGTTGGCCTGCACCGGCAGCGGCACCCGGCCGACGATCCGCAGGCCGTAGCCGGCCAGCCCGGCCCGCTTGGCCGGGTTGTTGGTGAGCAGCCGCATGGTCCGGATACCGAGGTCGGCGAGGATCTGCGCGCCGGTGCCGTAGTCGCGGGCGTCCGCCGGCAGGCCGAGCCTCAGGTTGGCCTCGACCGTGTCCGCGCCGCGGTCCTGCAGCTGGTAGGCCTGCAGCTTGTGCAGCAGGCCGATGCCGCGGCCCTCGTGCCCGCGCAGGTAGAGCACCACGCCACGGCCCTCGGCGGCGACCGCCTCCAGCGCGGCGTCCAGTTGCGGGCCGCAGTCGCAGCGCAGCGAACCGAACACGTCACCGGTGAGGCATTCCGAGTGCACCCGGACGAGCACGTCGGCGCCGTCGCTGACGTTGCCGGCGACCAGCGCCACGTGCTCCCGGCCGTCCACCAGCGACTCGTAGCCGAACGCGGTGAACTCGCCGTGCCGGGTCGGGATGCGCGCCTCGACCACCCGCCGGACCTGCGGCTCGAACCGGCGGCGGTACCGGATCAGGTCCGCGATCGTGATCAGCCGCAGGTCGTGCTCGGCGGCGAACCGGGTCAGCTCCGGCAGCCGCTTCATACTGCCGTCGTCGTTGACGATCTCGCAGATCACCCCCACCGGAAGCAATCCGGCCAGCCGGGCCAGGTCGACCGCCGCCTCCGTGTGCCCGGCCCGGCGCAGCACGCCGCCCTCGGCGTACCGCAGCGGGAACAGGTGGCCCGGCCGGGTCAGGTCGGCCGCGGTCTTCGCCGGGTCGGCCAGCACCCGGATCGTGCGCGCCCGGTCGGCGGCGCTGATCCCGGTCGTCACGCCCTCGCGGGCGTCCACGCTGATCGTGAACGCGGTCCGCTTCGGCTCGGTGCTGTGCTCGGTCATCAGCGGGAGACGCAGCCGGTCCAGCGCGGCGCCCTCCATGGGTACGCAGATGACGCCGCTGGTGTAGCGAATAGTGAACGCAATCAACTCGGGGGTGGTGTGTTCGGCCGCGAACACGAGGTCGCCCTCGTTCTCGCGGTCCTCGTCGTCGACCACGACGACCGGCTTGCCGGCCGCGATGTCCGCGACCGCCTGCCGGATCGAGGCGAACCGTGGCCCGCCGCCGGTGCCGCGCGACGCCGTCGGTCGGCCCGCGTTGCCTTGCCGCATCCTGTGCTCCTCTCCATCGCCTCGCCGTCCCCGGTGGGGCGATGGGCGCCGGCCGGGCGGCCGGCGGCGCAGGAGCTACGCCCGCGGGCGGGTGCCCGCGGACATGCCGCACCCGCGCGCGTCCTCCCATCCGGACTTTGACCGTCGGTCCTGGAGTTTCACCAGGTCAACCGCTCGCTGGCAGCGAGCGGGTCGCGGACTGTAACCGCCGGTTCGGAATTTCACCGACCCCGGAGCGCGTCGAGCTTCGGCATCGAGTTTGACACGACTGCGCTTGAGGCGGCGACGGCCACCTGGTAGAGGCGGTGATCACCCGGTCGGGCGGTCGGCGGACGCGGTCGGTAGCAATTTCTCGACATACTTGGCGATCACGTCGACCTCCAGGTTGACCGGCTCCCCGATCGCCTTCTGGCCGAGCGTCGTGACCCGCAGCGTCGTCGGGATCAGGCTCACCGTGAACGACTCGGCTGTCACCGAGACGACGGTGAGGCTCACCCCGTCCACCGCGATCGAGCCCTTCTCCACCACGTACCGGCCCAGCTGCGGGGGCAGACCGATCGTGATGAGCTCCCAGTGCTCGTCCGGGCTGCGGGCCAGGATCTGCCCGACGCCGTCCACGTGGCCCTGCACCAGGTGCCCGCCGAGCCGGCTGGCCAGCGTCGCGGCGCGCTCCAGGTTCACCTGCGCGCCGGGCTTCAGCACGCCCAGCGAGGACCGGTCCAGCGTCTCGCGCATCACGTCGAACGTCAGCCCGCCGCCGGCCTGGTCGGCGTCCACCACGGTCAGGCAGATCCCGTTCACCGCGATCGACGCGCCCGGCTCCGCGTCGCCGGCGACCACCGGCCCGCGGACCGCCAGCCGGGCGGCCGCCCCGAGATCCTCCACCGCGGTGACCTCGCCCAATTCCTCAACGATCCCGGTGAACACCTAGCTGTCCCCTTCCCGTCCGAGTCGGGCAATTATCCGGACATCCGTAGCCGGGCAGGCAAGGCTCCTCGCGGGTGGTCCGCCGGCGCCGGCATGGGCCGGTCAGCGAGCGGCGGCGCGGGCCTGGGCGCGCAGGGCGTCGACCGCGCGGGCCGGATCGGTGGCGTGGTAGACGGCCGAGCCGGCGACGAAGACGTCGGCGCCGGCCGCGGCGGCCTGCTCGATCGTGTCGGCGTTGATGCCGCCGTCCACCTCGATGAACAGCTTCAGGTGCCCGGTCTGGACGCGGCGGCGCGCCTCGGTGACCTTCGGCAGCACCTCGGCGAGGAACTCCTGGCCGCCGAAGCCGGGCTCGACGGTCATCACCAGCAGCGTGTCGAAGCCGCGCAGCAGGTCCAGGTACGGGTCCAGCGGGGTCTTCGGCTTGAGCGCCAGGCCGGCCAGCGCGCCGGCGGAACGCAGCGTCCGGGCCAGCCCGGCCGGGTCGGCGGCGGCCTCGGCGTGGATCGTCACGTTGCGGGCGCCCAGTTCGGCGTACGGCGGGGCCCAGCGGTCCGGGTCGTCGATCATGAGGTGGCAGTCCAGCGGCAGGGCGGTGGCCTTGCGCAGGGCCGCCACCACCGGGACGCCGATGGTGAGGTTCGGGACGAAGTGGTTGTCCATCACGTCGACGTGCAGCCAGTCGGCGTTCGCGACGGCCGCGGACTCGTCGGCCAACCGGGCGTAGTCCGCCGAGAGCAGGCTCGGCGCGATCAGCGGCTCCACGGAGAAGAACCCTATCGGCGCCGGAGCACCGCGCAGAACATGGCATCGGTGCCGTGCCGGTGCGGCCACAGCTGTACGTGCGGCCCCGGGCCGAGATCCGGCAGGTCGCCGAACAGCGGGCGGGCGTCGAGTTGCTCCACCGGCAGCCGGCGGCACGCCTCGGCGACCACCGCGCGGGTCTCGGCCAGATGCGGCGAGCAGGTCACGTAGACGGTCACGCCACCGGGGCGGGTCGCGTCGACGGCGCTGGTCAGCAGCGCGCGCTGCAGCGCGGTGAGGCTCGGTACGTCGGTCGGCAGGCGCCGCCAGCGCGCCTCGGGACGCCTGCGCAGCGCGCCGAGGCCGGTGCAGGGGGCGTCGACCAGGACGCGGTCGAAGGTGGCCGGCGGCCAGGCCGGGACGGTGCCGTCCGCCTGCAGCACCGTGACCGGCAGGCCGGCGGTGGCGCCGGCGACGAGCCTGGCGCGGATCGGGTTGCGCTCGACCGCGGTGAGGTGCGGCGCCTGGACGCTCTGACCGGCGCCGGCGCCGGCCGGGGCCGAGCCGGGGGCGGCCAGGGCGGAGTCGGAGCCGGCGGAGCCGAGGCCGGAGCCGGAGCCGGCCGAGCCGGGGCCGGAGCCGGCCGAGCCGGGGCCGGAGCCGGCCGAGCCGGGGCCGGAGCCGGCGGAGCCGGGGCCGGAGCCGGCGGAGCCGGCGAGCGGGTGGGCTCGCAGGGCGGCGAGCGAGCCGAGCAGGGCGGCCTTGCCACCCGGGCCGGCGCAGAGGTCGAGCCAGCGGGCGTCCGGGCCGTCCAGCGGGGCGGCGACGGCGGCGAGCGCGCAGAGTTGGCTGCCCTCGTCCTGCACGGCGGCGCGGCCGTCGCGGATCGCGGCCAGCGCGCCCGGGTCGCCGCCGGACGGCAGCCGCACCGCGTACGGCGACCACGGGCCGGGCTCGCCGCCGGCCAGCGTGGCCAGCTCGTCCCGGTCGATACGGCCGGGGCGGGCGACCAGGTGGGTCTCGGGGCGGCTGTCGTCGGCGGCCAGCGCGCGGCCGGCCTCGGCCAGGTCGCCGCCGAGCGCGTCGGCGAACGCGGCCACGATCCACTGCGGGTGGGCGTACCGGATCGCGAGGTTGCCGATCGGGTCGCTGCTGTACGGCGGGGCGACCGCGGTCAGCCAGGCCTCCTCGTCGCGCTCGGCGACCCGGCGCAGCACCGCGTTCACGAACCCGACCGGGCGCGGCCCGACCGCCGCCCGAGCCAGCGCCACCGTCTCCGAGACGGCCGCGTGCGGCGGCACCCGGGTGCGCAGCAACTGGTACGCGCCGAGCCGGAGCACGTCCAGCACCGGCGGGTCGATCTCGGTCGCGGGCCGGCCGGCCGCCTTGGCGATGATCACGTCCAGCGTGCCCTGCGCGCGCAGCGCGCCGTAGCTCAGCTCGGTGGCGAACGCGGCGTCCCGGCCGGTCAGCCCCCGCTCGCGCAGCAAGGCCGGCAGCGCCAGGTTCGCGTACGCCCCGCGCTCGCGCACCGCGCCGAGCAGGTCATACGCCGCCCGCCGGGCCAGATCGGGGGGCGCCGTCCGACCGCCGTTGGGAGCCTGCTTATCCCGCCCACCGGTCCGACCCTGCCCGGTCCGACCCTGCCCGGCCCGACCCTGCCCGGCCTGGCCGGGATCGGCCCGGCCGGCGCCGGATCGGCCGTCCCGGCTAGCGGCCTGGGACGGGGCATCGCGACCACCGGCCTGACCCTGATCGGCCCGACCTCGATCGGCCCGGCCGGGATCGGCCCGACCGTCCCGGCTTGCGGCCCGGGACGGGGCATCGCGACCACCGGCCCGACCTTGATCGGCCCGGCCGTCCCGGCTTGCGGCCCGGGACGGGGTATCGCGACCACCGGCACGGCGCTGATCGTCCCGGCGGCCCGTGCGGAGCTGATCGTCGCGGCCTGCTCCGGCGCCGGATCGGCCGTCCCGGCTGCCGGCCCGACCGGGATCACCGCGGCTGCCGGCGCGGGCCGGGGCGTCGCGGCGGCCGGGGGCGGGGCTCTGGCTCGTGGACGGGTCCCGGGCGTTGCCCGGGTCGCCGGAGGGCGGGACCGGTCGGCCGGTGCCGGGCGGGCTGCCGTGGCGCGGGGCGGGGTGGTCAGCCAAGGCGGGTGCCGGGGACGGGTCGGGCGCCGCGGGCCCAGTCGGCGGCGGGCATCGGGCGCTTGCCCGGGGGCTGGACCTCGCCCAGCTGCACCGGGGCGCTGCCGGTGCCGACCAGGACGGCGTGCCGGCCGGCCGAGATCTCGCCGGGCGCCAGCGCGTCCACATCGGACCCGAGCAGGAGCACGGGCCCCAGCTTGAGCCGGTCGGCGCCGAGCGTCGTCCAGGCGCCGGGCGCCGGGGTACAGGCGCGGATCAGCCGGTCCACCCGCAGCGCCGGCGCGGACCAGTCCACCTGCGCGTCCTCGACGGTGATCTTCGGGGCGGACGAGACGCCCTCGGCCGGCTGCGGCCGGGCCTCCAGCGAACCGTCCTCGATGCCGTCCAGCGTGGCCACGAGCAGCTCGGCGCCGGCGTGCGAGAGGCGCTCGAGCAGCTCACCGGAGGTGTCCCGGGGGCGGATCGACTCGGTGAGCACGCCGAAGACGGGGCCGGTGTCCAGGCCCTCCTCCAGCCGGAAGGTGGTCGCGCCGGTGACCGCGTCGCCGTACAGCACGGCCGCCTGCACCGGGGCGGCGCCGCGCCAGGCCGGCAGCAGCGAGAAGTGCAGGTTCACCCAGCCGCGTGGCGGGATGTCCAGCGCGGCCCGCGGCACCAGCGCACCGTACGCGACCACGGGGCAGCAGTCCGGGGCGAGCGCCCGCAGCCGGTCGAGGAACTCGGGCTCGCGCGGACGGGCCGGGCTGAGCACCGCCAGCCCGGCTTCGCGGGCCAGCGCGGCCACCGGCGACGGCTGCGTCGCCCGGCCCCGGCCGGCCGGCGCGTCCGGCCGGGTCACGACCGCGACCAGCTCGTGCCGGGACGCCAGCACCGCCCGCAGCGAGGGCAACGCGACAGCCGGCGTACCGGCGAAGACGAGCCTCAGAGCGCCCGCCCGAGGGTCGGATGCGGACTCAGCCTCACCGACGGCATCGGGTCGCCGGCCCACTCGGCGGCGCGGATCTCGGCCAGCGCGCGGCGGCGGGTCTCCGGGTCGAGCCGGTCGACGAACAGGACGCCGTCCAGGTGGTCGGTCTCGTGCTGGATGCAGCGCGCGAGCATCTCGCTGCCGTTGATCGTGACCGGGTCGCCGTACATGTTCATGCCGGTCGCGATCACGTGCAGCCGGCGCTTGCAGTCCCACGACAGCTCCGGGATCGACAGGCAGCCCTCGGGACCGTCCTGCTCCTCCTGGTCCGGGAACGACAGCTCCGGGTTGACGAGGTGGCCGTGCTCGTCGTCGTCGAGGTGGTACGTGAAGACGCGCAGACTGACCCCGATCTGCGGCCCTGCCAGGCCGGCACCGGGGGCGTCCAGCATCGTCTCGAACAGGTCCGCGACGAGCGTCCGGAGCTCCTTGTCGAAGTCGACCACCGGGTCGGCCGGGGTGCGCAAGACCGGGTCGCCGAACAGGCGAATCGGCTGGACGGTCACGACGGCACCCTGCTTTCCGGACGGCGTGCTTCCCCGGAGGGAGCTGGCGGGTCACCAGTGTAAGGAGTCGGCGCCGGCCCGGGTGGCCGGACCCGTATGCCGCCGGCGTCCGGAGCGGGCATCACGCTGCCCAGGAGTAGACGTATCGACCGGTTTCCGGCTCGTACGACGGCCATCCGTGGCGGTACCGCAGCAGACCGGACCACGTGCACAGCCGCCGGCCGGCCGGGTAGGCGTCCTAGAGGAGTTCGAGCGGGTCGAGTTGGATGCGGACCGGCTGGGGGGCCTTGCGGGCGCTGCGAACGGCGGCGGCGTCGTGCAGGCCGCGGGCCAGGGCCGGGCCGTCGGAGCGGGACGTGCGGACGAGGAGGCGTTCGGTCTCCTCGCCGGCCGGTGCCCCGGGCAGCGGCCCGGCCGGCACCGGTCCGAGCAGCTCGGCCGTGGGCGGCAGCCGGGCGGCGTCGAGCAGGTCGGCGACGGCGGCCGGGGTGCCGGTCAGGCTGGCGAACCGTGCGGCCGGCGGGAAGTCCAGCTCGGACCGCTCGGCCAGCTCCCGGGCCGCGAACCAGCCGGCGTCCCAGCGGACCAGCGCCTGCACCACGGCCAGCCCGCCGTCCGCGCCTACGATCACCCGCCCTCCCGCCGCGGCCGGCCGGACCAGGGCGGCCGCGTTCATCCAGCGGCGCAGCGTCTCCTCGGCGGCACGCAGGTCCGGCCGGCTCAGCATCGCCCACCCGTCCAGCAGCAACGCCGCCCCGTACCCCCCCTCAGCCACCGGCTCGGCCCCCGGCGTCGCGACGATCAACGCGGGCGCCGCCGGGACCGTAGCCAGCACGCCGCCCCGCTCGGCCGCACGCCCCCGCTTCCGGGCCGCCGGGGGGCCGGACGCCGCGTCGCCCCCAGGGCCGGTGCTCGCTGCCCGTCCGGACCCGCCGGTGGAGGGTGGCGTCCCCGGGCTCAGCCCGCGGACGGCCTCGCGGGCAGCCTCGCGGCCGGGCCCGCGGACGACCTCGCCGCCGGGCTCGCGGCCGGCCTGGCCGCCGGGCTCGCGGCCGGCCTCGCGGCCGGGTGCGCCGCCAGCTCCGTAGCCGGGCGCGCCGCCAGCCTCGCGGCCGGCCTCGCGGCCAGCGTCGCCACCGGGCGCGCCACCAGCCTCGCCACCGGGCGCGCGGCCGGGCGCGCGGCCGGGCGGGCCTGGCGGCGTGCGTCCCGGTTCGGGGTCGGGTGGGGTGAGCAGGGCGCCGGACAGGCGCACCGGCGTGCCGGGGAATGCGCGTCCGAGCTCCTCGGCGGTGCGCGTGCTGCCGACGACGACCGCGCGCAGTGTGGTGTTGGCGCAGGTGGGGCAGGCCCACTGGCCGGCCGGGCGCCCGCACCAGCGGCAGGCCGGGATGGCGTGGCCGGAGCTCGCGGCGAGCGGGCCGTGGCAGTGCCGGCAGCGGGCCGGGGTGCGACAGCGGGCACACGCCAGCACCGGGCGGTAGCCGCGGCGCGGCACCTGTACCAGCACCGGCGCGCCGGCGGCGAGCGCCTCACCGGCCGCCCGCCAGGCCACCGACGGCAGCCGGGCGCTGCGAGCGGCCGGGTCGCGGGCCACCTCGACCTCGTCGCCGACCGCGACCACCCGCGGCGCGACCGCGCGGACCGTCGCCCGCCCGGCCACCACCTCGTGCGCCCAGCCGGACTCGACCAGGACCTGCGCCTCGGCCGTCCGCGCGTAGCCGCCGAGCAGCATCGCCGCGCCGGCCAGGTGGGCCCGCAGCACCAGCAGTTCGCGCGCGTGCGGGTACGGCGCCCGCGGCTCGGCGTGCAGGTCGTCGCCGTCGTCCCAGAGCACGATCAGGCCCAGGTCGGCGACCGGCGCGAACGCGGCCGCCCGCGCCCCGACGACCGCACCGACCGCACCGCGCCGCACCGCCAGCCAGCGCCGGTACCGCTCCGCCGGACCGAGATCGGCCGACAGCGCGACATGCCCGCCCACGCCCAGCGCCGCGGCCAGCGCCACGTCCACCCGGGCCAGGTCGCGGTGATCGGGCAGCACCACCAGCGCGCCCCGCCCGGCCGCCCGCGCGGTCCATACCGCCTCGGCGACCCGCGCCGGCCAGTCCTCGTCGGGCAGCGCCGACCACACCGCCCGGGCCGGTCGCCCATCCCGCACCGCCCGCAGCCAGGCCGCCCCCGCCGCGTACCGCCCCCACGCGGCCCCCGCCCGACCATCCCCCGGCGGGTCGGCCGGACCGGTGGGCGGGGCGGGCGGCGGGGCCGGTTCCGCCTCGACGCGGGCGTGCCGCGGCGGGAGAGCGAGGCGCAGGACGTCGGGCAGCGAGCCGGCCCAGCGGTCGGCGACGGCGCGGGCGAGGGCGGCGATCTCGGGGCTGAGCACCGGCTCGGCCGAGGTCGCCCGCTCGATGAACGCCAGCCTGCCCTCATGGCCGGAGTCGGCCACCCGGTCCAGCACGATGCCGTCCACCAACTGCCCGGCGAACCGCACCCGCACCCGCGACCCGGGCCGCACCGCCTCGTCCAGCACTGTCGGTACCAGGTAGTCGAACGGGCGGTCCAGGTGCGGCAGCGGTACGTCCACCGCGACCTGCGCGACCGGGTCCCGCGCCGCGGCCTCCCGAACCTCCGGCCGCGAGCCCGGCCTGCCCCGCCCCGCCCTCGCCGGCCCGGTCGCCGCGCGCGCGGGTACCTCGCGCGCCGGCGGCTCCGGCAACGCCAACGGCAGGCCGTCAGCACCGGCCGGACCCCCCGCGCCGGTGCCCGGAGAAGGAGCAGCGGCCACACCACCGTCCTACCAGACCGGCCGCACCGCGCCGCTCCCGCACCACCGCCGCAGCCGGCCACGGTATGGTGGTCGGTATGGCGACGCGGAAGGTCACGGTGACGCTCCCGGAGGAGCAGGTGGAGCTGATCCACCGGCTGGTCGGGCAGGGCAAGGCCGCCAGTGTGTCGGGCTTCGTCCAGCACGCGGTGGCCGTAGCCGTCGACGACATTGCCGGCTGGGGTGCGACGCTGGCCAGGGCTCTTGCCGAGACCGGCGGCGACCTCACCGCGGAGGAGCGCGCCTGGGCCGACCGGATCCTCGGTACGTCGCCCGGGAAGGGCAAGCGGCCCGCGGCGTGAGCGGCGGTCTGACCTTCGACACGGGCGGCCTGATCGCCCTCGACCGGAACAGCCGCCAGGTGGTCGTGCTGCTGGCCAGGGCCACAGAACGGGGCAGCCGGTTGACCATCCCGGCCGGCGCGCTCGCCCAGGCGGTCCGCGATCCGAGTCGGCAGGCCCGGCTGGCCCGCTTGATCCGCCAACCGACCACCGACGTCGTGCCGATCGACCGGGTCGACGCGGTCCACGTCGGCCGACTGCTCGCCGCCAGCGGCACGTCCGACGTCGTCGATGCCCACGTCGTGCTCTGTGCCCGCCGCACCGCGCAAGCGGTCCTCACGACCGACCCGGACGACCTCCGGCGGCTCGACCCGGCACTCCCGCTCATCACCGTCTAGCGACCGGGCCAAGCCGCGGCGGTGCCGGTCCGACGACCCGGTCAGGTCACGGACCGCCGTACGCGCTCTGGCGCGCGACGGCGCCGGCCCGCGGACCCAGCAGGTCGCGAACCGGCGCCATACGCATCGGGGGGCTCGCGCGACCCCGGCTCGCGTAAGGGCGAGCGGGCTTCGCCCGTCGTGCTAGCTCAGGACGAGGCGCTTGAGGTCGTCGGCGCGGTCGGTGCGCTCCCAGGTGAACTCGGGCAGCTCGCGGCCGAAGTGACCGTAGGCGGACGTCCTGCTGTAGATCGGGCGGAGCAGGTCGAGGTCGCGGATGATCGCTGCCGGGCGCAGGTCGAAGACCTCGGTGACCGCGGCCTGGATCCGCTCCGGGTCGGCGGCCTCGGTGCCGAACGTCTCCACGAACAGGCCGACCGGCTCGGCCTTGCCGATCGCGTACGCGACCTGCACCTCGCACTTGGTGGCCAGGCCCGCGGCGACCACGTTCTTGGCCACCCAGCGCATCGCGTACGCGGCGGACCGGTCGACCTTGGACGGGTCCTTGCCGGAGAAGGCGCCGCCGCCGTGCCGGGCCATGCCGCCGTAGGTGTCCACGATGATCTTGCGGCCGGTGAGGCCGGCGTCGCCCATCGGGCCGCCGATCTCGAACCGGCCGGTCGGGTTGACCAGCAGCCGGTAGCCCTCGGTGACGAGGTCGAGGGTGGCCAGCTCGGGCTCGATGACGTGCTCGGCGACGTCCGGCTCGAGCAGCGTGCGCAGGTCGATGTCGGCCGCGTGCTGCGAGGAGACCACGACCGTGTCGAGGCGGACCGGCCGGCCCTCGGCGTACTCGATGGTCACCTGCGTCTTGCCGTCGGGCCGCAGGTACGGGACGGTGCCGTTCTTGCGGACCGCGGTCAGCCGCTGCGCCAGCCGGTGCGCCAGCGCGATCGGCAGCGGCATCAGCTCGGGCGTCTCGTTCACCGCGAAGCCGAACATCAGGCCCTGGTCGCCGGCGCCCTGCTGGGCGATCTCGTCGACCTTGCCCTCGAC
>JBBWZH010000406.1:0-3497 GCA_039648995.1 Mycobacteriales bacterium
TGATGTTCGGGATGAACTGGCTGCCCCACTGCGCCTTGCCGTTGGCCAGGTCCAGGTTCGCCGGCCCGTTGTCCAGGTACGCCGGGTATTCCACCTTCTGCAGGTACGGCTTTCCCGGCTGCCAGTACGTGGGGTTGGCGACGTACTGGATGTTGTTCGCGCTGCACGGGCTGATCTTGAACGGCCCGGTGCCGACCGGGTTCGGGTCGTCCCAGGTGTCCGGGTGCTCGGCCGCGGCGCCGGTGGAGAAGATGTGCTTCGGCACGATGCCGACCTGGTTGGCGAAATTGAAGAAGTACGGCGAAGCCACCTGCTTGAACGTCAGCGTGACCTTGTTGCCGCTGGCCGTCGCGTCGGTGAGACCGGCGCCGGTCCACAGCGAGTACAGGTCGAGCGCCGGCACCTTCTTCATCAGCTGGAACGTGTACGCGACATCGTCCGCGGTGAACGGCTGCCCGTCATTCCACTGCACGCCGTCCCGGACGGTGAACACGATCGACTTCTTGTCCGCCGACCACTGGTAGGAGCTCGCCAGCATCGGCGTCTCCTTCTGGTCCTGCAACAGGTTCACGTATACGAGCGGCTCGTAGACGAACCCCAGCGCCTGCGGGTTCACCGCCGGGTTGAACGGGTTGAAGTGGCAGGTCCAGGTCTGGCCACCGACGTTGGCGATCGTCAGCGTGCCGCCCTGCTTGTGGTTGGCCTTGTCGGTGGTGCTGCCTTCTTTGGCGTTGCTGCCGGTGCCGTTGTTCGCGGTGGAGGTGGAATTGTTGCTGCTACAGGCCGCCAGCAGCAGGCCCAGCGTCATGCCCGTGGCGGCGAGCATCGTGGTGCGCCTCATCCTGAGTCCTTTCGGCTGCGGGCGTTCCCCGCCCAGACGTGGAGCATGGCGCGTGTCATGCGGTTGCCTCCTGGCTGGCCGCGGCCCGGGCCGCGGCGGTGGCGAGCGCGAGGGCGCCGATCAGCGGCGCGTCGTGCGGGAAGGCGGCCACCACCAGCTCCGGCGGGAACGGCACCGCCGCGTCCAGTGCCGCCCGCAACCGGCCGTGCAGCTGCCCCCACGACCGCACCATGCCGCCGCCCACCGCGATCCGTACCGGATCGATCGCGATGGCCAGGTTCACCAGGTGGAACGCCAGCTCGGACACGAACGCGCCGACCCGGTCGCCGGCCCGCCGGACGGTCGCGGCCGCGGCGAACACCGCGGCCGCGCCGGGGCCGTTCGCGGCGGCCGGGCCGGGGCGCAGGTCGAGCGTGCTGGCGATGCGGCGCAGGGCGAGGCCGCTGACCGCGTCCTCCAGGGGCATCCGGTCGGCCAGCCGGCGGCCGACGTCCGGCAGCTGGCGGAGGTTGTAGCCGATCTCGCCGGCGGCGCCGTGCCGGCCGGCCAGCACCGTGCCGTCGACGACGATCGCGGCCGCCAGGCCGGTGCCGAGGTTGAGGTAGACGGCCGGGTCGCAGCCGACCAGCGCGCCCCACTCGGCCTCCGCCTGCGCGGCCGCCTTCACGTCGGTGGCCAGCCGGATCTCCGCGCCGGCGAACGCCCGGCGCAGCTCATGGCCCAGCCGCAGGTCGCCCCAGCCGGGCACGGCCGGGGCCAGCTGCACGCCGTCGTCGGTCGGGATGCCGAACGTGCACGCGCCGACCGCCACGAGCCCGCGACCGGGCGCGACCCGGTCCAGCAGCTGCCGCCCGACCTGGATGCCGGCCGCCAGGTTGGCCTGCGCGCCGTCGGCGACCACGGTCGGGACCGTCGCGCCGCCGAGCCGCACCCCGGTCGTCGCCTCGGCGACCGCGGCGGCGATCTTGCTGCCGCCGAAGTCGAGCGCGAGTACGACCGGCGACAGCATCGGCAGGCTCCTCGTGACCGGTGGACCGGTTGGATGTTAGGAAAGTAGACTTCCAATCACCGGACTGCAAGAGTTCTGACAGGGTGGCCTGGCACCGTCGGCGAGGAGGTCAACCGGTGACACTGACCAGAGCCGGCTCGCCGGCTCGCCAGCAGCTGATCAGGGTGCTGAACGAGCAGCTGCTGCTGGACCACATCCGGCGCATCGGCGAGGTGTCCCGGCCGGACCTGGCCCGGATGTCCCGGCTGTCCAAGCCGACCGTCTCGCTGGCGCTGGCGAACCTGCAGCGGGCCGGGCTGATCCGCTCCTCCGGCGTACGCACCGGCGCGCCCGGCCGCGCCGCGATCCTCTACGAGGTGCGGCCGGAGGCCGGGTTCGTGCTCGGCCTGGACGTCGGCAGCCAGTTCCTGCGCGGCGCGATCGTCGACCTGGCCGGCACCCGCCGGGCGCAGCAGGAGCTGCGGGTGCGCGCGGCCAGCGGCGCCGCCGAACGGGTCGCCGCGCTGCGCCAGCTCGCCGGCGACCTGCTGCGCGCGGCCGGGCTGACCGCGGCCGACGTGACCCAGACCGTCCTGGGCTGCCCCGGCGTCTACGACCCGCGGCGGGACGCCCTGGGCCTGGCCGGTGGCCTGCCGGGGTGGGAGCAGCCGACCGTGCTCACCGAGCTGCGGGCCGCGTTCGGGGCCGACCTGATGCTGGAGAACGACATCGACGCGGCCGCGCTCGCCGAGCGGGCGCACGGGCACGGCCAGGACATGGACAGCTTCGCGTTCGTCTCGATCGGCACCGGCATCGGGATGGGCCTGGTGCTCGGCGGCCAACTGCACCGCGGCGCGCACGGGGCCGCCGGCGAGATCGCCTACCTGCCGGTGTGCGCCGCCGCCGACGCGGCCGACGCGTCCGACGCCCGCCGCCGCGGCAGCCTGGAAGCGGCCGCGTCCGCCGCGGGCATCGTCCGGGCCGCCCGCCGGGCCGGGATGCGCGGGCCGGTCTCCGCCCGCGCCGTGTTCGCCGCCGCGGGCAGCGGCGACGGGCGCGCCGGCAAGGTGGTCGCGGACGAGGCTCTACTGGTGGCCAAGGCGATCACCGCCGTGATCGCGGTCGCCGACCCCGAGCTGATCGTGCTCGGCGGCGGCGTCGGCCAGGCCGAGGGCTTCCTCGCCGCGGTCGCCGCCGAGGTGCGCCACCTCGCCCCGGTGCTGCCCGAGCTGCGGGTCAGCGCGCTCGGCACGGCCGCCGTGGTCGACGGCTGCCTGGCCGCCGGCCTGGACCGCGCCTGGCAGATCGTGACCGCCGCGCTACCGCGCCTCGCCCCGGCCGACCTCGAACCCTGGACCCCCAACGGCTCCGCACCCCGCCCGGCACTCCCTGACCCGCGGCGCGAACCGACCCGCTGACCCGGCCACCACCATCGCCCCGGGCCGGTCGTGCTCCGTCGGGCCGGTGCGGATCGTCGGTTGCGCCCGGTGGCCGTCCGCGGTGCGGCCCGCCCACCCGGCCGACCTACCGACAGGTGAACCGGTATCAGGCAGCGCCCTCGGGATCCGGGTTCTCGCCGTCGCCGTCGGCCGGCGTCTGGAAGATCTCCTCGACCAACCGCTTCGCGCGGGCCGGCACCGGCTCCGTCGGGAACACCTCCGCGCACAG